>CAYPFW010000007.1:0-1562 GCA_964410585.1 uncultured archaeon | reverse complement strand
TGGGGGTTAGGCGGGATTTTGGCTGGGAAGGCTGAGTTTGGGGTTGTGGCTGGCTGGTTTATGAGAACCTTACTGATATTTTTCGAAGTCCTCTTCTGTTATTTTTGCAAGTTCTAAGATTCCTTTTAAGGTGCCTATCTTGAGCTCTTTGTGATTCGGAACAACTGTTCCAACAGCGCCTTCAAGAGTTTCTTTTCGGAGAACGATGTGACTTCCTTTTTGTCTTTTTATCTTGAAACCAAATTTGTTGCAAAGAATTTTAACACATTCTTTTCCAGAAATTTTTTTAAGTGCCAATCTCCGGCACCTCAAAGGTTGTTAGAATTGGGTGTGTGGATCTTTTTAACGGAAATTCTTCTAAGTATAACTCTGTTGCTTCTTTTAAGTTAGTTATAGCTTCATCAATTGTGATGCCCTGGCTAACTGTTCCTACTTCGGAACACTTGGCAACATACATATTTTCTTCTTTTTGAAGAATGGCAGTGAAAGTTTTCATGAATGTTATTGGTGAAAAGGTATTTAAATAACTATCGGTGATTTTTAATAAAGCAACACAATCTTGCTAAGAAAGCAACTAAAAACGGCTGAACCTTTTTGGAAAAACATTCACGAAAAACAACAGAATTTGGCTACAAACTTTTTAGGAAAAATTTTGATCAAAAACAATGGAATTTGGCTGAAAAAACAACACAGGATGGCTAGCTGTGCAGCAACTGGATTTGCTTTATTTTATGAAATAACTTCAACATTTTTTGATCTGATTATATCTTTGTCTTGAGTAATCAATTTTGCATTGAGATATTTGGAGGTAGCTACAATTATTAAGTCATGCAACTCAAACTCCTTTGCATCAAAAAATAGTTTTAGAATGTCTAAATTGAAAGGGACTATCCTAAAATTCTCACTACCTTCAATTTTAGTTATAACCTCTTGAAGATTTATGCTGACTTTATTTTTCTTTATCAAATAATAGCTTTCTGCCAGCACAATTGTAGGTACAAAAATAGTATGTTTGCCAATTTCACATTCATTGAAAATTGTTTCTAACCTTCTGGGTAAAATTTTACTTAAATACTTAATCAATATATGAGTATCAGCTACGTAAAGCATAACTTGCACCTTTGAATAAAGACTTCTTTGATTCTTCTATGGTTTTGTCTAATTCTTTTTCTGATACCAGCAGTTTTGCCATACCTTTTAGAGACACTAAATTTTTTCGTTTAGATGTTTTATTTAATGTAACTAATACCTTTATCTCTTCTATCTCGTTTTCTATTTTGTTCAATTTGGTGTATATTTGATTTCCAAGTTCAGTTTCCATTTTGCATCACAAAGATTATGATGCTATAGGATTTAAATAATTATCTAATTGTTTTCAGCAACATGATTTGGCTGGAATCAAGCTTTAGGAAATGCTATAGATGACTGATATTACTAGTAATTGTGCAAAGAGATATTACTGGATTTTGCTCTGGATTTGGCTGAACCTTTTAGAAAAACATTCACGAAAAACAACAGAATTTGGCTACAAACTTTTTAGGAAAAATTTTGATCAAAAACAA
>CAYPFW010000006.1:0-1705 GCA_964410585.1 uncultured archaeon | reverse complement strand
CGCTAATTGGATAGTAAGACCTTAGGAAATTATACCTCATTAACTTGACAATGCCTTCTCATAAGCAAGTTTAAATAATACGTAAAAACTAGTTTTTACATGGATTTGAAGAACAAAATAAGGATTGGAGCTGCATCTCTTGCTATAGGGTTAGCTGGCTGGTTGGGGTATTACCTTATGAACCAAGATGGCGCACCTAAGCGAACTGAAACAAGTATAGAGGACTCTCGAGATGTTCAAAATGATTTAGATTTGCCTCTGCCGAATTTGCAAAAATTAGAAACAAACCCTATCTCCCCAAGAAAATTCGAGGAAAATGAAAATACTGAAAAAAGAAGCGCTTCAGAATCTCGGGAAGAATACACCTTGATTGGCAAAATAAAGAATTTTGACGGCGGTCCTCTGAAAGGCGCTGAAGTTCGTCCTGAAAAAGCTGAATTTATGGGGGACAATTTTGGGAATCTTGAAAAAACAATAAGCGATGAAAATGGAATGGCAAAAATGCGCGTGCCTAGCGATATGGTTTATCAGGTTTTTGCAAGATATGGCGACAAAGTGCAGCGTTTGCAAAGAGTTTATCCTGGAAAACCTTTCGAAATGACTTTTTCAAAAGGCGCGAAGGTTTCTTTTAAAATAGTAAATGAAAAAGATGCAATTGTTCCAGATGCTGAAGCTAGCATATCTCTTGTGCACCCTTTTGAACATGAAGGTTATGCTTTAAAAGAAAAAGGAGAAAGTCTATTTGAATCAAATGAACTCGAACCTGGTGTTTATGTTATAAAAGGAACTAAGGGTAAAACAACACGTTCAAAGGATATTGCGCTTTTTGATAAAGATGTTGTTTCTAAGATTATCTTTCCTGATGAAACTTTATTTAATGGTATTGTGCTTGAGAAAGAAAGCAGAATGCCTGTGAGGGGGGCAAAAATAGAGTTTAACGATTCTGAAAATAGTTTTTATGATTCAACCTTCGCGGGAAATGATGGAACTTTTAAGTTGTTGCTTCCAAAAGCTCCATATACAATTATGATAGAATCTGACAAGCATGTTCCTCAAAAATTAGAAGATATAGTTCCGTCAAATGAACTAAAAGAATTTTTGCTTGAACAGGAAGAATCAATCTCAGGAGAGATACGATGCGAGAAAGGAAGCTTGGCTGACGCAAAAATGCTTTTGATAACAAAAGAAGGCTTTAAACACAGTGATGTTTCGGATGCTGATTCTGTAAGCGATGAAAATGGAAAATATTCTTTCAAGGTTCCTAAGAGCAAGGCAAATGAAAAAAGTTGGTTTATTCTCGCCAAGCATGGAGAATATGGAGCTAAAGTTTTCGCAGACGTTTCTTTAGAAAACAGAGTATTTGAAACACTTTATCAAACACCCGGGCACAAAGTAAAGGGCCATGTGCAAGGCGATACTGACACTCTTGAGAAATGGGTTCATGTTAAAATTGAACCAGCAAATTCTTGGGTATACAACGAGTCTGATGCTGGAAAGCTTTTAAGGCGAGAAACAATATTGAACGATAAGGGGTATTTTGAATTTAGGAAAATTGGAAATGGAACTTATAATATTAAAGTAGAAAGCAGAAGAGGCTTGGGCGTTATTCAGGATTTGAAAGTTGAAGGCGATATTGAAAATTTGGTTATTAATTTTGTTCCTGGCAGCGATCTTTTTTTAGAAGTTTTAGACTACGATGGAAATC
>CAYPFW010000005.1:0-59495 GCA_964410585.1 uncultured archaeon | reverse complement strand
TCTGTATGAGACAAAGCTCATACACTGTGTTATTGGTTATTTATTAGACACGTTCACTTGAAAGGAATCCTTTCAAATCTGATTGACTTCCATGTATCTTTTTTAATAATCCATCAATATCATTTGTTGTTAGTTTATTTAATTCTACAAATAAATTACCCAGTATACTAGGGGCTGCTTTCGATTTTGAGAATAAAACCGTTCTATATATTTCACTTTCTTTCCTATTTTTTGCTATCACACCATTTGGTGAATAACGAATTGCTGTTTCTGTTGAATGCGATATATTTTTTGCAAACATAAGAACAAGATCCTCATCCGTTATTTTACTTTTTTCTTTTCTCACAGCATCTAATTCTGACTCTGTAATTGGTATAAGCTCTTTTATGTTTTTATATGTTTTTATATTTCTTTTGAAATCGCTAGTGGGTATGGTAAATATTATATCTGCATGACCTAACTTTGATATTTTCTCTAATGATTTCAATCTAAATTGTCCTAGATTATAAGGATCAACAAAAGTCAGGGTTGCTATCTTTGGGCCTTCATAATTTTGTTTTATTTGACTAACAACTCTATCAACATTTTCATTACAATCACCACGATATACAAATATTTCCTTATCTCTCGATAAATTTAGTTTCTTTTCTTTGTTTATGATACTTATAGTCGAGTCTATTCTCTTTTCTAATGCATTGCAATAATTATCTTCCTTTTCTAAGAAAAACCATTTATCAAATCTCCTAATTTCATTTATCTTTATGGGAAAAACACCACTCAAAATAGAGATTATAGGGGAACCAATTGTACTGATTTTATCTGAGATCATGCTAGCTCCAGAACCACTAAACATATCAATAAAGAAACATTTGTAACCATTTTTTTTGAGAGTGTTAAGATAGCCCTTTATATAATACTCAAGAATTATTAGTTTTTTAAAGCTCCATGAATCAAAGCCTTCTTCATTAAAAATATCAGAAGAATTTTTAATTTCTACATTAGCTTGCGTATAATTTTTAATGTAATCCGCTATCTGTCTTTTTGGTTTTTTTGACATTTGATCCCATACCTAATATGATGCTAGGATCTTTTGAAATATAAGGATATTCATCATACGTTTTTCCTTTTAAAAGCCTACCACCAGACTTAGATGTTAGACCACCCCACTGTTTAAAGAAAAACGGAACATTTTGACTTTTACATTGATCTCTGATCTCAAGTACCCATTCTTCTTTGATAGGTCTATGATATTTTCCAGATTCACCACCAACGATAGCCCAGTGAATTCCCTTTAGACTTACTTTTCCTATTTGTCCTATCAATGGTTCAAAACTTATAAATCGTATTTTAGCTTTAGTGCTTTTTAGCTCCTTTAATCTATGGATAACCCTTCTATCTTCCATTGATGTACCTAACCAAACATTAGGCAGTATTTTTTTAAAAACATTATTTGTGAAATAGTTCATTCTTTCTGGTCTTTTAGTTAGAATTTGAAAAGTATGCCAATTTGCCTTTTCCATGACATCGAATATTTTTTTAATAAAATTATCAGGAACATCTTTATGGAAAAGATCTGACATACTATTTACAAAAATAGTTTTTGGTGTTTTCCATTTTAATGGTAATTCTAAATCTTGGGGATGAAGTACTACTTTAAACGCATTGCGATATTTTCCCTTTGGATTCATTTTTTGTAATCTTTTAGACAATCTCTCTGCATAACAATTAGCACAACCAGAACTAATTTTGGTGCAACCAGTAACAGGATTCCAGCTAGAATCAGTCCATTCTATACTGCTCTTCTCCGACATACTATAATCCCCCTATTATATTTCTTTTCCATCCTATAATAATACATTCAATTTAATTGGTTGTCTACAAAGAATAATACCGTACCCTTTTACTATAGTTATGAATCCCAAATCTCTGTAAATAGTCAGTAAACCTTTGATTTTAATATTAGCTGATGGAAAACATCGAAGATTATTTTCGATGTTATCTCTTTTCCATCTACCATCTGAAGAAGTGATTTATCATCTTCTAACAGAATGCATAATTCCTGCTTTATATCTTCCTGCTCTTTGTAGACCAGATCAAGAATGGTGTTTATCTCAGCCTCAATCTTTTCTATTTCTTTTAATTCAAATTCATTTAGAGTCAACTTCTTTGCGTTCTCGCACTCAAAGCTCAAAGCCAACTGTAATCTTTGTTCTGGGGTTAGCCCATCTTCTTCATCAAAATCAACCCCTCTTAACAACAAGATGTTAAACGCTGCTAGGATTTTATCACTCTCAACTTTTTCTTTCTTTAGGCCAGCAGCTATATTCTGAAAGGCAATAAACATCTTCATCCTGTTTATACATTCTCTCAGCATGGCCTCGTTTAACAGTTGCCTGTAAAGCAGACTATAAACACCGTGCCTTACGCTGTCTTTTTCCCATTCTGACTTAAGATATTCCAACAATTTTTGGGTGTATTCAAACTCTTGGTTGGGTGGCACTGTCTCATAAATTCTTTCTAATTCAGCCAAAAGAATCGAGGCATCTTCTCCTGCAACCCTCTTCTTTGCTATCTGAAAAGCGAACTGGTCTAGTACTTTTATCCTCTCTTCTGCGGTCAATGCTTCGTACGCCTTTTCTATCAATTTTTCTGGATTCATAGCGCAGCCTTCCTTACCATTACAACGTTTTCTAACATTTCTATTTTTGTTGTTAAGTCTCTTTTCTCGAAAGCGGATAGCATCAGGTTGGCTAGGTAGCCGATGCAGTTGGCATGATTTGTCTGCATTTTCCTTTCCTAACTGCATTAATTGTTGACTCGAGAAGTTTGACAACATCATCCACACTTTGTATAGACACGTTCTCTTCTGAGAAATCATCATATCTCACACTTCGCTCACCGCCGAGTTTATTGGCTTGTTCTCTTTTCTCAACTACAATTTCGTTTTCAGAGTGGGAGAAACAGAAACTGTCGCCCTTCATTGCTTGTGCTGAACAGTTTTGACAATCAGATTTAACAAAATTACACTGTACCATTTGACATCCCTTTACTTTCAGTAGTATCACAACCTAACAATTTTCTCAATATGTCCCTACATTCCGACAGCTGTTGTAGTAACTCCAAGTCTTTGTTTTGTATTTTAATTATCTTGATTTTTTTCATAACTTCTTCAAAATACCAGGTGACGACTCAAAATAGAAGCCCGCCTTAAGTAAATCTTCTATTGCGTAACTAACCACATTTTTAGAAATTAGGAGCTTTTTGTCTGCGAGTTTGTAAATTTCATCTATAGGTATTTCATCGCTACCAAAAGACTCTATAAGAGCTTCAACCTTTATGAGTAGAATGGGGGCTGGTGGATTTAGGGGATTGTTATCTCTGGGACTTACTATTGTCTTGCTGATTTTGGTAGTCAGGTTTGTTTGGTTTTCAGGGATATTTTTCCCTACCCCACCGTCTGGCTCACTATTGTTTTGAGATATAGTGAGTGAGATGGTAGGGTATGTCAAGATCTTTCTTTTATCGTTCGGGTCTGTTTCCTGGGAGATCAATCCTGTGTTTTCGAGCATGGGAATAATTTGCTGCCTCAACATCCAATCTTGCAAAGGTCTACCATAGACCTCAAAATGTTTTTTTAGAATATCTTTTCTGCTTAACCCACCACCCAACTCACTATAACATGGCACAATGACTTCTTTGTAGATATTGAAAACATAAGGGGGCAGATTAAGTTCCTGACTTTCTGATATGCTATCCCATATAGTGAACGCTTCTGTTACATCAGATTCATTTACCTCGAGATTCCCGTTTTCCACTTTTCTAAACCAGACATTAAGCATTGTTAGGGTCTTAGCAAAAGCAATGATTCTTCCTATATCTCTTTGGTGCCTTGGTTTCAATGTCTTAATCCTGTCAAAAAAATTAGTTTCAAGTTTATTTGCTACCGACTGTGTAAATATAATGTTCTTTATCTCCGCTTGTTTTATTGCTCTTATTCTTTCTTTCAAATTAACTCTTCCAGGGTCGCTATTTAAAAAATCATAATAAACGGATTTATCGGAATCCTTTTTTATTTTTTCACGAATTGCTTCTCTTATCTTTTCCTGATTAGTTTCTGGACTTAGCAAAATAAACCTTGTTGCTTCTTGTTCATCTATCTTCAAACCAGCTGTACAAAAAACGACAGAAGGGAACCCTCTTATAATAATATTTTTTGTTTTCAACCCCTTTTTTTGCCCCTTGTCTGTTATCTTTATCGTTATTTCTTTTTTGTCATGAGAAAGTAGGGGTCTTAAGTGTTGTAATAATAGTGTATGGGGTTGATCAAGGAATATCAAAATCTTTCTTTCAAGATTAACTACATATCTTTTCTTTTTATCATCCCAAGTTCCAACATCATGAAAGAAAGCTGTAGGTGAACAGTAGCCCACAATTTTAACATCTTTCTCTGGAAAAAGATCTGAAATTTCTAAAGGAATATAAGATTTTCCTGTCGATGACGGTGCATTATTGCTTATATTGATCTGCGAATCCTCAGTGTATGCAGACAGCATGCTTAAAAAAGTTATTATTTTATTCGCTTCATCTTTCTTAATTGTTAAACCCAAAATCTTTGAAAGTTCTGATGTTGTTAAGGAATTGAATTGTGATGTATCAACTTTTGGTTCTTCAATTTCTTTAATCGCTTCCTCTTCTGCTTTTTCATTGTATTCTTTTCGTGCTTTTTGTAATTCTGGCAGCCTTCCTGTTTTTGATGCAAACCATTCAAATGTTTCTTTACTTGTTAGATTTTTAACTTCCTTAACAAATGAAAATTTGTTCCAACCCACATTATCGGATTGGCAATGGAAACAATGTGCAAACTCATCTGTCCATGAAAGGCATTTCCCATTTTTGCTAGAGTGTAATGGGCAATTTGTTGGGTTTTTTTGTGTGTCAATACCAAACTCCTGTAAAATTTCTTCCATAGAAACAGAAGCAACAATATCCTCTGCTACACCCAAATTAAGACTTTTTATTTTTGGCAACAAGCTTTGCTTGACTGGTTTTTTTGGTGTTTTATCGTGGGGTTTAAGCAACGCCTCTAATTCAGTGTAAGACACAAAAGCAAGTGGTAAATCCTTAATAACCTTATAGGTGCTGCCCGATTTATGTTTGCTTCCTGGTGCAATCACTTGTTTACCTTCTGCTAATAAATCACACAGTGTTTCTTTATTTTCATCCAAAATTTTGAAAGATTTGTCACCATCGGAAGCAAACCACAAATGAACACAATTCTTGGGACTGCCACTTGTTGTTGTAAATGTTTCAGGCAGTAATGGCATGATTTTATCTTGAAATTCTTTTTTATCAAAATCGACCACAATTAAAAAGTAACTTTTCCCATCAATAACAATAGGTGATGTACGACCGCATCGAATACCATAATTGTGCCCCTTCTTGAGGTGTTCTTGTAAGACGGGATCTTCTAATCGATGCTCCTTTTTCTGCCACACAGTTTCAAGCGGTTTTTTTCCTTCACCATTATTTTCATCTATTAATACAAAATTAAAATTCCATAATCTCTCAGGTATTTCTGTTGTTTCAGTCATAAGTTCTCCTCACCTCTTCCACTACACAACAACGATGCAAGTTGGTACAGTTGATGCAAACTACTCGAACTTCAAGTTCGCAATTCAAACAAAAAAATTTTTCAATCATTCAACCGCCTCCTTTGATAAAATTAAATAAGATGAGCGATTGTCACGCTCTATGATATTTTGTTCAATTAAAACCGACAGTACAGAATCAAAAATTTGTTTATTGAATCTCACTCGTTGAAAAAATAAGTTTGCTAAATCGTTTTTATGAATTCTGCTACATCTTTCCCTAAAAATTTCAATAATTTTTGGAGCTAAAAAGGAGTAAACTGTTGTCTCTTCTATTGAAGCAGGGTTTTTATATCCAGATTTTAAATTATTCATTGAATTCATATTATTCCGAAGCCACGGCTGGGAGTCCAACCCAATTTTCTTCCTACTAACGAAGGCACGTGCGCAATACGTTACCGTGGCATCATTTTTCTTTTTTTTCTAAATCTCCGATTTTTTCAGATAAAAATTTATTTAATATTTTTTCCCACAGTGCAATGTTTAGGCCAAATGGATTTCCGTTGATCGATTCTTTCTCCATACTTTATTCCTCACTTACAGTATCTATGTGCCTATTCATGGCTTCCGAGATAATTGATAAGCTCTCTAATCTTCTAATTGTGGATTCCCTACAAAATCCACTAAATGAAACATTTGTGATTTTACAATATTTTTCAACTAAATTTGCTATGTTTTCAGGCAAGCAAACAGTCACCTGCACGGTCTTTTCTGAAATTTTTTTCCTCATATGGCTCCGTTAAGTTTAAATATACTTTAATCTAATGTTCGATTAATCGAACATATATACTCTTAAAATCAAAAATCGAACATTATGACTAAAACTAAATATCCCGATAACTGGAGAATAATTGAAACAGGAAAAGCCAAAGATATAGCTATCTTCTGCTTCCCTAAATGGAGGAAAATGAAAGAAATAGAAGAAGCACTAGATGGTTTTAAGTGTGGAAATTGCCATGCAAAATATAAAACATATGTTAAACAATGTAGTAAGAATTCTGAGAGAAGGGGAGGAGTATGTGGAAAAATTATTAGAAATAGAAGTTCCCAGACTACAACAATTAGGAAAAAATTAGAAAATTTGAAATTTTTAGAGAAGAAGAATAAATCATATATAACTACTCTAAACCCTTTCTACGAGTATTCCAAGTTCAATAAAGTGGAATTTACAAAGCTAGAGAAGAAATTCTTAAATTTTATTTTTGATTTTGAAGAAATCAGAAATCTGGTGGTAGATAGCAACAATCTCTTAGACGGAATAAAGGCTATTTTGATCACACTTATTTATTTTCAAAAAGAACACCCAAATACTGCATTTTCTGAGTTCACATATCTCGACAAAAAATATAATCCAGTTTTTGATCATCAAGATGAAACATATTTAGACAAACAAAAAGTCTATAAACTTATAGACTATGTATTTTCTAAACGTGGAAAAATTATATCAAAAATAACTACTTTGGTTTTTATCCTATCATATACACACCTAATAGATGAGAGTGAAAGCTCCTTTGTAGATCTTACACCAACTAAACAATTTTATGAAAAATTAGCAGGACTTATAACACCTATTGATACGAAAGTTTTCTTCAGTGATTTAAAGACAATTGATGATGTATTTCAGGAGGAAAGGGGGAATACCTAAAATCTGTTTGAGATAAACTAAATACCTAATCTTTCTTCACGGACTCTGGAAAAAGTATAAACCCTCGTCTCCTTCTTTCCACTTGCAAAATAAACGCAGTTGAAATATCCGTGTTTTCTAGTTAGCAGCTCTGAGATAAGGTACATACTCACCTCTATTTTTGAGTAGAAAGAAGGTACTTTTTAATTTATGATAATTATATAGGTTAGATTAGGAGTCACTGACATCTCAATACACATATTCCATAATTACCCTATTTACTCACTATGTATCATAGTTAGTTTAACTATGATATGTCCACGCCTGAACAAATATAGCCAACTTTAGCTAAAAGTGTACTAAGAAGATAAGGATTTATGTCACTAAAACCATAGTCACAGAGAATTAGATGTGATATACTTTTGATCAAAAACCGCTTACTTATATAACCTATTAGTTAAGTAAAATTAGTTTTTAGCATTCATTTTTTTAGAGAAAGTGTTTGGTGGCTCTTTCAAAACATATATGTTAATTATTCACTACATGACTTATCTTTTTTATACAGTCATTTTGCCATTCTGGAAATGTGTCGTTGCATAGAGTTACGTTTAGAGTGTTAATAGCAACTTCGTTAAAACATTTCCTCGCATTTTTCCCTAAATCTGAACTACTTCCAGGTTCTAAATTTGAATTAATTCCTCCAGCTATTTGTAGCATTGTATAGCAATCTTCAATAGTTTTGTTAAGTGGGTTGTATATTTTACCAAAACAAGTTTCCATCAGGTTCCTGTCTCCAGTTTTCAAACACAAAGAAATATCTCCAAATTCTCCATAAATTCCCCATGCATCGGCAACCATAACATAATAGCACATTTCAGGAGAAGTATGATTATTACAAAGCGATGTGTCATGGCTTCTTAATATTACCCCATTATAACATGTACCCCAATCAATTCCCAGTGTGTCACAATCCTTAAATGTTATATTATTTCTCAAAGCTGTTAGAAAGTAGCAATCAGATTTGTAATCTTGCCATGTATACCCTTCACGATCTACTGTCCCTGGTACTATCTTATTACATTCTCCCAGGCTTCCCCCATATATAGCCAAAGAGGCCAAACATGAAGCATTTTTTCCTCCAGTTACATTCTCGTAATAGCAATATTCTTCATCAAGTAAATTCTTGTCTAGTGTATAATTTCTGAAGTTATACTCATAGCATGGATTAAGTATGCTACAAAAATCGCCTTGATGTTCATCTAATTGACTGTAACAATTAAGCTTTTTTGATTTGTCATCTAACCCTAAGCATATATCAGAGTCATGTTTATTAGAAGCTTTATAGGCATAGCATGTGATTCTATTTTCTAAGTTCAATTCATCACATAAATTTAGTTCAAAGTTTGGTTTGTTTCTCGCTATATGTAGATAGCAGTCAGATTTGTAGGAATATGGTAAATCTTTACATTGTTCTGGATCTAAGTTCTTTTTAGATACACTTGCAAAACACGAATATTGAAATTCTTTTGGAAACGATGCACATAATTTTGTGGTATTCTGTCTTGATATAAGTCCGTTAAAACATTCTTCTTTTTGCGATCCTGTATAATAATGATCACCCCCCTCAATGAGTACTCCTACAAAATCTATACAGTTTTGTGGATGTATTGCCTTAGAATTTAAACACTCAACAGGATAAACTTCTTCCCAACAATCTTTACATTTACATAGCTCTAGAATTTGACTTGTGTTTTCATTGGAATAAAACTTTTCTAAAGGCGGTAAGTTTTTTACCTTTACATCATACCAATCAAAAGATCCACCGTTTAATGTTGTTTTCACCGATACCTTTCCATTTGCTATCTTTGATTTTTTAATCAAAGAAATGGGAATTGTGTTTTCATGCGAAATTATCTTATACGCTTCTCGAAAATCATTTATAGACCCACCCTTTTCAAGAGCCTTTGTTATAGTGTCCAATAGTGGAATAGAATCAGACATTAGAGGATTGGATAGATAGCTTGATGTTTTAAATCCTTCCATTTTTATTATGATTTTTTGTTGGAACAGTGTTTCATTGTCATCATTGGTTACCTTGAGATCAACTATTGCATCAGAAGGTACATGATTATTATTTGAATCTTTAAACACAACACCAAAATTTAGGTTATTATCGGTTATTTGAGCATTAAAGAACATTGTCTTTGCATTTGAAGGTCTAAGTTGTTCACTATTTTGTGTGCAACCAGATAGAACAATAATACCCAGTAAAATTAAAATCAAATACTTTTTCATGTTCACACCCGTTTTTATTTCCCTAAAAAACAAATAAGGGACTAGATTCTTAATTTTTTCCATAATCTATTATATTTTTTAAAGTTAATACCCAGACAAAATGTCCCTATCCAAACATGAGTTACTGTATCATCTAGCTGACAGTGTTGTTTCTTTTTAGTTTTCATGTTCGCCTATATTTTTTTCTTTATCAGCCAGTTTTGATGCACCGCTTCCTATATTTAATATGAGAGATATGATACCAATTCCCATAAGCCAGAAAAAAAATATTCCAATTATACTCCAGATATTCGTTAAGAGGCTATAAAGATTGTATTGTGTGACTAAGAGAATAACCAATCCTGTGCTTGCAAGTGTAGCTGTTAAAGCGTTTTTTTCGCTTGGTTTCCACTTCTTTTTTGATTTCTCTTTTTTAACGTTATTAGTTTTTTTCATAATTACGTCAATTCTTTTTTCATTTTTAAAAATTCCCTCTTCGTGATTTTGTATTGATATATACACCTAGGGTTTAAGAGAAAATGGTAATGCTGATTCTGCTTCGTATGTTTTTCCATCTGGAGTATGTATCCTAATAAACACGTACCCATAATCATCTGATTCAAGAATATTCATATCATCAAAAGGCACCCTAATACCACCGTTCATGAACATATTACCATCATACCAACTATTAATCATCCCAGTTCCGTTATATATTTGTCTATCTTTTACCTTTTTGTAATCCATGTTCATTTTTTTTGTCCATACTTCTATATCAACAGATAATGTAACACGTTCGAATTGTATCGGTTCACCATTAATATCCTTTAGACTTGGATAGACTATAATACCATCATCTTCAGCATCTGCATCCCAATTTTTAGGCTGCGGCCAAACATCAGCAGTAGCGGCTGTCGAAAACAATTCTATTCGCTGTTGTAATAGAACTTCTTTTGATTCTGGTACGATTTTATAGGAAGTCGCTGGTGATTGGTCTTCAGAAGTGCAACCACTAATAATGACAATAGATAGAATCAGAGGTATTATCAAAAGTTTATTCATATTATTCATATTGTTCGAAGGTCTTATAAATTCCACGTAGTTAACGTAGTCTCTATATTACACGATTTCTTTAACTTTGAAGATGGAACAGCTAACTAAAAGGGGGAAGAAGATAGTGAAATGGGGGCCTGGATACGTTGTTTTTATCACAAAAGAAGCCAAGTCATTTGGTTGGGACGATAAAACTTTTGTACGCCTTATTGCCGATAAGAAAACCAAAAAGATTATAATAGAGGAATTGGGGAAGGTTTAATTTTATTTTTGTATTTATTTAGAGCTACAAAAAGAACTTCTGACTCAGATATATAACAGTGTTATAACTTGTTAATAATATTAAATAACCACCAGTCACTATGCTATTGGTTCGAATAGACTGGTGGAATAACGGTATTAAACTGTAAATGAAAATTCCTTTACCTTCTTTTCATTATCATAAAGGAATTTGGTGCAGAAATTCTTAATATCATAAACCGAGCCCCATGCTAACCCTCTAACCTTTGAAGTTTCTCCAGGATTTATCATTTCATCTTCGCTTCCATATGGGTATATATATTTTCTAGCAACCCATTCTTTACTATCCCAAGCTTCACTGCCGCATTCATCAGTAAATAAAACACTTATAATACTTGTTAACATTATTGTTCTTTTCCCCGTATTTGTTATCTTGTAGATAAATTCATCTTCATTACTATCATAGGAATCATAAGCTACATTAAAAGATAAGTCAGAGTCAAAAGTTGAATATGAATACTCTCCAACAGCTTTTGTTTTAAGCTTTTCGGAAATGAGTTTTACTATCATTGTTCCACTTTGTAAATAAGGAATCTCATCAGTTACATAAAAGAAAGAACATCCGCTTTGACAATAGTTATTTGAAGAAAAACCGGAGGGACCGGGATTTATTTCTTTTTCAAAAACTTTTTGACCACTCGCATCTTTTCCAATTACAACTAATCTCCATTCACCTTCATAATAATCTGGATGATTTATTGTTAATGATGTAATCTTTTTATTATTTTTATCATAATCAAATGACCTTAAAGAAATAGTTTGGTAATTTCTTTCAGAAGGTTTTGTTTCTTGTTGTACCTGTTGATTTTGTGCTGGTTGCTCATCATTATCACAAACATTATTAGAATTTTGGTCTAAACAGCAAGAAGTTCCAACTTTAATATATGGAGAATTACAAGTAACTTCATTTTGTGAATTGTTATTTGAATTTGAAATAAAAACAATGGAGAGAACTATAACAACAACGACAGCAATTCCAATCCAAAGATAATTGTTTTTATTTTTGTCTGCCATTATAAAATAGATAAAAGTACATATAAAAAGATTTCTTTTTTGTTTTGAGGATGCCCCCAATAAAAAACAAGAAAAATCTTTGGGTATAGCGACAGCGAAACCGCTTAACCAGTGTTAGACTTTGTTTGCGAAGCAAACTGAGTTTCCGTTGTTCGTTGGACATTGGAAGAATTAGAAAATTTATTGAAAAACAAGTTGATATTTTATTGAAGTAATTGCTTTAACATTTCTTGTAAATCTTGTTCTTCTTTTACAATATTCTGTATCTTTGGATTTTGAAGCAGTATCTTCATTCCTTTGACAACAGGTATGCTCTCTTCTGTTTTTTTGTCCATCTCCATTGCAGTTTTCAAATCTAACACAAGCCCGCAAAAATTGCAGAATTTGGAAACATTGGAGGATTCGTTTTGGCAGCGAGGGCACTGCTTCGGCTTCAAAATTTCCTCATCGCTCTTAACCTCTTTTGGGTCAACAAGACCATTCAGTTCCTTAAACTTTCTTGTTATATCGGCTCCATTCAAATGTATATATGTTCTTGCTTGTTTTGAATCGCCTGTCCATCCAGCAATTATTTTTAATTCAGATTCCGAAAATTGCTTTGCTAAGGACGTCAGCCTGCTATGCCTCAATAAATGGCAATAAATTCTTTTCTTAATTCCAGCTCTTACAGCATATTTCTTTAGCAATGTATCGGCTCCCGATGTCTCTAACGATAAAGAAGACTTTGGATTTCGTATGGTAGTCCATAAAGAACATTCTGGGTTGTTTTTGTATGGATGGTTGTTCAACCATGTTGTCAAATCTGGAACCGAGTTGATCAGAATTATTGGTCTTTCGCCTGTCTTGCCACTTACAACTATCTTTATCATCCGACCTTCATGCCTTATGTCACCAATCTTCATGTTAAGGAGTTCCCCAACTCTACAAGCAGACTCGTATAGAACATGAACTAGAGCCTTATCCCTAGGGTTATCAATCACATCCAACATTTTTCTAATCTCCTCTGGAGACAATATCTTGGGTATTTTGTTTAGCTTGTCTTGACGCTCTCGTTTAACCCACCTAACAGCAGTTGGTGTCACCTCATCATCACCATATAGCCATTTCCAAAACTTCTTAACAGAAGACTTATAGAGATACATGCTCTCCGGGCTGTATTGTATTGAAATGCTATTGAAAAAGGCAATAAGGTCTTCTTTTTGTAGCTCTTTAAGGGGTTTGTTTGTGTATTCGATCAGTTTACTCAGTATTCTCAAATAATGTATTCTTGCGTTGGCTGTCAACCCTCTGGCTATATTTTCTTGGTCAAAATTGACTATGTCTTTCTTGTTCTGCTCTAAAACGTTCATCCCAGAAACTTTGTTCCTAAGATTCTCTGCTATAACGAGGGGTCTTTGTGGCATGATTATATTTGGTTAAACACCTTTAAATAGTTAACACCTTCCAATTAACTTGTTACACGTGTTTATGCCGCCTAAAGCTGTGAGAAAATCTTTTTCATTTGAACCTAAGACTTTTGAGGCAACTATGCTTGATTGGGCAGATCCTAAACCAGGAAGTATGCCTGCAAGTATTCCAGCAATCCACCCAGTTAATATTCCTTTTTTGCTGACTTTGATTTCAAAGCTCATATTTTGTTTTGGAAGAGCCGTGTTTGTCAAATAGCTTGAAACAATTCCCGACAAACCAAACAAACCAGTTAAACCAGCATACACAGACACATCTTGAGAAGCCGAATTCAAAACAAGTACACCAAAAAACCCAGCTAAAAGAAAGATTAGAAGAGAATGAAATTTTTTAATTCCGTTTTCAGATAGAATCATCCACACAACAAAAACAACAAGGATTATGTGAATATATGATTTGAGAAAACTATATATCAAAGGAATTCCTGACAATAATATCGGTAGAGTTAGAATTGTTAAAACAGTGACTCCAATTCCACCAATAACAGTCAGAACCAGAGCCTCATATCCTCTTCCTTCTAACAAAAATTTGTGTCCTGGAAGAACTGATAGTGATGTGTCTGCATCTGGCGCACCAAAAAGCAGGCTTGGTATAAAATCAACAAATGTCGTTGTCACAGAAACTGAAACAATTAGAGTTAGGATAAGCTCAAAAGGCAAACCAATGACGAAAAAAGGAATTGATAAGAGCAAGACAAAAACCGAATTCGGATGAAGGCCAGGAATTATTCCAGTTATCGTGCCTATACCTATTCCAAAAAACATGAAAAGAAGGATTTCAAGGAACATCTAAATATTTATAACAGTGTTATAAAAACTCGACCTTCCTATCCTTCAAATTTATTTTAATTTCTTTTCCAGAAACAATTGTCACACCCTTGTAATTTTCAACCCACTGTTTTTCTTGCTCAATCCAAAAGATTGAAGGGATCTCCTTTATCAAATATTTTTCAGATGGTGTTTCTTCTTGTATAAACCTATTTTTCAAAAAAACCAAAACCCTTTCTTTAACAAGCTCTTCTTTTGGTTTGTAGGCTAAAACAACAACCTCTTTGTTTATTTTTACATATCCAGGATTTGTTAAGACAGAAACCAAGTTTTCTTTTTGCTCAAAAGAAACTGTCTTAATATTTTCTAAAACTGTTCCTTTGCTTGAGAAAACAAGCTCCATGTTTAGTGATTTTATATCATTTGTTAGTGGTATGTCTGGGTAAATAATTTTTTCAGCTATCATAATACCCTCTTTCATTTTGCCTGTAAAGCCCAAGACAGAGTTCAGCAAAATATTGTCTCTGTTGCATCTGATTTCCATCCTTCCAGTTGGATCCTCGACTATCACGCCTGCATTTGTGTGTTCGTAAACCATACCAATTATCGAAGTTTCAGAAAAGCCTTTGGCCTTATCAATTGAAATTGGGCTGAGTTTTTTTTCTAAAATATCTTTTAGCACACTGTATTTTTTTGAATAATACTCAACAAAATCGCTCGCTGTCAGTTTGTTTTTTTCCTTGTAATTTTTTGCTTTAATTTCAACTTCTTCTTTTTGCTCGTCCAGGTTTTGGATTATCAGATCTTTTGAAAGTTTTATAGAAGTTACTATAGAATCTAGGTTATCCTCTGGTATTTGTTCTAAAAGTTTTGGCGAGATCAAAAAACCTTCTTGCAAAAACCGCTCGACTACAGCCTCTTTTGTCATTTTATCAGTCCTTTCTTTTTCAAAGCTAGATATGGATAGCCTCTTTTGTCTGGATTTGAAACATCAACGCCTAAAATTTGGCAAACTCAAACAAAGCTTCTCGTGCTTTCTCAACAGTTCCAAAGTCTTTTATTGCTTCAATTTCTATAAATTTTCCTAAATCAGTCACAGAGTCTAAACCAACTTCAAATTCATCATTATATGTATAAACTTCTCTTTCTTTTTCAACAAAAACCAATTTTTTCAAATCTAAGGCCGAAAATATTTTGTTTAAACTTTCTGGATTAGCTATTTCAGTTTCAAACTCATCGCAGTGTGTAGTTATTTCAGAGTTTTCTGGATGCCAGTGTTTGTAATTCAGTATAGATTTCCCACTTCTTTTTCTAATACTAAGCCATTCAAAAGGGAATTTTGGCTCGACAAAATTTCTGTGGGAAGGTGTGAAATATTCGTCTTCTTGCTTAGACGTTTTCACAAATTTCGCAGTTTGTTTTAGTTTTTCTTTTACTCTAGAAAGATTCTTTTCGCTTAGCTGTATTTTGATTTCAATTTCAACATTATTGTGGGCCATAAAACTCATTATCGCTCTTCATATACAAAGTGTTTGTTTCCCTCTAAATCAACAAAAGAGAATTTTCTACCCCAATGAACCCTTTGTATTTTTGAAACTCTAATTCCCTTTTTTTTCATCAAAAACAAATCCTTTTCCAATTTTTTACTCCTAAAATAAAGAGTTGTTTTGTGGTTTTTACCCTTATACAAAGCCAGTGTCGCTTTGTTTGTGTTAAACATTGCAAAACTATCTTCTATATGTAAAGGTTTAAATATTTTTTTATACCACTCTACTGATTTTTTAAAATTTTTAACTTGGATTTCCACAACGTCTAAATTCATAACACATAATTATCCCCAAGTATAACCTTTATTTTTTCGATTATGTCTCTTGCTAACAACAGCCTTATTTCCCTTGTCCTGCCATATCTTCCTTTTGAGATAACCTTTGTGTTGATTATACCAAGCATGTCTAGCTCAGATATTAAATCAGACAACCTTCTTTGTGTCAGTGGGTTCAAGCCAGCTCTCTGGCAAATTTCTTGGTAGATGTTGAAAATATCTCCTGTCTGTATGTTTTTCTCACCTTTCTCAACAAGCTGTATTGTTGCTGATAAAACAGCCAAGGATTGTTTTGGTTGTTTCCTAACAATTTCTACTGTCCTGTCTAAATCTAACTTAGCCTCAGCTTTGTCGACATGATCCAAACCTATTTTTGTTGACCCCTCCCTTTCAGCTATTTCAGCTGATATTCTCAAAAGATCTAAAGCCTTTCTAGCGTCTCCGTGCTCTTGTGCAGCCAATGCAGCGCATTTTGGTATAACAGTTGATGATAAAATCCCCTCACTGAAGGCCTGTGCTGATCTTTCCAAAAGTATGTCCTTTAGCTGATTAGCATTATATGGTGGAAATAAAATTTCTTCTTCTGAAAGAGATGATTTAACTCTCGGATCTAAATTATCTGTAAAATTGATGTCATTTGATATTCCAATAAAAGATATTTTTGCGTTCTGAAGCTCTTGGTTCATCCTTGTCATATTATACAAAAGTCCGTCGCCTATTTTTTTAACCAAGGTGTCTATCTCATCTAAAATTAAAACAATGGATTTTGGTTCTTTGTCAACATACTCTACAAATTTTTTGTAAATTTCATCTGTTGGTAAACCTGTGGCTGGAATCTCACAACCCAACATCCTTGTGAGCTCTGCCATTAATCTATATTCTGTGTCAGCTACTCTTTTCATTTTACAGTTTAAGTAGAAAATTCTCACCTTTTCTGAAGTTTTTTGCAGTTCTGTTGTCACGTTTCTTATGATCAAAGACTTTCCTGTTCCTGTTTTTCCAAAACAAAAAACATTTGATACTTTCTCGCCTCTAAGGGCCGGAGCAAGGATTGAAGCAAGTTGTCTAAACTGGTCATCTCTGTGTAGGATGGATTCAGGAACATGGTCATGTGTTAGGACGTTTTTGTTTTTAAAAATAGATTTTTTTTCCAAATACCCTGTGAATAGCTGTTGAAGTGTTTGCTGTTTCATTGTTTTGCCTCGCTTTAGATTGTAAAGCGTTTTCTTTTGGACGGTGATTTTCTTTTTCTAAAAGAAAAGTAGCCTAGAAGTAATACTTCATATGGAACTGGGGTTTATATATTTTCATACTTTCCTGTTTAAATTTTTCTACTTGGCAAAAACAATTTTTTAGCACCTTTGTTTCCTATGGAATATCAAATTAGAAAGTGTTTTTACCCTTTAAATTTCCTGTGGAAAACAGACAAATTTGTATAACAATGTTATATATTTTTACCACCCCATCGTTTCCTATGGAGTTTTTTATTTTTATAAAAATTTTTTATTTTATTATATTTTTATTATTTATAGTATAACACTGTTATATATATAAAAATTATTTTTTATTTTAAAAACTTTTTTCTAAATGAAATAAAGGTAAGAGTATAAAGATTTGTATAACACTGTTATATTGGAACAGAAAACTTTCTCTGATGTAGGAGAACACTAATTTAAAATAAATCTATATAACACTGTTATAAAAGAAAGAAAATATATTTCTCAACAACACAAGCTTAAACTATTAACAAATTTATATAACACTGTTATATTTATCATCTTAATATAATCTTTCCAACATATATACTCATATGAAATTTTTAGTAGTCTGCGATATACATGGAAACCTAAAAAACCTAAACAAACTCGTTGACAATTTTAAAGAAAAAATAGACGGAATAATCTGCCCAGGCGACTTTACAGACCTTTTCGCAGACACAACTGATTTTGATCAATTGGATATAACAGAAATGGAAACGCAAAAACTCCTTTCTTTAAATAAAAACCTTGTTTGTATACCAGGCAACAATGACCCATACTCTGTCATGGAAATTTTTGAATACTACAAAACAAGCATACAGAAAAAAGCAAAAAAAATAAACAACCTTCTTTTCGCGGGTTTTGGTGGAGCCCAAACACCATTCAATACAGCATATGAGCCAACAGACGACGAAATAAAAGAAGGTCTAGCTGTTATTGAAAAGCAGCTAAAAGGCGACTTTGTTTTTGTTGCACACAATCCACCAAAAGACACAAAACTGGACAAGTTAGAATCAGGCGAACACGTCGGCTCAAAATTGTTTAGAGAATTTATTCTAAAACACAAACCTGTTTTAGCTATTTCTGCGCACATTTTCGAAGCAAAGGGCGAAGACAAACTTGGTGAAACAACTTTGTTTTATCCTGGTGCTTTGACAGAAGGTTTTTATGGAATTGTAGATATAGAAGGGAAGAAAGTAAAAACCGAGATAAAGAAGCTTGCTTAATTTTTTGGTTTTTGATTTAATTTTGTTAAGAAAAAATAGCCAACTACCCAAAAAATAACAATTAAATCAATGGCAAAAAACAACCCCATCCAATTTATTGTCAATGTTTTTTCGTTTTCAGTCACGAAGGCCAACTTATCCAGAGCTAAAAAAATAAAACCGGAAACGGTGGCAACAAATATGGGAAGAACATAGTTGTTTTTAATAAATTCTTTATCTTTGTTTTTTCTATTTTTCATATTTTACTCAATCGTTTTTAATTTGTCCAATATTTCTTCTACAGAATTCAGCTTGCAATGTGCCAATGGGATCTTTTCATCTTCTGCAATCACTCTGGCCAAATCATCAACTTCACCCAAACCATGCAAAATAACCAATCCGGGTTTGAGATTTGTCAATTTAACAGCAACCATTGGTGTCCTTCCTGTTGTCACTTTTGTGAAAATCAATGCCCTTTGAGTTGTTGAGCCATACAATTTCACCAACTCATTGAATGACAGTTCTGAAATAGCCTTTACAGAATCAATAACAGTGTACCCATATATTTCCTGTCCTTTTTGCTTCTGTCCAGCTAGCATGTCTGACCCTAAAAGCTTGCAAAAATCAGCAACAGAGACACCTGAAAAAAATTCCTTTATCCCTAAAATAACCTGATTTTGAGCAGGTGGTTGGATTGATTTCAAATAGTTTTTCAATGTCTTTCCACCATTTTGCTCGTCTATGGATATTAATGCAGAAATGTATTTTCTTACAATCTTTATCCCAGGTGACTGCCTGCGTCCGCCTTCATAATCACAAATAACAGAAGAATTTATCCCTAGTTCTTTCGCTAGTTTTTTTTGCGAAATGATGAAGGTTTCTCTCCATTTCCTCAAACATTTCCCAGGATTTGAAGAGAAAATAACCTCGCCTGCTATGCTTTTGAGAAACTTTTCCCTTGTTAGATAAGAATCGTCAATTGATGAAACCATATAGACAATTGGCTTTAATGCTTAAAAGCTTATTCAATCCCCAATGCAGAAAGAATATCCTTCATTTCAATCCATCTTTCGTCTTCATAGTTGTTTTCCACAATATCTTTCATCTGCAAAAACAGCCACTTGGTCCCATTTTTCCAAACCAAAAAACCAATTGCGCCAGCTCTATCACACCATTCCTTAAACCTTTCAACTTTTTCTTGTGTAAGTTTTGGTTTTATTTTATGATTTTTTAATTCCAAAGCCAAAATAAGGCCTTTGCGCATAGCGATTACATCTGCTGGTGTCATTGCTCCACCACTAGAGGGAGCCCTGATACAGGAAAATCCTTTTGAATTTAAGTAGTGAAGCATGTCAGATTCAAAACCCCTTCCTTTGGCGTATGTTTTTATCATAAGTAATGTTCCTCTTTTATTTTGACAGAATATGTATTTAGGACTTCCCAAAGTTTGTGTTTGTTCCCAGTTGGTTCAACATCTTCTATTGAAACTTTTTCAAAAAACCTTTTAACAACCCTCAAAACTTCTTCTTTATTTTCTACAACATCCTTTTCTGTTTTTTCTTTTTTTCTCTTCAGAATTTCCTTTAAAATATTTTCAATTTTTTTCTCAAATTTTAATTTTTCAACAAGCTCCTCAAAATCCAAAGGTGGAATTTGTTTTTTCTGGTAAATAAAATCAGCAGATAGCAGGCCTCTAAGCACATACAAAACTTTCTTGTATGTGAATTGTTTTTCTTTTTCAACATATTTGACATAGTTTTGTTTTCCCATGCTGACATAGTGCCAAAACAATGCCTTCAAATTTATTTCTTTTAAAACTTCTTTTTTCAATTTTTCATATCCAGAAAAATTATTTAGATAAACAATGTTTCCCCTAAACCATTCTAAAAGAGAAGGATTTGAATTGGCTAAAAGCGAAAAGGCTTTATCCAAAGAAAAACTAACCAAATCCAAATCACCATCCAAAACTTCTACGACCTCATTTGGTTTATCCAACCTAAAATAATCTTTCTGAGAAACCAAATGTATTCCCCTTATATCAAAATCAGAGTCCTCTGAATGAAATCCCCACAACCTGCTTCCAGACTCTGCGTAGTATAATGGGATGATGTTCTTCTCTTTGCAAGTTTTTTGGATGAATTTTGGGATTTGTTGCATAATCATAAACATTCTAAAAAATCCAAGACATCTTTTCTAAACTTTTCTGGTAGCTGATTAGCTAGATTTTTTGCGCATTTATCATCCATGTTTTCAAAAAAACTTACAAAAACAGCGTTTTTTACATTTTCATTTCCTTCTTTCAAACATTTTAAAATAAAATCTAAAACTTCCTTTTCTTGGTTTTTTTGCCTTTCCATATATGTTTTTTCGGCAAATCTTTTAAGGTCACCTAAAACAAGATGTATTCCTATTTCATGATAATCTTTTTCATTTTTATGAACTTCTTTAAATTCAGGAACAGATTTTAGCAATTCTTTGACAAAATTATCTTCGTTGATAGCCATATTATCTAATTTTCACCAACGCCTTCATAGCTCTGACAGCCCTTTCAGGTGTTAGGTAAACAGGAATTTTATTCCTCTCAAGTCTTGGTTTAAATTTTTCTGTGTACTCGCCACCAGTTGAAGAGACAATGATTGGTTTTTTGGTTTTTTGCTTGACTCGAACAACTGCATCGTATACTTCTGGTTTCAAAGAAACAGTCTGCAGCAAAGCGATTACAATTATCCCATCCACATTCTCATCCTTCACCAAGATTTCCAAAGCCTTCTCATATCTTTCTACATCTGCATCTCCAATCAAATCAAGCGGATTATGCACCTGAGCAAAACCAGGCAAAATTTTTTTCAATTTCTCTCTTGTTTCTGGAGAAAATTCTGGAAGCTTCAAACCAGATGAAACAACACAGTCAGCAGTTACAACACCAAAACCACCACCATTTGTCACAACAGCTATTCTATCTCCAGCAGACTTTTTCAAAAACTCAACAGCCTTTGCCATATCATATATTTCCTCAACTGTCTGAGCCTCTAAAATTCTCCCTTGATGAAAAGCTGTTTTATAGATTTCATAGGCGCCTGCTAGCGATCCTGTGTGTGAGCTCGCAGCTTTCGAGCCAAAATCAGTTTTCCCTGCCTTGTATACAATGATTGGTTTTTTCTCAGAAACTTTTTTTGCAGCTGAAAGAAACTTCCTACCATCTGACACACCTTCCATGTAAATCACAATAACCTCAGTAGAAGAATCGTTTCCCAAAAATTCTAGGAGCTCCCAGTCTTTTACATCTGTCTGGTTTCCATATGAGACAAACTTGGATAAGCCAACATCTTCATATGCAATCAAATCCAAAAAAGTCGAGCCAAAAGCACCAGACTGAGACAAAAATGAGATTCCACCCTTCTTTGGTCTAGACAGTTTTGGCGCAGGCAAAAACAAAGTGTCAACCCCTGTATTTGTATCCAAAATTCCAAGGCAATTTGCACCAATTATCCTTGTTCTGCTCCCCTTAATTATTTTCTTGAGCTCTTCTTCTGCTTCTTTGTTTCCAGCTTCTGAATATCCAGCAGTTATCAAAACAACTCCACCTATTTTTGCCTTCACACATTCCTTCAAAACGTCTGGTACAAATTTTATAGGTACAACAATCACAGCTATGTCAACTGGTGAGCTTCTTTTATCTTTTCTTGGTATATCCAAAACAGATGGATAGCAGGCCAATCCAAAAACTTTTTTGTGATGAGGATTCACAGGATAGACTCTTCCCTTGAAATGTTGTTTCATTGTTTGTGTTATAGAATAACCAATGCTTCCAACTTCTGTTGACGCACCAATTATCGCAGCAGATTTAGCTGTAAAAAAAGAATTGAGAGACATATAATTAATTAGTTCCCTAATTAATATTTAACATGGACATTGATGCGTATCTTGATCCTGATAAATACATAAAATTCCAAAACTGCAGACCAGATTATGTCGATGCAATTTCAAAATCCCTGGAACTTGCAAAAAAATATACAAAAAATTGGGATAGTTTGGTTCTTGCTGATTTTTGTGGGGGCGTTGGCAGCAACACAAAAGTTTTTGCAGACTCTGTTGGTGGCATAGAAAAAGCAACAATTATAGACATAAATAAAAAATTTCTTAAGATAGCAAAACACTCAAAAATTAAATCAAATCACTTAGAGCTTCAGAATACTGATATAGTCGATGCAAAATTGAAAAGGGAATGTGATCTTGTCCTATCTATTTTTGCATATCATCACCTCCCAGACAAAAAGAAAGGTTTGTATATAGAGAAAGCAAAGCAGTGTCTGAAAAAGAGCGGCATACTGATTCTAACTGAAATCTATTTTGAAAACAGAAAAAGTTGTTTACTGTATTATGAAAATCTAATCAAAAACATACAAAAAGAAAAAACAATTCCGGGCCTCAAAGAATTTTTAGAACAAACAGCTAAAAGCAACGACTTTGAATTTAAGGTTTCTAAGAAGTTTGCTGATACACAGTTTAAGGAAAATGGATTTACATTGATAGAAGAGTGTAAAATTTGGCCAAGAGATGGTTCTGAAGAAGGAACGTTTGTCCAAGTCTACAGGCTATAATCATTCAATAACCGAAAATGGATTGTCCATATCAACATCATTCAACCCAAAACCATCAACTTTCTCAAAAACTTCGTCTATTTTTTTGTTATCTAATTCTTTGTAAAACTCTCTGAAAAACATGCCTTTCTCAATTGCTCCGCCAAATTCTTTTTTCCAACCTATTTCATATCCTTCCAACTTCTTCTCAGAAAAATCTTGCCTGTCAAAAGCCTGTTTCAAAACATTTTTTGCAACATTTGCAGCCAAAAAACCAAACAACACCCCTCCCAAAGACCAAGGTTTTGTTTGAGAAGCAGCATCGCCAATCAACAAAGTCCGCTCAAAAAAACTTTTCTGCAAACCAACTGGTATTGGTGCAGCAATTTTTTGGTAATTTTTCAACCCGAAAAACTTTTCCAATTTTGTATAGCTAACATCCAACCCAAGCATACCATATTCTATCCTTTTCCCTCTAGGTATTTTCCATAAAAAACCATCTTCTGTGAGTTTTTTGTCGAACCAAACACCAACATCTCTGCTACTGTCGTCCTGCTCAACCATTCCTATCAACCCTGAAACAATTTCAAATGGTTTTGCTTGCCAATGTTGTCTGACAATTGATCTAGACCCATCTGCGCCTATGATAATTTCAGAATGAAATTCGCCTTGGTTTGTTTTCACTTTGACACCATCATTGGTTCCATTGGTTTTTGTTTTTGAATTCTTGGAATCCTGTAAAAATTCAATCACTTCAACCTTGCACCCAATTTTTAAATTTTCCAAACCTTCTGCTAAAAACTTGTTGAATTCCTCCCTATCCACAACAAAAGGCTTTTGTTTTATCTCAAAATGTTTTTTTGATCCGCTCGGTGAATAAAGTGTGCATCCATCAATCTCATTTTCAATGAAATGTCCCTGTGGAACAAACTCAAATATTTTCTTTGAGTATAGACCGGAGCATGCCTTTTTCCCTAATTCCTTTTCTTTTTCCAAAACCAAAACCTTGAAATCCTTCTGCAACAGGCTAGCTGTGTACAACCCAACGGGCCCGCCCCCTACAATGATAATGTCGTATTTTTCCATAATCTCCCTTATCATCAAAATTTAAATACTAACCCCTTATTTATCCTATGTCTAATGAGCAACCTCAAATTGAAAAAAAGAAAAGAGATTATTACACATATCTATTGGTAATACCGATTGTCCTTTTCCTGTTTTCAGTTGGCGTGCTTGCAAACAACTACTTATCAACAGGTGAAATTCTTGAAAGAAGTATAGAGCTAAAGGGGGGCAATGTCCTTACAGTTTCAATAGATAAAGAAGTAAACGTAGATCAACTCACAAAAGACCTTTCAAAGTTTGGAAAAGTTGATATTAAACAATCAACTGGTTTTAATGGTAGAGAGCTTTTCATCCAAACAGATTCTAAACAAACACAAGACATGCTCAAAGAATTAGAAAATCAAGGAATAAAAACAGACTCTTTTTCAATCAGACAAATAGGTGCTGCCCTGGGAGAATCATTCTGGGCTCAAGTTCAACTAGGTATTATTGGCGCATTCATAGCAATGTCAATTGTTGTTTTTATTGTATACAGATCATTTGGTCCTTCTTTCAACATAATTTTCGCTGCAATCGGTGATATAGTCACAGCTCTCGCATTTATGAATATTTTTGGAATGGAATTGAGCCTAGCAAGCTTTGCAGGTATACTTATGCTTATAGGATATTCGGTTGATACAGACATTGTTCTAGCAACAAGAGTTTTGAAAAATGATGAAGGCTCACTAAAAGACAAAACATTCTCTGCAATGAAAACAGGAATAACAATGTCAGCAACAACAATTGGTGTGTTGGTTGTTTTATACATCTCAAACTTGTCGCCTGTTTTATCAGAAATCGCAGCAGTTCTTATAATTGGTTTAATGGCAGATATGATCTATACATGGATACAAAACACAGCTGTACTGAGATATATAGTGAAAAAGCGAGGGTTGTATGCTTAAGTATTGGAGAGTTTGGATATTGGTTATCGCAGTCATTGCATCACTTTTAGCTGTAGGATTAAAAACATATCCCTATGGGCGAGAAGGTGTTGTCGTAGCTTACATAACACAAGATTCTCCTGCAAATAATGTATTGAAAACAGGAATGCAAATCGTATCGATCAATAATTTAGATATTAAAAATGTGAATGATTGGAACGAATTGACAAAAGATTTGTCTGGCCAAGTTTATTTGATTGCAAATGGTCAGGAGTATATTTTCAATTCAACAGGAAACCTAGGCATCAATGTCATTGACATCGAAAAATTAAATTTGGACTTAGGCTTAGACCTTAGAGGTGGAACACGTCTAATTTTAAAGCCAAAAGAAACAAACACAAGCGCTGCCCTGATAGCTCAAACAATAGAAATTCTTCAGACAAGGGCCAACTTGTTTGGTTTGAAAGAGATAAAAATCCGTCCTCTTTCTGATGCAAATGTTGGAACACTGATCCAGATAGAGGCAAGTGGTATAGGTTCAGATGTTGTCAATGATCTGCTTACAAAAACAGGAAGATTTGAAGCAAAAGTTTCAAAACCTGTTACAGTAAGGGATGGTAAAGGTGAAATAGTTTTAGGTGAGAAAAAATTCCCATTTTCAGTTTCAAACAGTTCAATAATAATTGAGGGTAGATCAGTAAACACAAACAATACTTTTGAATTAGACGGCATCAAGTTCCAGCTTTCATCCATTCAACCAACAAAATTAATCCTTCTTGGTGATGTGTACGAGGGCAAGGATATAGAATTGATATACACAGATGCACAAAGGACAGGAATACAGCCAATACCAGGCGGCTACCAATTTTACTTCACTGTTTTAGTTTCAAAAAATGGAGCTGAAAGATTTGCTAAGGTCACATCTGGGATACCAAAATCCTTATCCTTACAAGGATCTGGCGAATATTTAGAAGACTCTGAAATCTTCCTATATTTAGATGGTGAGCTGATTACTAACCTAAGGATAGCTGGAAGTTTAGGTGGCGTTCCTTACACAACACCACAAATTGAAGGTTCAAGATCAACAAGAGAAGAAGCTAAAAAAGAATCTCTACAACTTCAAACCATACTAAGATCTGGTTCAATTCCAATACAAATTGAAGTCCTATCTACTGACATTATTTCACCAACACTTGGTCGGAATTTCCTAAGTTCTGCAGGTTATATAGCAGCACTTGGTGCAGTTGTTGTTTTGATAATTGTTTTTGTCAGGTATAGAAAAATAAAAATATCTTTCCCAATGGCACTTGTTTCTGTGTCAGAGGCCTTGATAATTTTGGGGATAGCTGCGATAAACGATTCAAGTGTCTGGGCTTTTGTTTTGTTTATTAATATAATTATAATAGGTTTGGCATGGTGGAAAAAGCATGAGGTCGATATACTTGCTGTTTTAGGTGCGCTTTCTGTTCCTGTTTTAGGTATAGCGATGTCATGGACAATTGATTTGCCTGCAATAGCTGGTATAATAGCATCGATAGGTGTCGGTGTTGACCACCAAATTATAATAGCAGATGAGGCGCTGAAAGGTACAAAGAAAAAGCTGACAACCTTGAAAGAAAAATTGAGATCTGCGTTCTTCATGATATTCTCAGCAGCTTCAACAACTGTGTTTGCAATGCTTCCTTTGATGTTTTTGGTCGCAGAATTTGTGAGAGGTTTCGCACTTACAACAATAATTGGAATATGGGTTGGTATTACAATCACAAGACCGGCTTATGCAAGAATAATAGAAACTTTAGTTGGACAGAAAGAGGATGTACAAAGTGAAGTTTAGCTAGCCTTCGACCATTTAACATAATCTTCAAAACCAACAAACGTGCTTTTATCTTTAACTCTCCAAATTATTCTATGAAATACCTTTTACCTCTTCTGATAATCATCTTATTCATACCAGTTGCACTTTCAATATCAGAAGAATATCCAACAACCCCAGAAAACCAAACAAATGAGACAGCCAATCAAAGGGGTCAATTAACAGATGATGTGCAAACGGCACCAAAAGCCCAAGATATCCAATGCCCAACTGGTTTCAGCCTACAAAATATAGAAAACCAGATTCTTTGTATAAGCAACTCTGAAACTTCACAGGAAGATATCACAATAACAGATTCTATATCCTGCGAAACACTTGAAAATTCAATCAAAGTCGGTTCCAACGTCTACACAAATTTCCTCGATAACAAAATTTACAACAAATACGAGTGTCAAAACAACTTACCAATTAAAAAACAATTTCAAATAACCCAGCCTGAAAAACCACCAAAACAAAACCCAGAAAGAAAAGTTGAAAAGGATGCTTTTGATAAAAAATCCTATCAGCCTTATACGTGGGGCCTTAGTTCATCTATATCAAACATTCCTATAATAAGCGAGATTATCGAATGGATTATAAAATTGTTTAAATTGCAAATAGGAAACCCGGAAAGTGGTGAACCAAACACAGACACATCTTGTATTCCAACAAACATAAGAATAAACACAGAAGGGGAGTCAGAACATGAGTATGATTTTCCATACGCATGGAATTGGCAAACGGGTGAAATTGTTGAAACAAAAACAACTAGATCCCCCTTAGGTTTTTATAAAGACCCACTTCCAGAAAATTTATACATTATGACTGTTGCAGATGTTGTGTTTGCTGTAGAGATAGTAGCTGATATAACTGGAAACCCAGATAATTGCACAAGCCACCAAATAGTTAAGGGTACTAAAAGTTTTTTGGAAACCATTACACTTGATGCAGATGGTAATATTATTGATGAAGAGTATAAAAGGACTCGTGGTATACCATGGCCAAGTGAGCTGGTGTGGAAGAAAAAAAGAGTATATTACTATTCAGATGACTTTCCAAATAGTCCGAATGCTAATGGTAAATGTCCCTATGAAAATGAGACATATTGTAATGACGATTACCAAATAGAAATCCCTGAGGATGAGAGATCGACAAATATCAAGAGTGGAGAAGGGTTTATATCTTGGTTTGACTCCCCATCAGCCACCCATGTCAAAGGTAACCTAACAATGGATTCTGTATTCATCTCTTATGCTAAAGGTTCAGATGGAACATATTGTTGGATAAAATGGGAGCTTCATGGAGAATATGACGAAAACAATAATCCAATAACAGAACTACATACAGAAATCGCTCAACATGGTATATGCTCTAACAATACGGATGATATACCTAGAGAAATAAAAGATTTTGAAACGAGAACGAAATAGTATCTGAATACATGCAATGCTTCTAATTTATTTGCGCACAACTTCAGTTGCATTCCCAATAAGCTCAAAGCTGTCTGATTTTATCACACCTTTGCCAGAAAAATCATAGATTTCAACTGTTCCGTTTTGTGATGAAATACCCCAAGAATCACTCAAAACCTTCAAGCCAAGGTTTTCCAAAACAAGTTTCTTGAATTTCAAATTTTTGATCTCGCCCTCAAGTTTTGTGTTAAAATTGAACTTTGAGTTGTCTTCTGTATACACAGCTTTTCCATTTTCAAAATCTAGTTTTATATTCCCAATAAACTCTGCTGCATTAAAACCAGGCGACTCCAAAGCAATGGGTACATCAGATTTTATGTCCAAAACATTTGCTGTTATAACTAAGTCTAATTGTTTTGGCTCCTTCCCAACCTGAAAAATCCCACTTAGTGGACTATTTTCCAATCCCAATTCCTGAAAAATAGAGAGAAGTTTGTCTTTCAAACCACCTAAATTGCCAACAAGACCAGAAGATACAACTATCAAAATCAACAGAACACCGATCAATAGTTTCCAACTCATAACCTTTTGTCCCAAAATAGGGAACCTGCAATGCAATTGTTTCCGGTTCCTCTAACCCTCCACGTTGTAAATTTTTGATCAACCTTTTAGGAAAAGGTTGACAGTAGCCTAAAATTTTCTCATCTCGATTCGAAAATTTTTACGGCTTCCATCCCGATAACCAATTTAGTATATTTGATCGCAGAATTTAAAAACTGCAAAACTTATATAACCTTTATATAATGTTTGGGTTATATATCAAAAGTTGTGTGGGGTAAAATGATAACTTTCCAGTTTGGGGGCCAGGATATCTTTTCTAGCATAGTTTGGTTCATTTTGTTAATGGTATTTTTCATGTTTTATCCTCGTTTGATGATAGGCCAAATAATGTACAAACTAGATAGAACAGTGACAAAACTTGAAACAATGTCAGAAGAATCTAAAAAATTCCTTCTAAAAGAAATGGGTGTAAAGCAAACAAAAGAATTAAAAGAATCAGTGAACAGGTTCTATGAATTTTTCTCAATTTCTCCTGTTGATCTAGATCCGTCTGGAATAGTGAAGAAATTGGATCACATGGTTAGGGAGCAAAAAGACAGATTTGATTATTTTGTAAATCAAGTCCTACCAAAAGCCAGCTCTGACAAAAAAGCAAACATAGAAATGGGCTTCGCAGGTGGCATATCTTTGTACTTTGTCGCAAAAGTTGTCAGACACTATGTTGAGCTTGTCAAAAAAACAAAAAATGTGCAGATAGCAATGTTAATACAAATGCAACTTCCAATGATAGAAAAGATTGCAGAATCGCTAGAAGCAGGCACAAAATCTCTTGCAAGAGGCGAGCCAATTGGAGATTCAATAGGTCCTTTGGTAGCAGCTGATTTAATTGGAAAAAACAAAGTCACAGAAATTGAAGAAGATGTTGTAATGGCCAAAGTTTCATATGATAAAAGAAATATTTTTGTCTTGAAATCAAAAGGCCCCGGCGGAAGGCTTGGATATCCTGGAGTTGCTGTTAGAAAAGTCGCAGAGAAAAATAAAATCACAAGATTTATCACAGTTGATGCAGCTGCAAAAATGGAAGGCGAGAAAACAGGTTCAATGGCCGAAGGAACAGGAGTTGCAATGGGCGGCATAGGTGTTGAAAAATCCTACATAGAAGAAGCTGCAATTTCAAACAACACACCAATTGATTCAATAATTGTAAAGATGTCGCAAGAAGAGGCAATAATGCCAATGCCAAAAGCTGTAAAAGATGCCCTGCCTCAAGTTAGAGAGGCAATTAAAAGATCTGTTGCAAGGACAAAACCAGGAGACAACCTTTTGCTTTTAGGAGTAGGAAACACATCTGGTGTCGGTGATTCTGGTGAGTGGGTTGGAAAAGTTTCAAAATGGGTAGATGCTTACCACAAGAAAAAGCAAGCAGAAAAAAACCAAAAGAAGAGCTTCTTCTCCTTTGGAAAGAAAAAAGAAAACACAGAAAGCAGTTAACAAATTTAAACCTTTGTTCTAATTTTTGACATTGTATGGTAAAACAAGCGCTTGTTGTTAAAAGAGATGTATTGTTTAATGGCAACTATTTCGAGGGCTTCATGCCAAAAACCAAATCAGATTTCATACCAATAATTCTTTCTAGATTTGAATACCATGAGAGAGGTCAGAATCTCGAAACAAACTCAGCCTTGCAGCAAATAATTCCATATATATGGATTGTAAACCCAAAAACAAAAAAAGTCTTTGCATATAAACGGTCAGTCAAAGGCTACAGTGAGACAAGATTGATGAACAAATGGTCTTGTGGAATCGGTGGACATATAGAAAAAGAAGATTGTGAAGACCCTATACAAAACGGTATGATGAGGGAGCTCAAAGAGGAAGTAAAAATCCAAGAATATCCGCAGCCAAAAATAATTGGTTTCATCAACGATGATTCAGACCCAGTTAATCAGGTCCATTTTGGAGTTGTCGCAGTTGCTGAGACTAATTTTGATGTTGAAAAAGGAGACGAAGAAATCGCACAAGGCAGGCTCTATTCTCTGGAAGAGCTGGAAAAAATCTTCGCAGACCCGCAAAATGATGTTGAAAAGTGGACAAAAATAAGCTGGCCTGTTGTTAGGGAACATTTGGAGGGATAATGGAACAGTTCCACAAGCACCTAATAGAAATTCTCACAAGCAAATATTCAGGATACAAACCAAATAGGACGGGAATAGACACTATTTCTCTTTTTGGTTATCAAAATCAATATGACTTGTCTGAAGGTTTTCCATTGATTACAACAAAAAAAATGTTCACAAAATCAATTATAGTCGAGCTTCTCTGGTTCCTGAGAGGAGACACAAATATAAAATATCTTGTTGACAATGGTGTCTCAATATGGGACGGTAACGCCTTCCAACATTATTTGGTTAAACAAGGCTTGGATAAACAGTATCCAATGTATTCTTCTGAGTGGAATAAGCAAAAAGATGATTTCATACAAAAAATAAAAAACGATTCTGGTTTTGCAAAACAGTGGGGAGATTTAGGACCAGTATATGGGAAACAGTGGAGAAGATGGGAAGCTGATGGAAAACAAATAGATCAGCTTGCTGAAGCGATAAATCTCCTTAAAACAAAACCAAGCGACAGAAGGATCATAGTTTCTGCATGGAATCCAATAGAGGTTAAAAACATGGCTCTCCCACCATGCCACTTACTTTATCATTTCAACACACAAGACGGTAGATTAGATTGTCAACTTTATCAGAGATCTTGTGATATGTTTTTAGGCGTCCCATTTAACATCGCAAGCTACGCATTTTTAACAAATATTATAGCAGACCAAACCGGATTGAAACCAGGAAGGTTTGTGCACACATTCGGAGACTCCCACATATATTGTGGAAAAAATGAGAGAGGTAAATTCTATGGAGACAATCTAGACAAGCTAAAAGAAATGGTTAGAAAAGTTCAAAATAGAGAAGAATTTTTGGCAGTAAATGATTGGATTGATAAGAATGCACCACAAGAAAGAGAGGGAGAAGAAGGACAAGATCATATAACAGCTTGTTTAGAACAGCTTTCTCGAGAACCTAAACAACTTCCCACATTAAAAATAACCCAAGGCAAAAAACTAGAAGATCTTACTTATGATGATTTCAAAGTAGAAAACTATAATTCTTATCCAGCTATAAGAAGAGCAATGGCAGTATGATAATTCTAATCGCCAGCGTGTCAGAAAACAATGTAATAGGAAACAAAGGAAATCTTCCTTGGCATATTTCTGATGACTTGAAAAGATTCAAACAACTTACTTTGAATCACCCAGTGATAATGGGAAGGAAAACTTTTGAGTCTATTTTAAAAGTTTTTGGTAAACCACTTCCAGGAAGGACAAATATTGTTGTGACAAGAGACAAAAACTATCAAAGTCCTGGTTGTATAATCAAAAATTCTATAGAAGAAGGAATAAAGGAGGCAAAAAAACTAGACAAAGACATTTACATTATAGGCGGCCAAAACATATACGAGCAGTCTATTGATTTTGCAGACCGATTAGAAATAACCAAAATCCACAAAAACTATGAAGGCGATGCCTTTTTCCCAAAAATAGGAAAAGAATGGAAAGAGACAAAAAGAGAAGACAAAGATGGATTTAGTTTTATAACATATCAAAGATCCTGATAAACAGGGAACTGGTCGCAAAGTGTTTTGACTTCCTGTTTTATTTTTGCTTTCAAAGAAGAATTTGTCCTATCTTTTATCACTTGTGACATCCATTTTCCAATTTCTTTCATTTCACTTTCCTTCATCCCTCTTGTTGTCAATATAGGTGTTCCAAGCCTTATGCCGCTTGGTTTCATTGGTGGAGAAGGATCATATGGGATGCTGTTTGCGTTCAAACAAATTCCAGCTTCTTCCAAAGCAATTGCAACATCTTTTCCTAGACCTTGACCAAATGGTTGAAGGTCAACAAGTATCAAATGGTTATCTGTCCCATTTGTGAAAAGTTTGATCCCATTTTCCATTAAACTTTCTGCCAATGCTTTTGCGTTTTTCACAATTTGGTGAGCATAGTCCTTGAATTCTGGTTTCAGTGCTTCGCCAAAAGCAACTGCTTTTCCAGCAATTATGTGTTCATGTGGTCCACCCTGTAAACCAGGAAACACTGCCCTATCTATTTTTCCAGCTAAATCCTTTTCTTGTTTAGCTTCTTTTTCGTCCAGTCCTTCTATTTTAGCCAACCTATCTTCTTTTTTGCAAAGAATCATAGCTCCTCTTGGGCCTCTCAAAGTTTTGTGAGTTGTTGTCATCACAACATCTGTGAATGGAAAAGGAGATGGATGTGCACCACCACAAACAAGGCCAGCAATATGTGAAATGTCTGCAAATGAATATGCTCCAACATCCAAAGCAATTTCATGGAATGCCTTGAAATCAAATTTCCTCGGATACGCTGTTGCACCAGAAACAATTATTTTTGGTTTTTCTTTTTCAGCTAGCTTCCTGATTTCATCCATATCAACAAGCCCCGTTTCTTTGTCTACAGAATATTGGACAGCTGTGAAATATCTAGAAGAAAAATTAACTTTGTGGCCATGTGTTAGGTGTCCGCCCATGTCCAATCGCATTCCCATTATTTTTTCACCTGGTTTAAGCAAAGCGTGGTATATAGCCATATTTGCAGGGCTTCCAGAATAAGGTTGAACATTTGCATGCTCTGCGCCAAAAAGTTTTTTTGCTCTTTCAATCGCTAAGGCTTCTACTTTGTCTGTGAATTCTTGGCCTTGATAATATCTTTTCTTAGGATATCCTTCAGAATATTTATTGTTTAGAACAGAGCCGCAAGCTTCTAGGACAGCCTTGCTTACATAATTTTCAGAAGGAATCATGTTCAGAACATCTTGCTGTCTCTTGATTTCGCCTTGTATTGCTTCGTAGACTTCTGGATCAGTTTGTTTCATCATCTTGTTATTATCATGCTTGGTTTTAAATTGTTGTTGGCTATTATTTTTCATGCAAGAAACTTTAAATTATTTGTATGGATTTTCTCGCTTTGGAATAAAGCCAGGCTTGGAGATAATAACCAAGCTGATGGATAGTTTAGGAAATCCACAAAACGCATACAAAACAATACATGTTGCAGGCACAAATGGGAAGGGAAGTGTCTGTGCCCTTATATATTCTGTCCTCAAAGAATCTGGATTTAAAGTTGGTCTATATACAAGTCCCCATTTGATGAAATTTAATGAAAGGATAAAAATAAATGGAAAAGAAATTTCTGACAAGGAAATAGTCGAATACACAAAACTTTTGAAACAAAAATCAGAGGAGCTTGGAATTCAGCCAACTTTTTTTGAATTTACAACAGCAATGGCTTTTCTACACTTTGCAAAAAAGGTTGACATTGCTGTGATAGAAACAGGTATGGGTGGAAGGCTAGATGCAACAAATATCATAAATCCCTTGGTAAGTGTGATAACAAACATTGACTTTGATCACATGCAGATTTTAGGTGATACAAAGGAGAAGATAGCAAGTGAAAAAGCTGGAATAATAAAAACTTCTCCGGTTATTACAGGAGAAAAAGATCCAGAAATAATCGAGATTTTTAGAAAAGTTTGCGATAAAAACAACACAAATCTGATTACAACAGAAAACCTTAAGTCAGAAATATTGGAATCAACTTTGGAAAAACAAGTTTTCAAAATAAACGGTAAAAAGTTTGAAATCCATCTTCTAGGTAAATATCAAATTGAAAATTCAAAAACAGCATACCTTGCCTTGAAAACAATTGGAGTTTCAGATCAAAATATAGGAAAGGGTTTTGAAAATGTTTGTTGGCCTGGCAGGCTACAAATTCTTTCAAAAAAACCTTTGGTTATAGTCGATGGCACCCATAATTCAGCAGGCCTCGGTGCAACATACGAGTTTGTTAAAAAGCTTCAAAACAGGAAAGTTTTAGTTCTAGGAATAGCAGAAGACAAACCTTTGGAAGAATTTGTATCAAAACTTTGTCCTATTTTCGAAACAACAATAACAACAGAAGGAAATTTCAAACCAGCAGACTGCAGGCTTATAGAAGAAGATGCAAAAAAATATTCGAAAAATGTCGAAGCAATTAAAAGCGTCAAAAAAGCAGTCCAGAAAGCCTTGAGCCTTGTAAAAGAAGACGAAACAATTTTTATAACAGGCTCTTTGTATATGGTTGGAGATGCAATGAATGCTTTGAAGTTAGGCAAAACTAGGTTCTCCCTCTAATCTTTCTCTCATTTTTTGAGCTTCGTCTTTCCTACCTATTTGTTCTAAAGCCCAAATTATCCTTTCTGGTGTTTCAACATCTGCAAGGCTCAATATTTTCCTAGGGACTCCAACACCTTCTGCTAAACTTCTATATCTAAAATGCCTTAGAAGCTCAGGATTTGTAGGTGAGTCTTCGCCCCTTTTGTAGACACCAACATATTCCTGATCTCTTGATATTTGTTCAACTAATCCTGCTTGTTTAGGAAAAACTTCCCTGAAGGGCAAAATATTCCCACCAACAGTTCTTCCAAACTTTTTCTGACCGCCATGAATTATTAATGTGCCTGTAGCTGGATTAAATGTCCTCCACTTATCTATTATAACATCGTCACCTTCATGTGCTTTTTGAGCCTCTTCTACTGTTTGATATCTACCAACCTCAACAATTGGGAAAGAAACAGATTGAAATTCGAATATATCCCTCCCAATTTCTTTTTCAAGCATATGCAAAAACCAACCATCGTCTGATTCCAGCATTTGTTTTTTGTTTATTTTTCCTCGTTTCCATAAATCCTGTAAAATCCTTTTAAGATGTGCCTCCCTTGCCCTATTTGCTCCTGAAAAATGGACATTCTCAAACATAAGGGCTCGCAAATACAAAAACCTGAAAAGCTTTTGTGGATCTGTGAAAACAGGTTGCCCATCAACTATTTCTATATCCTCATGTATGTCAAACAAATATGGATCTCTTCTAAACACTCTCATCCTTCCCCAGGGATCTGATCTATATGTTCTATCAAAATCAATTGCTGTGTAGGCTATTTTATCCAAATCAACGCCTTTAGAATTGATGAGTTTTCCAACAGAGCCTTGTCCTCTTATCGCATCTACAACCTCTTGTTTTTCAATACCATATTTCCTGAAAATCTCGTCAAAATTTCCTATAATAAGTTCAATATTTTTTTCTTCATCAAGTTCTTCTGGGCATGCTAATTTTCCATAATCAGAATATACAGGAGTTGCCACATCGTGGAGTAGTCCAGCTGCTATTCCAACATTGACATCATGTTCTGAAAAACCATTCCTTCTTAGGACAAGTTCAGCCATTATTCCAGCAACTATGGAATGTTGATCTCTTCCATGGTTAGCGCCAATGATCTCGATTTTTGTTACCCCGAGATTGGAAACTCTGCGAAGCCTGGAAAATTTGTGATGATTGTAAATATCAGTGTAAATTCCACCATGTACTATGTAAAAAAGATGGGATCCAGCCATACCCATTACAAAAACATCACTGTCTGGATTATCTCTTGTTCTCCATGGTGACCAGCCAGTATGGTCAGTGAAATAATTAAAAACATGTGTCCTGCTTGGACTAAACCGGAAACTTCCATTTGATTTAAGGTACACCTCAGTGGGATCCCAATACTTCAAATTTGGTGTGTCGCCTGGAGGTATGTATCCACGTCTCATCGAAAGAATTAGACAGAAAACTTTTTATTCTAATATTTTAAGACCTTGTGATAGTTTCCCAACATCCTCTGGATTCAAAACAGGCATACCAAACAAATGAGAGTCTTCGTCCAACCTTGGGCATGCGCAATTCACCAAAGCATCCAATTTCAAACCCATCAACTTTTCTTTTGTGATAAAGTCCATAACAAAAATCCAAGATTTTTTACCCATACTATCTAATTTTTTCTTCAAAACCTCTGCTTGCCTTATGTACATTTGTCCTGGTTTAGATGAAACAACAATCCCAAAATTCTTTGCGTCTTTTGCTTTTTCAATTTGGGCGAATTTTATTTTCAAAAACTTGTCCCTTTCTTTTGAAAAGTCAGTAATTGAATCAGTATCTGTACTAAGTACAAAAACAGGTTTTTCAGTTTTCCTAACAATTCCAAGTGGGTGGAATTTTCCAGAACCGATAAAGAGGATACAATCAGCGTCATCAGACAGAGCAGCTGTTTGGTCGCACCCTAAAACTTGTCCTGATTGCTTTGAAAGTGATGGTTTTCCAAAACTCAAAACCTTTTTACCTTTTTCTTCCAAAAACAGTTTCACATTTTCCAAACAATGTATGTGTTGTGCTGTTGAGACTATGTTGAAAGTTTTGAAATTCTCTATCTTTTTCCAGTCTTTCTCCAAAACAGGAAGCGGATTATATTCTAGTCTAAATGGAAAATATAAAACAGGTATTTCTGATTTCAAGTTTCCAAATTGTGAGTGACCAACGTGGACAAGAAGATCGCACCCAAGCATCTTTCCCTCGTGATCTTTTAAATCACATGCACCCCACATTGGCTCGCATGAAATTATTGTTTCTATACCTGTTTTTTCAAGCAAGTCTGCGAATTCCTGAGTCTTTGTTTTCAAGCCTTCTGGTAGCTGCAAAAATATTTTTTTCGCTCCTTTTTCTTTTATTTGTTTTAGAAGCTCAGATACTTCGAACATAAATTACCAATTCCCAACTTCCTGATATTTAGAAAGCACAAGCCTGAAGTTGTTTTCTATCTCCTTTAAATTCTCTTTTGAGTCTGCTTCAAACCTAAGAATAAGCTTAGGAGATGTGTTTGAAGCTCTTATTAATCCCCAACCAAAAGGATATACAACTCTAATACCGTCGACTGTTATTGATTTTGGATGTGTTTTGAGGAAAATTTCTTTCACCTCATCTACAACTTTAAACTTTTTATCGTCAGAACATTCAACTCTTATTTCAGGCGAGGAAACATACTTGTTCACTCCTAAAAGCTCTGAGATATCTTGTTCTTGTGTAGACAAAAATCTAAGTAGCCTAGCTCCAGAATAAATAGCATCATCAAATCCAAACCATTCGTCCCTGAAAAATAGGTGGCCTGACATTTCGCCTGCGAGCATGGCATCTTCTTTTTTCATTTTATCTTTTATAAGAGAGTGGCCGGTTTTCCAAACAATTGGCTTCCCACCAAATTCCAATATTTTTTCATAAAGGTTTTGTGAACATTTCACTTCAAAAAGAACCTTTGACTTTGGTTTTTTGGTTAAAACTTCTTTTGAAAACAGAACCATAAGCTCGTCACCAAAAAGTATCCTCCCATTCCTATCTACAACACCTATTCTATCTGCGTCACCATCAAAGGCTATACCTATGTCAGCCCTTTCTTCTTTTACTTTTTGTATGAGATCTTTGAGGTTTTCTGGTTTAACTGGATCAGGCATGTGATTCGGGAATTTAGAGTCTAAATAACAATACAACCTAACAACTTCACAGCCTAAGCTTTCAAAAAGCTTTGGTCCAGTCAAAGCCCCGACAGCGTTTCCACAATCTACAACAACCTTGAATTTTTTCTCTAGTTGTATTTTGCTTTTTATGTAGTTCAAATAATCGTCTAAAACCTCTCTTTTTGTTAGCTTCCCTTGCCCTGTTCTAAAATCTTTTTTTTGTATGCGCTCGAAAATTTTCTGTATGTCCTCCCCAAAAAAAGGCTCAGCAGATTTCCTACAGAGTTTGAATCCGTTGTATTCTGGTGGATTGTGAGATGCTGTTATGTTTACACCTCCATCTAACCCATAATAGCAGACAGAAAAATACATAACAGGTGTTGGAACTGTACCAATGTCAATAACATTGCAGCCTGTTGAAAGCATACCTTTTATGAAAAACTCCTTGAAAGCAGGAGAGCTTTCCCTATTATCACACCCAACAACAATATCACCGAAAACCATTGAACCGAATGCTTTTCCTATCAACTCTGCTTCTTCAGCTGACATTTCCTTTCCTACAAGTGCCCTTATATCATATTCTTTGAAAATGTTTTTTTCCATACTATTTTCCTAACAACTGCTTTGCATATGTTTCACTTATCCTATTTTCTTTTATCATTTGTTGTGAAACGCTTTCTATTTGTTCACCTTTTGCGCCTGCAGCCACAGCAACATTTTTTGCATGCAGCTTCATGTGCCCTCGTTGTATACCTTCTGTTGATAAAGCCCTTAAGGCAGCAAAATTGTTTGCCAACCCAACAGCGGCCATTATCTCAGCAAGCTCTCTTGCTGTTTTGATCCCTAAAATTTTTAAAGCTATACCAACAACTGGGTTTGTTTTTGTTGAGCCGCCAACAATTCCAACAGCCAAGGGAATTTCAATTTCACCCTCTAAATCACCTTCTTTATTTTTCCAATATTTTGTCAATGGTTTATACCCATTTAGCGAGGCATATGAGTGTGCCCCTGCTTCCAATGCACGAAAATCATTTCCAGTGGCTAGGCATACAGCATCTATACCATTCATTATTCCTTTATTATGTGTTGTTGCGCGGTATACATCGTTTTTGGCGAACAAATATGCATCTAAAACACCTTCCACAACATCTTCTCCAACAACTTCTTTTTTCCAAACAGCTTTTGCTCTTGCTATTCTCCTATCACATAAGTTTGAAAGTATTCTAAGTACAAAGTCTCCGCCTGTGAGTTGCTCCAAAAGAGGAGAAACTTGCTCACAAACAGTGTTGACGAAATTGGCTCCCATGGAATCCCTAACATCAATCAGCAAGTTCACTATTAACATTTTCTTTTCTGTCTCTATTTTTTTATATTCTATTGATTTTAGTCCTCCACCCAATTTAATTATTGATGAGTCTTTTGAATTGACAAAATCGAAAATCTTTTTTTCATTTTGCTGCAAAATCTTTTTGGCTTTTTCCAAATCGTCGACAAAAATTTGTATCTGTCCAACCATCAAAGGCTCTGTGCTCTCTGTTCTAAAACCAGAAGGTCTGCAAAGCTTTGCTGCGTTGGAAGCTGCTGCTACAACAGATGGCTCTTCCAAAACCATTGGAATCAAATATTCTTTTCCATTTATCAAAAAGTTCGTGGCAATTCCTAAAGGAAGTTGGAATGTACCGATGACATTTTCAATCATCCTTTCAGCCGTCTGTAGGTCTAAAGCACCTGTTTTTTTAAGGGTCTGGATATCCTTTTCATCTAATTTAGCCAGCTTTTTTACTGTTTCTATCCTCTCTTCAACTGTTTTTTTGTAAAATCCCTCTATACTTGACATATAAAAAAGTCAGGAACTAAGCTATATAAACCCTTGTTTTGTATATTAAACTTATGAAATTAGAGCTTGTTTCTTTAGAAGACGAAGAGGCCAGAATATCTGTTAAAGGCGAATCTCCTACACTATTAAACCTACTTAGAGAATCTGCTTGGAAACAGAAACCAGAAAGTGTGGCCTACAAGGTTAACCATCCATACCTTTCTGATCCTGAGCTCGTTGTTAAATCAAAAAACCCGCTAAAAATTCTTGATGATTCTGCTCAAGATGTTATAGAACAGGTGAAAGACCTCCAAAAAGAGTTTTCAAAACTGTTGAAAAAATAATAGCGTCTTTTAGTTAGTCCCGTGTTATAGACCTATGAAAGATTCTACAGAGACAATTGTGTATATTGTTCTTGGTATAGTCATAGCTCTTGGGATAAATTTTGGTCTCGGTTTTCTGCTTCATACATCAATACCAATAGTTGCAGTTGAATCAAATTCAATGGTACCAACATTCCAGAAAGGCGATATTTTGATCATCCAAGGTGTGCAAAGAGGAGACTTGAAAAAAGGCGATATAATTGTATTTGCTGGTTCTGGACCAGTGCCTATAGTGCATAGAATAATTGAGATAAATCAAGATGGAACATACCAAACAAAGGGTGATGCAAATAGTGGACAGCTTCCTTTTGAGAAGTCGATTCCATATGAAAGTGTTTATGGAAAAGAAATTCTAATAATACCCTATTTGGGTTGGGTGAAAATAGGGCTTATTGAGTATGTTTTGCCAAATATTTTTTGGTTTATCTTGGTCATACTAGCGCTAATACTTATATACTTTATTAGGCAATAATTGTAAGATAACAAATTAGAGGGTTGATCTCAAATGGAATTTTGTGATAAATGTGGCTTGGTTTTGATTGCACAAAGGGATGGAAAGAAAAATTTCCTTGTTTGTAGAAAGTGTGGTTACAAGCTTAAAGACTACAAGCCAATGCAAATAACAGAAAGTGTTGAGAAGAATCCATTAGACCAAGTTATAGTTATTGAGAAAAGCGAAGAGGCCCTTCCAAAAACAAAAACAAATTGCTCAAAATGCAACAACAAAGAGGCCTACTGGTGGATCCAACAAACAAGATCAGCAGACGAAGCACCTACGCTATTTTTGAGATGTGTTAAATGCAAGCATTCTTGGAGAGAGTACGGTTAATCGTGCTTCTCATTCATTTCTTTCCAATTCCAGTCCCTGTTTTTGTTTGACTCTATTTTCTTCAAGATTTCTTTTTCCAAATCAATATTAAAAATTCCAGCTAAATGTAAAATCCTTTGAACAGAATCGCCTAATTCCTCTTTGAACCCATCTTTTCCTTCTATATTTTTGTGTCTGTATGCCTCAAAGGCTTCTGAAATCTCAGAATGGATCAAGGCTATTTTCTCAGCAACATTTATTTCTTCTGGTTTTGTCCCAAATCCTTTTTCTTTTGCTTGGTTTAAAACAAGCTTGGTCAAATCTTTAAGTGATAAATCTTCTGCCATATATCTAAATATTAAATCCAGATTAAAAAACTAAAACTCTTCCTCTGCTTTTCTGTACGTTTCAGGTGATCCTATATCAAACCACTTGCCTTCAAAAACAAATCCATAAACTTCTTGTTTTTTGTAAAGCCATTTTATGAAGTCACCCAATTTATCTAGACTATTACTGCTCTTCAAGTATTCGCCGATTAGCTTCAAATCTTTTTTTGGAATAATATAGATAGCAGTTGAAATCAAATCTGATTTTGGTTTTTCTGGCTTCTCCTCAAAATCAATTAGTTTATTGTTGGAATTCAATTTCCCAACGCCAAATTTCTTGGCTTCCAAAAGATTAAGTTTATAAAAACCAATCACAGGCGCCTGCTTTTCTTTGAAAAAGTTCAAGATGTTTTTCAAATCAAAATCAAACAGATTATCTCCGGCTACAACAAGTAAATCATCGTTTATATTTTTAGTTTTTACCAAAAAATCCAAACCACCAATGCTCCCAAGTTTATGATCTTCACTTGTAACAGGCTCTAAGATAAGTTCTATGCCCTTTTGCTTTGTCCAAGATTCAAAATCTTTTGCAAACTTCATGTTTGTAGACACATATGTTTTTTTTAAATCTAAATTTTTCACTCCATCGAAAACATAATCAAGTATAGGTTTTCCTTTAATCGGTAGAAGACATTTTGGTCTGTCTTTTGCAATTTCACCTAACCTTGTTCCAAATCCGCCAGCAAGAAGCACACAAAGCATAGATAATACTATACAACCATTTATAAATTATTAATTCATTAGTTGTTATGATATTGCCTGATCATGAAATTAAAAAACTTTTGAAGGAAAGAAAGTTGGTTATAGAACCTTTGGAAGACCTTGAAATACAGGTTCAACCGGCTGGAATAGATTTAAGGCTAGATAATGAATTCAGAGTTTTCAAGCTTAACTCAACACCATATATTGACACAAAAAAACCAACAGACAATTATACTGAAAAAATTATCCTAAAGGACAGCGAGCCATTTATTGTTCATCCAGGGGAATTTGTTTTAGCTAAAATCAAAGAGTATGTGAAAATGCCTGCTGATTTGGTTGGTTCAATTGATGGCAAATCAAGTTTAGGTAGGCTTGGAATAGTTGTCCATACAACATCATCTTCTGTTAATCCAGGATGGGAAGGTCATTTGGTTTTGGAAATAACCAACCTATCTCGCATGCCTGTTGCAATTTATCCTGGAATGAGGATAGTTAAACTTACCTTTCACCAGCTTAGTTCGCCTTCAGAAAGGCCATATGGAGAAAGGAAAGACACAAAATACAACAAGCAAGAATCAGTTGACGAAACAAAGGTTTACAAGGAATTTTCAGGCAAATAAGGTATATAAATATTGGGTGTTTAATAAGGAGATTGAGGTAAAATATGGGGCTTAGGCCAGCACGGTGCTATAGAACAGTGAAGCGTCCTTATACTAGGGTTAGCCAAAGGAAGCCTAGAAAAGGTTATGTAAAGGCTGTGCCTGAAACAAAGATACATGTATTTATCACAGGTGACAAGAACAAGCAATTTGACAAAACTTTTTATTTGATTTCTAAAAACCATGTGCAAATAAGGCACAATGCATTGGAAGCTGCAAGAATTGCAGTATCAAGATATTTAGACAAAACAATGGGTTTGAACAATTATTATTTGAGATTTTTAATATATCCTCATCACATAATGAGAGAAAATGCAATGGCAACAGGCGCTGGTGCAGACAGGTACCAATCTGGTATGAGGTTGGCCTTTGGTCGGCCTGCAGGAAAAGCAGCTCAAGTTAAAGAAGGTCAAAGAATGATCGAGTTGAAAATTGTTTCTAATTTTGTTCCAGATGCAAAGAAGGCCTTAAAGCTTGCTTCTTCAAAATTCCCTATGGTCTGCCAAATTGTGGAAGATCTACCTCCAATAGCTCAATAATGCTATTAAAACTTTTGTTCTAATTACTTCTATGTATGTTTTAGACTTAGTAGCAGTTGATAAATCAACAGGAAAAGCAGGCACTAGAGGATCTTCTGTTGGTGAAATGAATAAAATAGGATTTCCCATTTCACCTGGTTTTGTTTTGACAACAGATGCTTTTGAAAGGTTTGTAAAAGAAAATAGATTGCAGGAAAAAATAGATTTTGCCTTATCTTCTTTAGATGTTAACAATCCAAGCGACTTGAAGGAAAAATCAAAATATATAGAAGGTCTTATACTTTCTGGAAATATCCAAGACGATATACAAAAAGAAATAATTTCAGCATATGATAAGCTGTCCTTTGGAGCTGAAATAAAAACGATAAATGAAAGAGCATTAGACATAATAAGAACAGGTAGGGATAAAGTTTTTGTTTCTGTTAGGGTTTCGCCAACTAACCAATTTCCCGGACAAACAAAGTCTTTCTTAAATGTCTCAGGTTCTGAAAAAATTTTAGAAGCTGTTAAAAGATGTTGGGTGTCTGTTTATTCTCCTAGGGCACTCGCATATTCTAAAAAGAAAAAAATAGAAAAGTCTGTTCCTGCAATTGTCATACAAAAAATGGTGAATGCAGAAAAGTCTGGTGTTGTTTATACGTCTCACCCTTGTACAGGAGATAAAAATCAGATTGTTGTTGAAGCTGTGTGGGGTTTGGGTCAATCGATTTCCTTGGGTTTAGTTGTTCCAGATCTGTATCTTGTAGAAAAAGCAAGTGGAAGGATCATAGAAAAGAAAATATCAAAAAAGCCAATCCAACTTAGAAGAGATCAAATTGGAAATACAATGAGAGAGAGGGTGCCAGAAGATAGGGTAAACATGCAAGTCCTGAATGACTTTGAAATTAGGAAATTATGGGAAGTAGCTTTGAGAATGGAATCTGAATATGGACCTCAAGACATTGAATGGTGCTCAGAAAGGGCAAAAACATTTTTAATGCAATCTAGAAGCCTGAAGTTGAGCCAACAAACCGTAGAAGAACCAACAGGAAGGATGGTTTATCATGGGTTAGCAGCTTCTCCTGGAATTGTTAAAGGAAAATTAAAAATTGTTTCCAACATAGAAGACTTAAACAAAATAGAACAAAGTGACATTGTTTTGGCTAAAAATTTCCCAGAAATATATTTGCATTTTGGAAAATTTGGTGGCATACTCTTGGAAGATGTTGGTTTATCAAACGATATAGCTATCACAGCAAGGGAGTTTGGTGTTCCATGTATTATCGGATCTGGCTTTCAGTTAAAAGAAAATGACAATTTAGAAATAGCCAACGGAAAAATTTATTCAACTGAGACTTTTGTTAAAGAGCCGCCTGGATCAGATACAGGAAAAATAATAACAGGAACAGAGATTTTTTCACATGTAGATTCAGATGGCTGCATTATTAGAGCAGAACAAATGTTTTCAGACCAAGGGAAACATCCTATACAAGTCGCAGTTTCAAATCCAGATGAATTTGTACAGATTTTAACAAGCTACATAGTTGAGAATGCAAAAAAATTCTACCCAAAACAAGTGTGGTATAGGAGCTTGGATGTTAAGACAAATGAATTCCAAAACCTGGAAACAGAGGACCCAAAAGAGGAAAATCCATTGTTGGGTTTTAGAGGAATAAGAAGGATGCTAGACGAAGATATACTGAGGTATGAATTAGATGCCTTGAAAAAAGCCCAAGAGCAAGGATTAACCAATGTTTGTTTCCTTTTGCCTTTTGTAACAAACACAGATGAGCTTCAGGAAGTGAAAAAAAGAATTGATTTTTCTTTGAAAATTGGAATTTCTTGCGACACGCCTTCATGTGCTCTTTCAATAGATGAGTTTTGCAAGCAAAAGGTTGATTGTGTTTGCATAAACATATCAGACTTGTCTCAACTTGTTCTTGGTGTTGACAAGTCAAACCCAAATGTATCTAAGCTATATTCAGAATCAGATCCTTCTGTTTTGAAGTTGGTGAAAGATGTTATACAGGCATGCAAAAAGCATGTGATAAAAGTGGGTCTTGATGGCAATGTTGACCAAAAGCTACTTGAAACAGCTATAGAGAATGGGATTGATTTCATATCTTCGCCAAATGATATAAAATCTTCTGTCGCAAGGATTGAGAGGAAGATACTTTTGCAAAAATCAAGGGAGAGATTGTTTTAATTCTTCTTTTGTTCTTTTGTCTCTTTCTTATGATGTCTGAAAGGCCAAGTCGCGTATTTTATCAAATGATAAATTCCTTTTATTAAAAGGATGACATACATGATACCAATTGCGACTAAAGCATATGTGATAATTGATTCAAAAGTAATTGGGATTTGAGACCCAAGAAAATAATTTGAGAAAGGTGGGAATAAGGCACCAAGTATGCCAGCTCCAATGATGTGTAGAACCAACTTGAAAATTCTATATGCTGCATAAATAGCAACAAAAGCAATGATTAGCAAAGATATGTCTGTTGGTATTGGTAAGGCAGATAGTATGCTTCTAACAAACTCGAGAATTTCTAAGACCATATTAAATCTTGATTAAAGCATTTAATTCTTTTATTAGATTCAAAGAGTTTTCTATGGATTTTGTAGCTGTTTCTTTGTCTAACTTCCTCCCGTAATATACTATAAGGTTCCTTTTAATCCTGCAATCATCGAAAAGGCGGTATAAGTCATCTCTTTGTATGACGTTTTTCAAAAAATAGCCAAGACATAGATGGTTCAAAACATTGAATCCTTTGGATATAGCTAATGCATGCAAAGTTTCCAAAACAGATGAATAGTACCCTTCAAAAATATACCTTGCGTTTTCTTCTGTAATAGTATTGTTTTTCAAAAAGCTGATTCTTCCTAATGATGTTTCCAGTAGCGATTTAATTTTAGCCGGATTTGGAGTTATTTTTGTTGTTGTATTATTTTCAAGGCACTCAAACCACGAGGACTCTCTCATAAAACCTCCAAAAACCCGTTTAGTACAATGCCGTTTATTATGCTATTCGATAGCTGTTTGTTCTCTATACTCTTAATGTTTTTGTATGCAAAAACTTGGATTTTTCTTTTCAGAATGCTTTCAAATTTATCGAGGTTGATTTTTTTTGTAGACTCTATATACAAGTCTATGTCGCTTGTTTCAATGTCTTCACCTTTTGCATATGAACCAAAAACAACAACTGTTGGGTTTTGATGTTCCTCTATTAGATGTTTAACTAAACCTGATGTATAGAGGCCTTTGATATTAAACAATTTCTTTTCTAAGAGAAATGCTTCTGATGATCTGTCTGCTGTGTATAATTTTACACCAGAAACAATTGAACTTTTTAGTATACCTTCTTTTTCCAGTTCATCTGAATATTTGATAGCTGAAGGAAGAGGTATCTTCACTGTTTTTTCTATGTGCCTTACTCTTAATCTCGCGCTTGGATTGATAAAAAAATATTCTTTTACTTTATCTTTGATACTTTTTCTTATCATATGATAATATTTAGTATCAATTGATATTTAAAGTTATCACACTATTCAACTCTTATTCCTTGTTTGTCTATTGTAACGTCTTCTAGCAAATAGATGCCGTTTTCTCTCCATTTCCCTAACTGTTTTGTTCCTTAATATAACAGTGTTATATGAATTTGAACATACTTAAAACTTCCCTTTCTATGATATGTTATGAAAATTAAAGTAACAGCGGTTGCTTATCCAACAATTCCAATTGTATTTAATTCTTCCATAAGAGATGATAGAGTTCCACTACACGATACAATGGGTTTGTCGATAACAGATGAGAAAGAAGAAAAAAGAACAGAAACAGTTGTAGAGGTAAATCCAAATGGGAAAGGCCTCACAAGTTTTGTTGTTGATGGGAAGCCTCTTGATTTGTTAAGGCTAAAAACTGTCGAGGCTCTTGTAAATCATTTTAATAAATTGACAGGAAACAATGTTGGAATAAAAGCGACGTCAAATAATTACAAAATCTATTCCGGTTCTTCAGATTCAGGTGCTGCAGCTTTAACAGTCGCGCTAAACGAATTATTCCAAGCAAAGCTGCCACAAGACGAAATAGCAAGATTAGCAAACAGTGTCTCTGAATCTGCAATAAGGGCAGTGTATGGTGGAATAAATATTTTGGCTGTGACGCCTTCCCCCTTGTTTTTTGCTAGACAGGTTGCTTCTGAGGAAGATCTTAAGGATATAAAAATATTTGGATTGGAATTTGATTATGAAAGCAGAGTGTCTGCAGAAGAAATATTCCAATTGACCAGAAGCAACCCTTTTTATGAGTATAGACTCAAAAGGATTCCTGAATGGATAGCTCAAATAAAATTGGGCCTTTTAACAAAGAACTGGAAACTTGTTTTTGAAAATGCAGAAGACAATTGCAATAACGCTCACTATTTGATTGAAAGTTCTGGAAGAAGATGTAGAAGAAAGGAAATGATGAACGTATGCATAGATGTGGAAGAGATACGTGCTTCAGGATTACCTATTTATTGGACAGCTGGTGGTGGTAGGGTAATAAATTTGTTTTCATGGGGATCAGAAGCTGAAAAAGTAGAACAAGAGTTAATTAAAAGAGGCCACAAACCTGTGAGATATAAAGTTGCATCTGGGGCTAGAGTGATAAAATCTGAATAATCTTATGCTATACGATGGTGAAAAATCTTTGTTGCTTTCAACTGGCTTAGATTTAGATGGAATAGCAGATGTTCTGAAATCAGAGAGTATAGAAAAGGCGCTTTCTGAAAAAGGCGAAAAATATTTGGACAGATATCTGACATTCAAAAAATACAAGCTTCTAATTTCTGAAGGAAAACAAAAAGAGCCAATACTTCCGATAATTGCTGCACTTCCATGCGCTGGAAAAACAACAATGGCAAGGGAGGTTGCTTCGGCTTTTGGCATAGGAATTGTAATGGGTGGCGATGCCTTCAGGGCAGCTTTAAGGGAATTTGTTTCAAAAGAAAAACACCCAGAATTTTTTTCATCTGTCTACGATGCCTGGAAGTTTTTTGGTCAGGAAACAGAGGAAAATATTTTAAAAGGTTTTGAGCTTCAAGCAAGGCTTGTAAACCAAGCAATGGAAAGGATAATTGTTGATAGGGGCATTCGCGATGGCGAATCAATAGTTGGCGAGTATTTGCACTTTTTGCCTTCCCAATATAATTCAGAGGTTTTGAAACACCCATCGATAATCCCAATTGTTTTGAGGATTGATTCAGAAGAAGAGTGGAAAAGAAGGATTTATGTCAGGGACAAAATGACTCATCTAAAAGGACAGTCTCTAAGGTTTTTAGAAATACTAGACAAATACAAAATGATGCAGGAATATCAATGTAAACAAGCAAGACAATACAATATACCAACTGTTGCAACAGATAATTGGAATGTTGGAAAAGAAAAAATATTTGATATAATTTTTGAAAGGGTAAAACTGCTGAATAAGATGGCTGAAGAAGGTAAAAAAACCGACGACAAAAAAATAATAGAAAAGTTTGAAGAAGAAAGAAAGAGGTTTGGCAAATGAAATCAACTGCAATCGCAAACACAAACACTGCGCTTGTGAAGTATTGGGGAAAAGATAGTGTTGAATTTAACACACCTGCAAACAACAACATTTCCTTGACAATAGACTCCCATTGGACAAAGTGTACTGTTGAGTTTTCCAGCGATTACAAAGAAGATCAAGCTACATTAAATGGTCAGCCTGCGACAGGTAAAGTTTTGGAAAGGACAACAAAGCATTTGGATTATATAAGAAAATTGGCCGGAGTTGATTTGAAAGCTAAAGGCGCAGCTGAAATAAATTTCCCAATTGGTATGGGCCTTGCTTCTTCTGCTTCTGGTTTTGCGGCATTGACAGTTGCGGCTTGCTCTGCTTTAGGATTAAAATTGAGCGAGAAAGATCTGACAATTATATCTAGGAGAGGTTCTGGATCTTCTTGTAGGTCAATTTTAGGTGGCTATGTTGAATGGGTTATGGGCGGAGATAAAGAATCTGTGGCTGTACAAATAGCAGATAAAAACCATTTTGATATTAGGGATATAGCTGTCATTGTTTCAAAAAAGTCAAGGAAATTTGACACAAGGGGCGGGATGGAAATAGCAAAAAAAACATCGCCTTTATATCCAGCTAGGCTAAAGGCAGTGAACGAAATAACCCTGCCTAAAATCAGGCAGGCAATTTTAGACAAAGATTTTACAACAATTGGCCAGTTAGCAGAACTAGATTCAAACTTGCTTCATGCAACTGCCTTGACAGCTACGCCTATACTCTTGTATTGGCAGCCTGAAACACTTGAAATAATGCATGCTGTTAAAGATTGGAGAGAAGAAGGTTTGGAAGCATACTATACTGCAGATACTGGTGCAAATGTTCACATACTCTGTAAGCCGAAAGATGAAAAAGAAATTTTGAAAAGACTAAAAGAAATAAAAGTTGTCCAAAAGGCAATATCTGGAAAACCAGGAGACGGAGCCAAAGTTGTAAAAGGCCATTTGTTTTGATATGAAAAAACTAACAGAAGATGAATTTTATGAAGAGGCTTGTAAAATATTGGAAGAGCCAAAAGTGAGGTTTGCATCAAACTCGCCTGCTTTGATTATCCCAGAAGAAAGGTCTAGTTTTTGGAGGCAAAAATATTTTGATCTTCTTTCCTCTAGGACAAAAAACAAGATCTTGAAGGCAGAATATGTGTTCTCAAAACAAAAAACAAAAGAGCTTATTCAAGCCTCAAAAAACAAAAAAACACTAATTGAAGGATTTAAAGAGATTGCAAAGAGCAGAGGCCTAGATTTAAGATATACGGATGATGTTTTTGACAGCGCAATAATTGGAAGGGACAAGATTTTGTTGAAGAAAGAGGAAAGGTTTTTAGTTGATATAAAATCAGCAGAGGGGAAGTCTATTTTAGAAAACTTTGACAAACTTTTTTCATCTGCCTCAAAAAATATAGACTCGTTCATTGGGGAGGTATCATGATACACACATCGGCTCCAGCTAAGCTTATTTTGTTCGGCGAACATGCATCAAGGCATGGTAAACCTTGTCTTGTTTTCGCAATAAATCAAAGACTGCATGTTTTTTTAAAACCTAGAACAGACGGAAGGATTTTTCTGACAAATAATTCAAAAAATCTGAAAAATATAGAATATCCAACAGCTGAAGAGGATCTGAAATTTGTTTCAGCATCGATAAAAAACTTTTTTGATGAGACAAAAAAATCAGGTGGTTTTGAGCTTGAAACAAAATCTGAAATAGTGGAGGGGTTTGGTTCCTCTGCTGCGGCAGTTGTCGCAACTCTGGGTGCTCTGGACACATATTTTAAAACAAATCTTGGTAAAGAAAAAATTTTCAGGTTTGGTGTAAAAACAATACAAGAAATACAGGGCTTCGGAAGCGGTCTAGATGTCGCAGCATCGACATACGGCGGCCTTATAAATTATATAAAGGATCAAGTGCCTGTTCAAATTCCACACAAAGGCCTGCCGCTTGTTGTCGGAAATACAGGAATAAAAGCAAAAAGCAAGCCAATTGTTGAGGCTGTCAAAAAATTGGAAAAAGATTATCCTGAAATTTTGAAATCAATCATAGATAACATGGGAAGAATAGCTTCGGAGGCTGAGAAAGCAATAAAAGAAGGTGACTTGAACAAAGTCGGGCAGCTAATGAATTTTAACCAAGGCATGCTTTATGCAGAAGGTGTTAGTTCTGAGATTTTGGAAAAATTGATTTTTGCCGCAAAGCATGTAGGAGCTGTCGGTGCAAAAATTTCTGGAGCTGGAATAGGTGACAATATGCTTGCACTTGCTCCTGGGAAAATAAAAGAAGCTATTGATGCAATAAACAAAGCTGGCGGAAAAGCAATGGAAGTTAAAATAGACGAAGGTTTGAAAATATATTAAATCTCACATAATTCTAGCAGGCGTTTCTTACCCAATACGATTTGAGCAAAATCCGTAAGCTCTGGGTTTTTTAATCTTGGTATTCTTCTTTCTCTGAAAGCAGGTATGCCTTTTTCTTTCACCTGATAACCGATTGCTGTTCCACCTATTGATTGAACAGCTTGAAGCATATCTAAGTTATCATCATCTATTGCGAAAACTTGCTCAACATCCTGCGTTTCTATCCAATCTAGAAAAGGCTTAACCTTTTCCCAATCTTCGTCCGGGTTTTCTGTATTTGGAGCGAAAAGCTTTCCTGTAAATTTAACTTCAGGTTTTCCTCTATCTTCTGGTGTATACAATCTTTCTTGTTCCCCGTCTTTAACATATGTGGGTAGGCCATCTACATGATCCATTTTAAACCATCTACCTAAACAGACGGGTATTGGATAGCTTGCATTGGAGAAAATTGTTTGTATAACATTATTAGCTTTTATGGTTTGTGCAGCTTCATCAAAGCCAGAATTTCTCGGAACATCTGACATTATTGTTTCAACATCAAGCATTGATATTCCTTCCAAAATTGCATTTTTTGTGTATTTTGTATGTCTTATATCAAATAAACCATAGACATGCCTGAGATCAGTTAGGGCTGTTCCTAAAGTTTTCATGTCTTTTATTTTTTGTTTATTATCTATTTCCCATTTAGCTAAATATGCCCTGAAGTCTGATGGACTAATGTCAGAAAGAGGCGTTCTTGGTTTTCCACACTCGCCCTCAAATCTTCTGATAAAATATTCTGGAGGCATTTTTGAGGCGGCAGATAAATGAGTTGTTCCTCTACCTTTGTAAATTGTATCATCTGCATCCCAAACAACTATTCTAGAGGACATAGTAAGAATAAGAACGTAAATTTTATAAGGGCAAAAGCAATCTCTTCTGCAGGTGGATATCCTTACATCACTGTTGTTGGTGGAGAAGGTTTGAGAGTTGAGTAATTATTTTAGTTTTTCTAAATGTTTCCAAGCTTCGTTTTCCTCTTTAGATAACCAATTTTTGGCTAATGTGTATTCAGCAGCTTTATAGCAATCTATAGATAATTTCATATTTCTCCGTATTTTATTGTCCTTTCTGGTACAAGCACTGGGGTTTTCTTGAAGTCGAGATTCCATGACTGTAAAAACTCAACGAAAAGTTCTGAGTTTTCTGTGGGAATTAAAATAAGTGTAGATAGTTTTAAGCCGTTTGTTCTGGATAATATGCCCTTTAACCCTCTTCTTCCTAAAAGTCCGTGGTGGAATTGTGTTCTCTGGCTTGCAGAAAACTTGTTTATTTTAAAATTAAATAGTGTATACGACTTGTATCCAAAGGCCTCTGAAATAAAATTTTTCAGCTTCATGCTGTAGGCTTCTGTAAGTATAAACTCTCGTGGGAGAAATTTTACATCAAATAAATTTGTGTAGGTTCGGGTGATTACTTGAATTTTTAAGCCTGATTTTTCCAAATGCTTTCTTAAACTATATCCTAACTCCATGTTCTCTTTTTCTTTAAACAAAAGAAGTATATCTATGTCTCCTGGTTTCTTTTTGCCGCGTGAAACAGAACCAAAGATAAGGACATCTAAAATTTCCTTATTTTTCAAAACATTTCTAATGTTAGACAGGAATTCCTGATCTTTTAATAGTGTTTGTAACATACTTAGCAACAAAATCACACGTTTCTTTGTCGATTGATGTTGAATAGGTTGTTTGATAAATAGGGAAAATTTTGTCCAATGTTGAATAGAGAATGGGATAGTTTCTCTCAAGAATCCTAAACCTCTCAGAGTGGTCTTTGGGTATGCCATATCCTTTTGTTAAAAGCAAATAGTCTAATCCAGCAAACAGGCATTTGCAATAGAGAACGCATGCAGAAGTATAATCGCCGTCTCTATATATCTTTTCAGCTGAACTTGAATAATTTTTTATATTTTTGATTAGTTCTGATTTTAAATCTTCCATGTTATATATATAACCAAGAAGCCTATTTAAAGCTTCCTGGTTAAAACTATAACCACACTAATATAACACTGTTATACATCTTCTTATAAGTTTATTTTCTTAATTGTTATTATGTCAAAAACTCAAACAGAATCCAGAAAAGTAGACCACATCAGGATTTGTCTAACAGAAGATGTCAACTTCAAAAAAACAACTGGTTTAGAAAAATATGAATTCTATCCAAAAAGCCTGCCAGAAATAAATTTCTCTGAAATAGACACTTCAACAAAATTCTTCAACAAAAAATTCTCAGCTCCAATATACATTTCAGGAATGATAGGTGGAACAGAAGAAGCCGGTAGAATAAACAAAAACCTCGCAAAAGCAGCACAAGCAGCAGGTATAGGAATGGGAGTTGGTTCAATGCGTGCAGCTCTTGAAAAACCAGAAACAGCCCACACATATCAAGTAAGGGATGTTGCTCCTGATATTTTTCTAATGGCAAATATAGGATGTTCAAAACTTCCGGATTATACAGACCAACAAATTCTCAGTCTAGTTGATTTAATCCAAGCAGATGCTTTAGCAATACATATCAATCCAGGCCAAGAAATTGTCCAGCCAGAAGGAGATAGAAACTGGAAAAACATTTTGAAAAGGATAGAATCAATCTGTTCAAAATCAAATGTCCCAATAATTGCAAAAGAAGTAGGCTGCGGTATCCCTGGAGAATCTGCAAAGCAACTAAAAGAAGCAGGAATATCTGCTGTCGATGTTGCAGGTGCTGGTGGCACATCCTGGATAAAAGTTGAAGGTTATAGAGGTGGAAAGTTGGCTAAATCATTTTGGGAATGGGGAAAACCAACATCAGAATGTTTGAACGAAGCAAAATCTTTAGGCCTTCCTATTTTAGCTTCTGGGGGAATTAGGACAGGCGAAGACATTGCAAAATCACTAGCCCTCGGCGCATCTTTGGCTGGAATGGCTCGACCTTTGTTAAGAGAGGCTGTTCATTCTTGGGAAAAAGCGCACGAGTTTTTAGAAAACCTAAAAGAAGAATTAAAAGCAACAATGTTTTTAGTTGGCGCAAAGAATCTAGACGAATTGAAAAAAACAAAACTCATTCTGAAATAAGTATAAATAAGAATATCACTAATTCAATTAATGAGTTCTGTAGCTCAAGTAAATACTCATGAAAGAGCACGAGAAGCTCCTGTAGATTATTCACTTATTTTTAGAAGCGGGATGCTGCATTGGATGAGAGAAGCCTATTTGCTTGCAAGACTTTCTGGTTTGGAAGGCATCCAGGAATGGCAAAGAGCAATGAAAACAGCACTTCATGCAGGTTATGAAGCAGCAGGTGCCCCAAGAAATTCTGGACCAGAAGGCTTTTTGAGATATGTTGTTGAAAGAGATAAATACTTAGGCATATCAGCTGGTGGAGAAATATTAGAAAGAGAGGGAAGAAAAGTTTTATCTTTTAGATATTGGATTGTCGACCCTTTTATTGATGTAAGAGATAGATTGAAAAAAATTGAATTAGAAAACGAAAAAAGATTAACTGATCAAGAGTTAGAAAATGAGTATAGAAGAATATCAACAGAAGGTTACCTTGCAGCCAAAATAGATTATTTTTGCTCAGATTTTAAACCAGAAATGTTAAAATCAACATGGAGAGGAGATGATAGAACAGAGTGGGTTTTAAGAAGGTAATGAATTGTAGTTCTTTTGGGATACCTTACATCCTTTCTTTCTAAGAAAAGGGGTAGCTACCAATAAACAGCCTTGACGTCTGCTGATTTTATATTATCCATCACAACAAACAGCTTTTTGTTTTCATTCAGCTTTCTTTCTTTTATTTTCAAAAATAATTTGTCTTTCAAAATTTTTGGTGCGTGAGCAACTCTGTGAAAAGTGTCTTTTTTCAAGAGTTCTTGGTAAAAATATTTGTGTTCTAAATGGTGCTCGTCTAAAAAATTATCATGCACTTTGACACCAATAGAATGGCACTTCTCTCTAATATCCATAGATTCTGTATGGAAGTTCTGTAATTCTGAACAAATTTTTGAAAGCATATGTACAAAATGATAGAAATCATTGTCAGAACTGATATATAAGTTATCTACATGATCGAAAAGTTAATTGTCGAAATTATATAACAGTGTTATACTTATGTAATTATTTTATAAATTCTCTTTGTTAATGTATATCAGAGAGTGAGACAGGTAGATAGTTTCGGTTTGGGTCTTGGATCTTAGAATCCTTTCGAAAGGGAGGGTTAGAGGAACCGTAAGTTCCCTAAACTGAGGAAGTTCTGTTCACTCAGGTGCAAACCAATATACGGCAATAGTGCAGTCAAATGTTCTGTGCCGAAGCTGAGAAGCTTGTATCGAGAGCAGAAATACACTTTAACACATGAACAATGATGCTCGTCTGAGTACCGAGTGTGTTAATCGGTGAGAAATCTTGATACTATAGAGTGCAAGCTACAGAGCTTACCAGCAATGGTTTTGCTCTTAGGGTGCTTAGTCAAATACTATCATACACGTTGAACTGGCATAGCAGCAGTTGCCCGCGATAACATCGCGGTTGCCATCCGTGTTGACATAAAACAGGCTATTCCTGTCACACTCTCTACCCTTTTCTTTTAGAAAAAGAAAAGTGTAAGGTATCCAAAAGAAAACTAATATTCAAATAAAGTTTAGGCAGGGAAGGCGTAAAAATTTCAAGCTCGCAGGCGAAGAAATTTTAGCCTCCGTTTTTGCTTAAGCTTTTGGCTAAAAGCTTATGACGAAGGAAAATAGAAATCTTCCATATACAGCAGCTGGTTTGGTTAGATATTACGATCAAGAATCTTCTGGAAAAAAGATAAAACCAGAGTATGTCATTGCATTCTCAGTCGGTGTTGTTGTTTTGGAACTCGCTTTAAAATTTGTTCTTCCGGTTGTTTAATTCTAGTATCTAAAACAGTAGCTAATTTCCAATATTTATTATCCAAAAACCAATTTCCAACTAAAACAGTTAAACAGCGGCAGTGTCAAAGCCAATAAAAACAAAACTAACAAAGAAATTAAAATAAAAGCAAGAATTTGTTTTCTAGATACTTTTGCTGGTTTGTTTCTTTTAAATTGTGGTAATCTGGAAAGCAAAAGCGGAATAAGCAAAGATTGTATTACAAAAAATGTACACCAAATTGACGGAGAATCTGTACACACATTTACTGAAAAAATAAAATGCCCAGCTAAAACGTAAACAGTGCTTAAAATAAATGAAAAGTCTGCAATAACAAGTAGATAAAGGAGAAGGATTTTTCTTGTTTTATTTTCTTTTTGCTCAGAGTATATTTTGAATGCACACACATGCCAGTATATGAACAAAAACAACCAAGCTGCGGCCCATATCAAAGCAGAATTATGGCTTAGGTAAAAGCTTTTTGATTCAAAATTCATTTCAGAAAATAAAATTTGGAGAGAAACTATCAGAATTACAACAAGAGCTATTTTGCTGTATATTTTTTTATTCCCCAAAATTTCAAGCGACCGCAATAAAAAATAACAAGAAGAAATTGAAATTATCAAACCTATTTTGTAAATCAATTGGTTATTTGTAAACAAAGAGAGAAATTCAAAAAACTGATGCAAACCAATAAATGTAAAACCCAACATTATAAAATTCAAAAAATTCAAAGTCCATTTTTGTTTTGAATTATATCTTCTTGAGTAAAAAATATAATAGAAAACAACTGATGCTAAAATAATCAGTGATGTTGCTAATTGAACCTCTAAACTATAGCACATAAATTATTTTCAATTCATAACTATAAGAGATTAACCAAATAAAGCGGTGGCTAATTATTAGAATTTCACTTTTCCTAGAAATACAGACTCTATAATCGATAGAGCTTACGCTATTTGAATTACAAAAAAAGTTGGTATATTTTTCTGAAACCAACTGTGTGTTTCTTTTAGTTCAGGTTTTCTTTTAAAAAATTTTATAGAAAAGAAAAAGTGAAATTAGGTAAGTTATCCTTTTGACCACAGGACGTCGGAGGTTGGTAAATGTGAGCTGAATATCTCGCCGAAGCTTGATACGTACACCCCATTCCCATCAAACCCGTCGTCTACGGGATCCTCCTCTCTTCGCCGCTAGTCACCTAGCAGTTTGGAGAATGATTATCTCTTTTTAGGGGCGGTTTCGTTCTTAGATGCTTTCAGAACTTATCCGCCATGGCGTAGCTACTCGGCACTGCTTATACAACCGATACACCAGAGGCCACGATGCACTGTTCCTTTCGTACTAAGAGCATCTACCCTTCAGACAATCGACACCTTCGGTAGATTGAGACCATACTGGCTCGCACCGTATTTAACCCAGCTAGCGTGGCTCTTTAATGGGTGAACACCCCCACCCTTGGGCGCTGCTGCACGCCCAGGAGGAGCCGAGCCGACGGCGGAGAAGCAACGCGCGGGGTCGATTTATTCATCGCGCTTCCTTTCTGTAGAAAAACCAACCTAATAGGAAGCGTGACTAGGAACTTTCGCCCGCCACGACTCCATTTTAGGTCTTCTGTAGGATTTTGTTTAATCGTTTTAATTTTTCTGGATGCCTAAATCCGATAATCTCAGAAAATTTTTCGATATTTTCAAAACCATAAAGAGGAATACTAATGACATTGGTTGTCTTGTTAGTATCAAGATTTCCAAATTTTATGTTTAGGTTGGAAAGCATTTGTGTTATTGTGTCTATTAAATTTTTATTTTTTGACGCTACTCTAATTTGGTTTCGATAACTATGCACGCTTCCTTCAGCATCAAATACGCCTTGTAAAAAACATATTTGATACTCAATCGGCTTATCCAAAAGTTGAGAAAAGTTTTGTCTTAAATTTTTAAGTTCGATGTATATTGATTTTGAATGACATAAAAGTCTATAATATCCTTTTGATGTCATCCTTATTTTAGATTTTTTATTGTAGCATTTCTCAAAACAGTTTTGAATAATTTGCAACCATTCCTTATTGTTTTGTTCTATCTCTATTCTATATTCATTGTTTTTGACATAGTGATAGATAGTTGCATCTTCGCATGCACCTGCTATGAAACCTTTTCGATTTTCCATGATTAAATTTAGTCATGACACCTTATTTGGTTTTAGTTTACGACCTCTAAAAGAGGGAAAACCAAAATATGGTGGCATGACATTTTTTTGAAAATCCTACAGAAGTATCCCCAAGGTAGCTTTTCTGTCAGACCTAGCCCCCAGTAACGAGGACATAAGGGATCGCTAGACCACGCTTTCGCGTTAGGATCACTTACTTTGGATGATCCTATCAGCCTACCTTTTGCTCTTGCACTTGACTCCGGATTTCTGACCCGGATAAGGTAAACTTAGGGCGCCTCTGATACTATGTCAGAGGCGTACCGCCCCAGCCAAACTGCCTATCTGCTGCTGTCCTCCTAAGAGTTAGCAATATAACAAAGATAGAGTGGTGTTACATTGTTGCCTCGGTACCTGACTGACGCCAGGCCCTTTGTAGCGGCTCCCACTTACGCTATACGATCCTCGCTATATCACAACAACAGACTGCAGTAAAGTTCTATGGGGTCTTCTTGTCCCACCGAAGGTCTCCTGAATATGCACAGGAAATACTATTCCACTGAGTGTCAGTTCGGGACAGTGGGGAAGTCGTTAAGCCCTTGATGCAGGTCGACAATTAATCGACAAGGGATTACGCTACCTATGCCTTAGACGCCAGAGATTGTTCACAGAGAAAATCTCTCACATGACTATCTAATAAGACGGTCAGAGTTACCGCCGGCGTTTACCAGGGCTTCGCCCGGTTGGAACCGAGTTTAACCGACTGGCACTGGCCAGGCCTCAGCGACTATACACGTCGTTTCCAATTAGCAGTCGCCTACGTTTTTGTTAAACAGTCGCTACCCCCTTGTTACTGAGACCTACCACTTCTAACTTATGCTAGAATGATAGGCATTCCTTCTTCCGAAGTTACAGAACGATTTTGCCGAGTTCCCTAAACTGACTTAACTCAATACACCTTTCCCTTCTCAGGAAGGGGCACCA
>CAYPFW010000004.1:0-85119 GCA_964410585.1 uncultured archaeon | reverse complement strand
ACCTTAACCTATCTCCAGTGAGGCTGAGCCAGACTCATTTCGAGAGGAACCAGCAATCACCGCTTTCGATTGGCTTTTCACCCCTAGTCCCAGATCACCCCAATGATTTGAATCTCAATATGGGAAGCGAGCCTCCATCCCGCTTTCGCAGGATTTCACTCTATCAAGGACTAGATCAAGCGGGTTCAGGTCTTACCCTCATGACTTGGGCGCTTTCACACCCATCTGCCTTGCAAGCTGCGCAGATTTTGCTTTCGCTGCGGCTACCCTAAACGGTTAACCTCGCCATGAAAGTAAACTCCTTGTCCAATGTTTCGAAACTGACGATATAACCTGTGATTCTGTTCTCCTTACGTTCGAACAAAATTAACAAGCCATATCTGACTATCACTGTATGGTTTCAGGCTCTTTTCATCTTCTGGTAAGAATGCTTTTCAGTTTTCCATCGCCGTACTAATACGCTATCGGTCTCAGATTATGTTTAGAATTAGGGGTTACTGGCCCCCGCATTCATGCCGGATATCCGACCGACATTACTCTGGATACTTGGTAGCCACTTTCTGTTTTTCTTCTACGGGACTATCACCCTTTTGAGTAGAGTTTTTCAACTCACTTCGAACAAAACAGCTAAGCAGAACCCAAGTCCAAACCCCACATTTCCTATCCATTTCTGGTAGGATTCGGTTTGTTCTGTTCCCTTTTCCATCGCCTGTACTAAGGGAATCGCATTGCTTTCTTTTCCTGCGGCTACTGAGATGTTTCAGTTCCCCGCGTAGCCCTTCGCTGACGCGAATAGCTAAAAGCTAGGACGTCCAATTAAGGAATCTTCGGGTTCAAAGGCTGCATGCGCCTACCCCGAGCATATCGTAGCTTGCCACGCCCTTCTTCGGTTTCTGAGCCAAACCATCCACCACACAGCACAGCGTCCTGTGTATTGGTCAGGATAACTTACCTATGACAATCATACGAAGGATATCATTTGGTGTTCACGTCTTCATTAACAGCTGCCGCGATGTTATCGCGGAGACTTCTGGTCAGACTCGACTCTTAAGAAGTTTCTATGTTGAAATCAACATATAGCGCTTCTGTCTATCATTTATCCTTCTCATATCAGTCTTTCAACTTTTGAAAGACCTCATTAGTATCAAGAAATCGCTAACAAAAGCCCTTATGTTATAAGGGGCAGCGCCGCGATTTCAATGATCGTGATATTTGTAAACAATTCCCCTCTTAGGAGAATAGATAGCAATTCAGAATCAGTGTATAGAGACTCGTTTGTCTCTTGCTGCTTAACTACAAATTGTCACCAATGTAGCTTGACTCTGAACAGCTATTTCCAATGACGAGTTTCACAACTCTTAACAAACGTCCTTATTTAATAAGGAACATCTAAATCGCTTTACAGCGATGTAATGGACCGGACGGGATTTGAACCCGTGGCCTCTCGCTTGCAAGGCGAGCGATCTGTAGCGTGATTCTTTATTAATCTTTTGTAAAAGATTATACCGCTGATCTACCGGCCCAATGATCAAATAATTTGATCAAGTAAATATATATTCGCCGGTGTCAGTTTTAATGAATTGTTCTTTGGTTTATTTGTTTTGAGTTTTTATTTTGTATATTAGTTTTCTTTGGGTACTTTAGCCTTTGATTTTTTCTATATTAGTTTTCTTTGAACGTTAACGGTTTTTTGTAACCTAGTTCTTTTGGGTACTGTAGACTTTGTTCGTATACCGTTTTCTTTCTGGACTGTGCTCTTTCTTTTTTGAAAAGAAAGAGTAGATTTGGTGTCATATCGAGATAAAAAATTAAGGAGGTGATCCAGCCCCACGTTCCCGTAGGGCTACCTTGTTTATCGGACAGAAAGATGATTCTTACATCTTAATACACATATCAGTCATAGTAATGTCCTGTATATTGATTACAAAACAAAACTCTTATTGCCCATCTTTCTATCTTACGACTTAGCCCTCCTCACAGAACTGTGACTCGATCTCAGCAAAAACTAAGAGCTCGTCAAAGATCCACTCGGATGGCTTGACGGGCAGTGTGTGCAAGGAGCAGGAACTCATTCGTCGCTGGATGATGACAAGCGACTACTAGGGATTTCGGCTTCACGAGGGCGGGTTGCAGCCCTCGATCTGGACTAGGATTGAGTTTAAGGATTAGCTTCTCCTTACGGAGTCGCAGCCCACTGTCTCAACCATTGTATGCCGCGTGTAACCCAGCGGATTCAGAGCATACGGACCTGCCGTCGACCATTCCTTCCTCCCACTTAGCGCGGGCAGTCTCATTTGAGTGCGTCCTTAAAAAAGAACTAGCAACAAATGACATGGGTCTTGTTCGTTAGGCTCCATAATGCCGTTTGTTAATCAACATGATAATATTTTCTTTTTTAGAAGGATGATTTACAAATTCTAAAATATGTTTAGCAAACACCCTTGGTTTTAAAACCCTCATTCTGAGAGCCTTTTTTCCACATGAACCGTGTGATGTTTTATACCCTAAATTTTTCAAAATTTTCTCATCTGTTTTCAATTGTTCGATTTCATTAAGACCATAATAGTAGCAGAGAATACTGTTTTTCGAATCTACTGTTCCATCACCGTCTAGCCTTCCTGCAAAATATGCAAGCAAATTTTCCCTTTTTAACTGTGATCTATTTTTGAACATATTTTCTAAAAATCTGCGTGCAGGTAGTCTGGTGAAATAAACTTCATTGGATATTCCATACCCAAAAATTTTTCTCCTTCGAATTTTGGAATCTGTGATATCGAAATTTTTAAGAGAAAATTTAACAAACGTATCCAGTATGTTTTGGTTTTTGTTGTTTAGTGATACCACACCTTTTGCTAAACTTCCTCTATCAGCAGACCATATTCCTACTAGCCAAGAGGTCTCGATGTTTACCAGATATTTCATTCTATATCTTATTTTTGTTAAATAAAAACAAACGGCATTTGGATTTACCTGACTTAACAGGACATCTTTATCGAACCCATAACATGGCTTTCATGTCATTGATTTCACGACACGAACTGACGACGGCCATGCACCACTTCTCAGCGTGTCTGGTAAGATCACTAATCTGACCTTCATTCTGCTGTCGCCACTGGTAAGGTTCCTGGCGTTGAATCCAATTAAACCGCAGCATCCACCCCTTGTGTGCTCCCCCGCCAATTCCCTTAAGTTTACTGTAGAAGATTGTCCATTTTCTTAATTTTTGTAGGATGTTCAATTTTTACAAGATTCGCAAACAACTTAAAATTTTCTTTTGAAGTTATATAGAATCTTCTTGTGCCAGATTTCTTATCTGCGACAAAAATCCTACTTGATTGTATGTTGTTTTTATGTAGCCAATTTTTAATGAATTCCAGCGATTCCAAATTTTTTTGGCTTATTCCTATCATATATTTAACAGGATTTACATCGCCTTCTGCATCAAAAAATCCAGCTACATAACCGGCTATGATCTCTTTGGCCGCTTTTTTGATACTCTTAGGTGTATTCCATTTTTCTTGCGGTGCTACAAATCCAAAATCGTTTACAAAAACATTGTAAATTTTCTGCGAACTTACTAGAACCCTATGATAACCTTTTTTGTATTCTTCTATTCTTGGTTCTTTGCCAAATACATGTTTAATTCTTGATGCAATAGAATTTACAAGCCAGTTGACATTGTTCTCGTACCAGATGATTTTGTAATTGCGACTCGCTTTATCGTAGAATACGCTGCCGTCCCTAAGAGCACCCAAGAGATACGCCATGTCCTTGTTCATAAATAATTATAGGACTTCTTCTATTTCAGTCTTGCGGCCGTACTCCCCAGGTGGCCCACTTAACGCTTTCGCTCCGACATAAGAAACCCCCGTGAGGTTTCTTACGACTAGTGGGCATTGTTTACAGCGTGGACTACTGGGGTATCTAATCCCAATCGCTCCCCACGCTTTCATCCCTCACCGTCGGATCCGTTCTAGTTGAGCGCCTTATGTGAAACTCTTTTCCGTTAATGTTTTTTGCGTCAGCGAAAAAGGTTACGCCACAGGTAGTCCTCCAAGGATTATAAGATTGTAAAAACCTTAGAAATTAACCAAAACCGTTATACAGTGGTTAAGTATTTTTCTAACCCTTTCCAAAAATAGTTTTTCTTTTGGGTTATAAGGCTTTTCTTTTTTCTAAAAAGAAAAGGGTATAATTTTACCCTTACCCCTGGAGTACTCTCAACCTCTCCCGGTCCCAAGCCTAACAGTTTTCCGAGCAGGCCCTATAGTTGGCTATAGGATTTCACTGGGAACTTGTTAGACCGGCTACGAATGCTTTAAACCCAATAAACGAGGTCACCACTTGAGGCGCGGGTATTACCGCGGCGGCTGGCACCCGTCTTACCCACCTCTTATTCGCCGAGCTGTCTAGACTCGACAAAAGTTTTCTAAAACGAAAACACTCTGAATCCCGTCTTCACACTTGCGTGCATTGAGAACGTTTCGCGCTTGCTGCACTCCGTAGAGCATGGATTTTTGTCTCAGAATCCATCTCCGGGCTTCCTCTCTCAAGGCCCGTATCCGTTATAGGCTAGTAGGTCCGTTACACCCACTACGACCTGATAGAACGCAGACTCATCCTTAGATTCAGTAAAAAACCATTCCAGGAATTCTTACCTATCTCTTCCTCGGCCCCAGTTTCCCGGGATTAGAAAAGACCTAAGGGCAGATTATCAACGTGTTACTGAGCGGTTTGCTTTGAACCAGTAAACTGACTCAAAACTTGCATAGCTTAGTCGAATTCAGATAGCAGTAACCTCCGGCAGGATCAACCGGAATTGTGCGGGAACTCCTTGCTTCCTCCTTTTCATTAATCTCAATAAGATTTCACCATGTCAAACTTAAAATCTCAGTTCTAAGTTCTCATTATAAAATATAGACGCATTTAACAACACGTCCAAGGCAATTTTCATTGCCAGTTAAGAAACAGTTACCTGTTAACCAACTCAAACACAGAACCCGCTTTAAGGCGAAGATCTGATGCAAATTAATTATACAGTTTATATATATAAGCGTTTCGATAACAGCGACATGAAAAATTATTTGGTAAATTGAAAACAATTTGGATATTAATATCTGAAACCTAATTTACTATTCATGCGGGGGTTCCCGAGTGGCCAAAGGGGCAGGTAGCACTTGTTGTTTGCCATACTTAAGGTCGTGGATTTTAAGTTTTGAGTCTTAAAGACTGTGATATGAAATCCTGTGGCTTAGAGACTGATCACTTGGACAAACAGAATAAAGTGATCTTTCCGAGCAATGCCTTCGTGAGTTCGATCCTCATCCCCCGCATCGATGGCCCTCATGGTGTAAACGATGTATATCGGCACATTGGTAAAAAAGATATGAGTATCTTTTCCATAGGCATACGGGCCTGTGGAGCCTTTGGTTTGGGTTCAAATCCCAGTGAGGGCCCTTTAAAATATGAAACAGGCTACGCTTTGTTTGTTGATCAAAGACAACAAAATCCTTCTTGGAATGAAAAAGAAAGGATTTGGAGCAGGCCTGTACAATGGTTTTGGTGGAAAAGTGGTCGATGGTGAAACAATAGAAAGCGCAGCAGTCAGAGAACTTTTTGAAGAAACAGGAATTAAAATTGAAGAAAGTTTTTTGCAAAAATCAGGAGAATTGAATTTTAATTTTCCACACAAGTCTGAATGGAATCAAACTGTTCATGTTTTTCTTGTTAATAAATGGAATGGAAAACCAGTAGAGAGCGACGAAATGAAACCAGAATGGTTTGAGATTTCAAAACTTCCTCTTGACAAAATGTGGGAAGCAGACAAGCATTGGATGCCAATTGTTTTGAAAGGTAAAAATGTAAAAGCTTCTTTTGTTTATAATGAGAAAAATGAAATTATTGGAAAGTATTTTATGAAAATTTATTTGATAAGACACGGTGAAACAACAGGCGATGTTGAAGATAGGTATGGAGGAGATTATGATGATCACTTATCGGAAAAGGGAAAGGTGCAGTGTGCTGAATTAGCAAAGAAAATGAAAAACAAAGGCATTCAAATTATTTATTATAGTCCAAGAATAAGGGCTAAAGAAACAGTAGAAATAATAAACCAATCAATAGAGGCCAAGTTGGAGCAGGCCCACGATTTTAGAGAAAGAAATAGTTATGGGGTGCTCACAGGTCTTGTAAAATCAGATGCAAAATTAAAATATTCAAAAGAAGTGGAAAAAATACAGAAAGATAAACTGCGTCACAGTGTCAAGAATTCCGAACCATATGATTCTTTCAAGAAAAGAATAGTTGATGTTTTTGAAAAGATTACGTCGAGTAAAAAATATTCTACAATAGCAATAGTGACTCATGGCGGTCCTATAAGTTGTATTTTCAGAGAAATCCTTAAGCTTGGTGAGTTTGAGTTTTTGGGTGATTGTGCAATTATAGAAATTGAAAAATCTGGAGAAAACTTAAGGCTAATAAAAATGGAAAACGCTGCTTTGAAAATGTGTTGAAAACCTATTTAATTCTCTCTTTCCAAAAATATAGATGCAGCACAGTAGGTCGTTCCATTTAAGCCTTTTTATACTCTTGATAGCTGCCCTTCTTTTGACTTTCTCACTAAACATAAACACGCCAACAACAGGCTATCAAACCAAAACAAGCTTTGATGTTGCAATAAATAGCAATCCCACAAGCGTATACTCCTTTGTTTCTCAGTCTTCTGATTCAGAAAATTTTATTTCTTATAACCTCAATACAAATGACAATGATAATGTTGATATAAGATACATCAAGGACCAAGAGGATAATTCTGAAATATTTGTTGTCAATTCTCCTGGATCAGTTAAGCAGATAGCATTTTTAGAAAAAGTTGAGCAGATAGAAAGGATTGATCCCGCACTTCTAAACCAAGAATTTTTAGAAAAAGAGGGATACATAAAAGAAGGCAGGGTTCCAGTGATAATAAGGCTGAAAAGTCTCTCCGGGATTCAGTTTGCTTCTGTTAGAGACAAGTTTATAGAGGATGCTAGTCAAAACTTAGATCTAAATTATTACCTAATAAAAGATTTGGATTTTGTTGATTCTGTGACAATGGATATTGAACTTGAAAAAATACCAGATTTAGCAAATTTAGACACAGTTGAAAAGGTTTATTTGAATAAAAAAGTCCAGGCAATTTTAGATAAATCTGTTCCTCTGATAAATGCAGATGATTTGTGGTCGCTGACAGATTTTAAGGGGCAGAATCTAACAGGAAAGGGTGTTAGTATAGCAATCATAGATACTGGTGTGGACTACACGCATCCTGATCTAGGTGGATGTTTTGGATCAAAGTGTAGGGTTGTTGATGGTTATGATTTTGTAAACGGTGATGCAAATCCAATGGATGATCATGGTCATGGTACACACGTTGCAGCAACAGCTGCTGGAAATGGGGTTTTAAAAGGCGTTGCACCAGATGCAAAAATTTACGCGTATAAAGTTTTGAGCTCTTCTGGATCAGGATCCTTCTCTCAAGTTATTTCTGGAATAAAAAGAGCAGTTGACCCAAACAATGATGGGGACACATCAGATCATGTTGATATTATTTCAATGAGTTTAGGTGGTGCTGGTGATGAAGATTCTCCAACATCAATAGCAGTTGATGAAGCAGTTGATGCAGGCGTTATTGTCGTTTCAGCTGCTGGTAATTCCGGATCATCAGCTGGTGCAATAGGAACCCCTGGTTCTGCAAGAAAAGGAATATCAGTTGCAGCAACGGATAAATCAGACCTCTTGGCTTCGTTCAGCTCTAGAGGACCTACAACAAAGAATGGACTGAAACCAGATTTAGCTGCGCCTGGTGTAAGCATATGTGCAGCTGAGTGGAGTAATTGGCTTACGTCTAATAGATGTATAGATAGTCAACATATTGCAATCTCAGGTACCTCAATGGCCACTCCACATGTTTCTGGTGCCGCAGCTCTTCTGAAACAGCTTCACCCTGATTGGAATCCGGAAAAAATAAAATCTGTTTTAATGTCAACTTCAAAAGATTTGAATCTAAAACCATGGGAACAGGGTACTGGAAGAATAGATGTTTTAGAAGCCTCAAAAGCTGAAATAATAACAAGCCCACGGAGTTTGGGTTTGGGACTAGTTTTATCAAAGGAAATTTCTCAAAATATTGAAATAGAAAACATTGGAGAAGATGTTGATCTTTCAATTGATCCAGGTCATGCAATAGATGAGTCTGGAAAAAAATACCCAATTATTAGTATCGACAAAACCTCACTATCACTAAAAAAAGGTGAGAAGCAGAACATCAAATTTAGCTTAGATTTAAGCGGCGACGTCGAAGGAAAGTTCTATGGGTATGTAAAAATATTTAGTAAACAAAGAACATATAGGATACCCTACTTCTTTTCAAAGCTAACTGGTTTATCTGTCCAAGTTGTCAATGGAAATAAAAAACTAGCTCCATATTTAATAGGTATAAGAAACAATGATTTTTCAATTAAAAAAACAGTAACAAGAAACTGGGAATTTAGTGACAACTTCTATAATTTTGAAGTTAAAGGAGGCAATTATACCGTCTTTGCAGTTGGAGATTATACAAACAGAACTCAGAAGTACATACTATTTGATTCTATTTACTTGGAGCCTGGAACATCAAACACAGTGAAACTAGATTTGTCTCAAGCCAGAAAACTAAAGCCTTCAACCACAACACTAGACAATAGATCTATGATTTTCGATCAGGCTAGTGTATTGATAAAAGAAACATTGGGATACAAAACTTTCGCACTTGGTCTTCTCTTTTTGCGCGCAAATTTGGATGATGTTGACTTCTATTTTTCAGACACAAAAGATAAAATCAAAAGGGATATATATGCAGCTGTAGTTGGGTATCCTAAGTCAGAAAATACTCAAGGATTTGAAGAAAAAATATATTCTGGGGGAGATTCGCTCTACTACTTGTATTGGAACTTCAAAAACATAAGTTCCTCAACCCCTCAAGTCCTGACATTCACAAGAGATGAGTTAGCAGAATACAAATACAAATTTGGTCTGCCTGGCTCTGATCCAAATATAGGTGCTTCAGACTATGGACAATCATATATGGCCTTTGATTTCTGGACAAACCCAGATGGTACAATATCATCTACTTTTGGAAAGAGGCCACCCCTTCCTTCAGAAAGAACAGCCTATGTGAAAATAGGCAAGTTTAGTCTGGACAACTACCCAACTATAAACTACTTACACTTCACACAGTCACTCAAGGAGTTTGCAGCACAAAGCGGGCAGAGGGAATACGATATCAAATCTAATAAACTGTATTGGCCAACAGGTGTGATACCACAGACAGCAGAGAAAAGAACAATAGAACATGGATCATCTCAAATTATCCCCACTTATTTTGAAAACTCAGACTACTATATTACTTTAAACAAATATGTTGCAAAAGGAAAAGAAACTTATATTTTCAAAAAACCCTCTGTTAGCTATTGGTCAACAACTGGTGTTTCAGGTACATTTGATCTTCCAAAACCAACAGTAAAGGTCTATGTAGATGATGTGTTAAGCAGAGAGCAACAAATAAATTGGGAAACTTTCTACTACTATCACTATGGTTCGTCGGATCCAAAATTCAGAGTTGAGTTAACAATACCTGTTTCATATGATATACCAAACACATTAAAAATGACAGGCAATTTCAGGATAAAGCAAGGTGATAGGAACCCACCACATTTAGAGAGCCTTGACATCTCTCCACGATTCGAATTGAATAAGACATTGGACTTGAAATTTTCTCTTGTTGATGATAAAGCGATTTCAGATGATTTAGCTGTAAAGGCTTTCTATAAAGGATCTGATTGGATAGAAATTAATTTAGATAGAGAAAATTCTTTATATTCTGGTTCAATTATGCCAATTGGAGAATCCTTAGACCTGAAGATAACAGCCTCGGATGGAAAAAATGATATTGAATATATATTTGAACCAATTTCTAAAAAAGCAAAGGATATTGATTTGGGCTTATCTGCAAGCAAAACAACAGCTAGCCCTGGAAATCAAATAACATTTACAGGAAAAATAACAGATGGCTCCAATCCAATTGCACAGTCCTATATAAAATATATTTTAGACGGAAGTTTCTTGGGTTTTGGTAGATCTGGATATATGATTACAGATGCAGGATCATTACAAACAACTTGGACAGTTCCATTGGACTATGCCGGAAGCTTGGCTGAGTTTGCATTTTCATATTTGGGTACTGGTATATACAATCCTAAAACTCAAACTTTCAAGATAGGGATAAGTGGGAAAGGTCCTGTGTTAACTGATTTTTATATTGATCCAATTAAACCGACAACAGAAACTGATATCAAAATAAGTTCTATTTGGTCAAATGCTGTTGATGTTGTTTTGGAATCTGATTTTGATGGGAAACTAAAAAACTATACCGCTGGAAAAGTAGGAAACACATATTCTTACACAATAAAGTCAAACAAGCTAAAAGAAAATCAGGTTGTATCCTATAGGTTTTTGGCTAAGGACTCAAAAAATGTTTGGAACAATAGAATGTCTATACAAACATTTACAGTAAAACCGATTTCGCGAAGATTAACACAAGTTAACCTAACTTCAGCTGATAGTAATAAAGGCTGGGGAGAAAAATGGTCTTTCAATTGTTCTGTTTTAGATTCAGAAAACGGTAAGTTAGATATTAGCCTACTTATTAAAAAGCCAGATGGAGAATGGCAAACAAAACTATCTCAAAAAGTTTCAGATACACAAACATGGAAATCTGCTATCTTTGAGCCTATTTTTGATTCCTCTTTTATAGGAACTAACCAAGTGAAATGTTCAGCAAAGGACAGTGATGTACTAGGCGAAAGCGAAGAGCAGAGTATAAGTGTAGAAAAAGATGATGTAAGATTAGAGATAGTAAAAGGTAATGGTAATATAATAAGCAGAAATAGGGAAAGTAAAGCAGATTTAGGGTTTAGAATATTTGATCTAGATAAAAATGTTTATGTTTCGGGTGATTCTGGATTAATTCTTGTGACAAAGGACGGCTCAGAGCCCTATGATCTTGAGTTGATATGTAAGTTTATTTCAGGTGTATGCTCAACACTCCTTAACCCAGATAGCACCTTCTATGTTGGTAATCAAACGTTTGAAGGAAGTATTTCAGATAGTGCATATAAAATTTCTTCATCTCAGAAAGGAAAGGTAAATGTAATTGGGGATCTTTTTGTAGACATTTCAACAAAAGAAGTCTACAAAAAGGGCGAGACAGTTATTATAGAAAATGAGCTTACAGATGATACAAATTCTTTGGTTGATGCGGATGAATTAATATTTGAGTATAAACCATTCTTTTCAGCAGGTCAATGGTCTATTTGTTCTCAAATGGAAAGGGTTTCTGTAGGTGAATATATATGCACTTTGAGCACAGAAAACCTAAACCCAAGTATATATGATGTTAGAATGTCTGTCAAAAAGTCAGGTTATAATGAACTAAAGCAGATAAAACAAGGTCAGTTTAAATTAATTGAATCTAAATCGAAAGAGCAGAAAATAAACAAGACCGATTTTGGAAGAGGTAAATACCATGTTCCAGAGCTAAAAATAAAACTGGATTTTTTCTTTAGATCAGATGCATTAGAAGACACAATAAACCTTACAGTTCAAAATGAAAACCCGGTGAAAAAAAATATTACTGGACTTTCACCCTTCAATAAATACCTTTCAATAGAGCCAACAGAGGAGATAAGATCAAATTTAAGTTTTGTTGAGATACGTGTTGAATACACTGATGATGAGGTCCAGTTAAACAATTTTGATGAAAACAGTTTGAGATTATCATTCTTCAATACCTCATCAAATGAGTGGGAAATTTTCGATCCCCCTTTAGGTGGGGTTAACACTTCTGGAAACTATGTGTGGGCAAATGTTTCTCACTTGAGTGATTTTGCTGTTGGTGGTAAACTAGAAGATGGATCTTCCTGTACCTCGGGCTCAGACTGTTCTTCTGGAAATTGTGCACTGGATTATGATGGTAGCGGTTCTTGGTGTGCGCCTTCAAATAATTGTGCATCAGAAGGATTTGTAAACTATGTTTCCGGTTCTTCAACATGTTATGGGAATAATAAGCAGGCATGCTCTTCTGGTTCATGGTCTCAAACAACATGTTCAAATGGGTGTTCTGGTGGTGAATGTGTATTGCCACCTTTGCCTCAAAATATAACACAACCTCCAAGTGGGGGGCAAGCAGGAAGTAGTTCAGGAGGATCTAGTGGAGGATCGTCAGGTGGTTCTTCAGGTAGTTCATCTGGAGGCGGTGGCTTAGTTTCAATAAAGCAATGTACTCAGGCTGACTATGCTTGTGGAGAGTGGTCTGAATGTTTAGAAGGTTCTCAAATTAGAGATTGTTCAGTAAAACAAAACATTGTTTGTAGAGGAGAAGCATCACCCCACACAGCTCAAACATGTGATGGTAGGAAGCTGAATAATAGTGTTAAAGAGGAAATAATCAAAAAACATCCTGAAATAAAAAGCTTAGTTCCGCAATCATCGCTTTGTGTAGATCAATCAGAGTGTTTGTCACCAAACACACTTCCAAACAAAACAAAAACACTGATTTACATCGGAGCAACTTTGTTGATAGTACTTTCAATATTCATAACAGTTTGGCAAAGATTGGAATAGAATTAGATTGTTTTCTGCCACATTTCTTTTGCTAGCCTGCCTGAGTATTTGTATTTGTCAACAAGTTTTTCTGCTTTCTTTTTTTCTTTTCTATGATTTTCCAGAAATACATTCAGTTTTTCTACAAGAATTTGTTTAAGTTCGCCTGTCAGCATCTTTCCTGATTTGTAGTCGTCGTGTATTTTTTTAATTTTCTTATCATCTTGTTCTAAAAATGCGTATAACCATTGATAGGATACATCAACATCTGGATTTCCACCAAATTTCCTATGTTCTTCTACAGTCGCTCTGCCACCTGAAAACGCATATTTCATCACTTTGTTTTTTACAACATCTGGAGTGTCTGTTAAGTAAATTGCTGTTTCTGATTTTGAGGAGCTCATTTTACCTTCAACGCCAGTAAGTGGAGGAAGCAATTTATTGTGTATTGCCGCTGTTTTATGGTATCCAAGGCTCTCTGCAACATCTCTTTGTATTCTCCAGTAGGGATCTTGATCAATTGCGGCAGGAATTAGACATCTCTTCTTTTCAAAGAATGTGAGGACAATCTGATAAGCTGGGTAGAAAATAGATCCTATATTAGTATCATTTGTAAAACCAAAAACGGCTTTCGATGTCGAAAATGTGATCTTCTTAGCTGTCTTTAGTATCATTGGATAAACATTTTTTATGTACTCAGAATCCTTGAATATGAAAGTTTTGTCTGGATTAAAACCAACAGCCGCTATGTCAAGTATATCCTGATTTGCCTGCTTTTGTATATCCTCCCAACTCTTGTCTTTTTTAAACAAAAATTTTTCGTCATCAGTGACTTCTATGTATAAATTAACATCAAAAACATCCTGCAACCATTTATTAAAAATCATTGGGATAAGATGTCCAATATGCATTGCACCCGAAGGCCCCCTTCCAGTGTAAAGGAAGAAGCCTTTCTTGCTTTCAATATCATTTAAAATCAAATCTAGGTCTCTATGAGAAAAGAAATAACCTCGCCTGAGCATCGTGTGTAGTGGTCCAAACTTTTCGATCCTCTTCAAAAGCTTTTCATCTATTTTTTTAGTTCCAAACTGCTCAATTAATTTGTCGTAGTCAACCTTTCCTTCAACTTCCCATGGTGTGACTTTAAAATTTCCTGTCATATTATCTTCTAATTAGCGCCATTAACCCAAGTCCAATTAAAAATGCAATCACAGATGCAAAAATCAGTGTGTTGTTGTCTTGTTGTGGAGTTGGTTGAGGTTGGGCAATAGGCTCTGTATCCTTCTCTTCGTCACAAAGTTTTTTGTCAATTGCCAAACCCTCTTTTTCATATGAAGCTGAATTGTTTCCAATTGATGCAATTGTAAAAATCTCCAATTCTTTTTGGCCAGAAAAATCGAATGAATAAATCTCTTCTGAAGAGTATTTCTTATCATTGACTTGGATTTTTTTGCTGTCTTCTTTTTTTGAATCTAAGAATATTCTGTATTCTAAATCACTTATATCGTTTTTGTGATTAGCTTCTAGTTTAAAGTTTATAGAATACACACTATTAGCACATTTTTGGTTCAAAACATCCAAAGTTAGCTGAGGGCCCTCACTTATTTGTATAGTTGTAGTACCAGTAGAACTTTCAACAAAGTCAACCATATCTTTGTATATATCAAATTTGCTTGCAGGTGCCGTATAAACAAACCCAAAACCCTTGCCATTGATTATAGCTACAGAAGCTGAAGTTTTTGTTTCATTTGTTTCTGATACAATCGAGTATATATCCTCGGATGAAACATTTCCATATTCAGACAAAAAGTTTAAAGCTTCCTGTTTCTGTGTCAATTCAGGATCATCTGCAAGCGCTTTTACAAAAAGCGAAGAATTTGAGTCTATTGAAAAGTATAATGAGTTGATATCTTCTTCTGACTTTTTCAAATCCCAGTTTGAAAAATAAGTTAGTTGTTCTCCGTTTAGAAGGCTTGTAGAAAGCAGTTTTTCGTTTTGTGGATCACTTGAAGATGCATATTTTTGTCCATCTGGAAGATTATCAAAAGGTATGGGATCAACAAGCTGTGGGCATGCTTTGGAATCAAATTTATGTTCAGACCCTAGCGGAAGCTCTAGTTTGAATTTTCCAATAAGCTCTGGGGGATTTACATTTGGAAGCCTTGGTGAATTTTTGCTCAAAATATTACCTTCAATTACCCTGAATTTATCTTCATATACATACCAGTTTCTCGTTTCCAATAAACTTCCTGAAACCAAAAGCTGGAAGGCTCTTTTCAATTGGTTTGAATCGGCTCCTGTAAGCTCTTTTATTTTTTCTAGAATTTGTTTCGCTGAAACATCTGAATATGTTTTTTCCTCATCTCCCGACAAAAACAAAACAGTTTTTGATCCCTTGACTTCATGAAATACAATTTTTTTTTCAGGACTACATTCAATTTCAGTAAGCGGTATATTCACGTTCTTTTTTATAATATCGTCTTTTGTTATTTGGATAGAAACAATTGATGAAACGTCATTTGGTGTTAATGAGAGCCCTAGAGGCATAGCTAACAAAAGCGATAAAACGGCAACAGCAAATATAGTTTTCATAAACATATTGTTCACCTTGTGATTTGTTGGTTGCTAATAAATGTGTATAGATCTTTTGCCTTTTTGTTCTTTTCAAAATGATCTCTTACAGGCTTTATTAAAACGTTTAGGTTTGATGCAACTGATTTTTTTAAATCAAGGGGATGAAGTTCTCCTTTTCTGAAAATCCCTTCAAGTTCCTTGTACGAACCAAATACCAAGTCCCCACCAAACTTTGCGGGTCTTTCAACTCTCATTTCTTTGAATGCCCTAAAGATTATGTGCTTAGCATATTCCAGCGGAGGATTGTTTTCAATATTTTTTGGTTCGCAAAATGCCCTGTTCATCTTTTCCAAAATTTGTTTTTCAGAGTCATGTACATATATGCATGTTTGGGGCTTGCTTTTGCTCATTTTAGATGCAATTGAAACATCTTTTGATTTGTCTGTTTCAAATCCTTCTGGTTGTTTAACACCTTCCAATCCCATAAGCATATGGTGGGAAACAACAACTGGTTTTTTCCATTTTAGTTTTTCTGCAACTTCCCTTGCCAAAATATTTGCTCTTCTTTGGTCTAAACCAAGCTGGGTTATATCGCAGTCTAAATGGAAAATGTCTGTTGTCTGCATTGTTGGGTAAAAGTACTGAGCAACTTCCATCATCTCCCCCTCCTTCCTACCCATTATTGTCAGGGCCCGAGTTGCACGGTTAACAGAGGTATTTTTTGCAACAAGTATGACCTTTTTCCAATATTCCCTGTCCATGCTATCACTTGCCCAAACATATTCAACATTTTCAATTCCAGCTGCTTTCCAAACCTCAATGAAATATTCGCCAACCTTTCTTATTTTTTCCAGGTCCCCACCCATTTTATTATTTATCCAAGCAAACCAATCTGCAAGCCAAAGCTTGAATTTTATACCTGATTTTTGAAGATCTTTTAGAAGCAGTGGCCTTAACACACCAAAAGGTACGTGTGCAATTCCAGAAGGCTCAAAACCATCATATGCAACAGGATGATCTTTTGTCTGGAAAAGCTGTCTTAGTTCTTCTTCTGTTATTATCTCCTCTGCTACCCCTTTCACCAAATCGATTTTTGTTTCAATGTCCATACTAGAGACCTTGACATAGCTTCGGAATATTATATCAAAGGCTATGTCCAATTCTATATATTTTCTCAGCTGCTTTAATAAACTCTACATTATCCTCGTGTTTCCCTATAGCAATGCGCGAAAGATTTTCGTCTAGCCCTTTGAAAGAACTACCATCTACTATTGATATCCCCATATCCAAAAGCTTTTTCTTAAGGTCAACTGACTTAGTTTTTGACTTGAAAAGAAAGAAGGGCAAAACAGTTTCCTGTATAACCAAATCGCCAAGCTCAGATTTTATGAATCCGATTTCTCCTTTCAGAAAACCTTTTGTTTTTTCCAAATGATTTCTATCTTTCAGGGCCTCTGTTGCTATATTTTGGATAAAAGTTGGAACCCTAAACGGAGCTATTCCATTTTCCAAAATCCCTATGTTTTCTTGTTTGGATAAAATAAATCCAATTCGCATACCTGCAAGTCCAAAGTCCTTTGATAGACTTTTGAGAATAATTAAATTCCCAAATTTGTTTACAAGGTCATCTATCTTTTCCTTTCCAAATGATCCAAAAACATTGTCTATAATAATCATCTTATCTGGATTGTTTTCTAGAATTGTGATTATTGTTTCCCTAGAAATCTCCTGTGTTGTTGGGTTATTTGGTGTGCAGAGGACAACAACTTTTGATTCTGGTATTTGGTTTGTAAAATCTATTGTAAACGCATCACAAAGATTTTTTGCAACAATTTCAAACCTTGGAAATGTTGGATTTTGGATTGCTATTTTGTCCCCTGGATTTAGTAAATGTGAGAGAGCGACCTCTATTGCTTGGTCTGCACCAGAAGTAATCATAATGTCTTCTGTGTTTACTCCAAAAAAATCTGCTGCTTCTCTTTTGAGTTCAGGAAGTTGGCAAGGTTCTGGATATCTTTGGATATTTGAAAAGTCCAATTTTTCTAAAAACCTTTTCACTGTGGGAGGTGGACCGAGTGGGTTTATACTTAGATCTAATCTTATCTTCGCATTAACCTTCTCTTTTATTGCGTAGCTCTTGTTCTCCCGAAGAGCACACTGTCTAAACAATTCCATAACACACCCTGTCTATTATTTTCTGAGCAGTTTCCTCTGCAGTGAAACCGCAGATTAATTTTTTGTATAGTCCGCTAATCCTACCTAAGAAAGCTCTGTAATCTTTCGTTGCCTTCTCTTCAGATAGTTCAACTTTTTCTACAACTTTTTCATCTACGTCAAGTATAATCCTTTCTCTAGAGTTCCCAGACAAATATGGCGGTGCATTTGGTTTTTCTGGGTTCAAAGTCTTACCACATTCAACATACACAAAGCTCATATCTTGTCCAAAAATCTCAGTGTATAGCGAATCAAAAACACGTTCATCAAATGTGGATCCGGGCATCTTCCATCCAACTTTAATTTTTGTATCAGATCTAGTCCTCAGTAAACGCATTTCAGAAAGCTGTTTTGAAACATATTCATTTGGGAATGGTTCCCTGTTTCTATCTTGAAGTTGTCTGTATTTTTCAGGAACGCGCGTTCTTCTTACACTATCCAAAATTTCATCAAATTCCCGGTTTCCTTCTTCAAGTTCTGAAGCCCTAAATATCTCCCAGTTTTCAAATTGGTCTACAATACGTTCGAAAATCGCCTTTTCCTTTTGAGCAAGTCTATTTAGTTGCTCTTTGTCTACTCCATTCTGAAGTGCACAGCTATCTGCAATCAACAAGTAGTTTTTGCCTAGGTTTAATTCACGCTTCAAAAACTCTGCCACAAAAACCATTCCTAAGCTATCAAAAGGGAGGCCATCGCTAACTTTGCAATTAGCCAAGCCTATGCCAAGCATCAAATTACAAGAAGGCGACAAATCAGAAACTACAACTTCTTTTATCAAAGGCTCTGTTCTAGAAACTTCTAGGAGATCTTTCATAAAAGCCTCCTAATCCCAATATCTGGATTTGAACCAGAACTTGTTGGGTTACGGCCAACTGTGCTGCCATTTACACTATTTTGGGATAAAACACCAAGAACAAACTTTCCAGTATCGGTTAGTTTAAGTGGCTGACAAAAATCAGATTTTATTAAACCTAAATCTCTCAATATCTTTGCATTTAACTTTAAAGTAGAAGGCGAAGTTTTTTGGTTTTTAGAAATTTTTTCCAAGAGAGAAGTTGTAGTAAGCGATGAGTTTCGTCCTACTTCTAACAAAATAAGTTGCTGGTTTTTGTTGAAGGCTCGCAGAAAGATTGCTCTAAGGATGTTCTCCGAGCCAATTTCCAGTCCTGCTCTTTCACCTGATAGCAATAATCGTAGTCCGTCATATCACCACTTTCCAGTTTTGCTGTCTTCATGTTACATATTTGAAATCATAATTTATAAAACCAGTGGACAGGTACACATGTCTTTTTATTCCCATGTGTTGTTTAATAGTAGAATTAAATATAATATGGTCGAAATTAAATTCCTCGGTGGAGCAAACGAAGTTGGTCGAGCAGCTTTTTTGATAGACAGTGGAATAGAAAAATTCCTTTTAGAATATGGTTTGAATGTGCAACAGTATCTTATTCCTCAGCAGCCACCGACAAGTTTGGATGGTATGTTTGTATCCCATGCACACCTAGACCATTTAGGCATGCTTCCAGAATTGTACAACAGAGGGTTTAACCAAAGCACATACTTGACAAAAACAACAAAAGATTTATCGCGCCTGCTTTTGTATGATGCAATAAAGGTTCAAACTATGCAGGGTAAGACACCTTATTTTCTTCCAACCGATATAGAAAAATTTGAAAAATATGCAGAGATCCTTGACTTCAAACAAAAAATCAAAATAGGTGAGGCGCACGCTGAATTGAGAGACGCTGGGCATATTCCTGGATCTTCGATGATTCTTTTAGAAACAGCCGGAAAAAGAATCCTATATACAGGTGATGCAAAATTTTCCGAAACAACTTTGATGAACAAAGCCGATACTCACTTTAAAGACATTGACGTGCTTTTGGTTGAAGCAACCTATACTTACAAAAATCACCCAGATAGAAAAAAACTTGGGGAGCAATTAAGGGAACATGTCCAGGAAGTTGTTTTCAATGATGGTGTTGTTGTGTTGCCTGCTTTTGCAGTTGGAAGGACACAAGAGCTCTTAACCTTAGTTTGGGATTTGGGATTCCCTGTTTTCATTGATGGGATGGGTGGGACTGCAACGCAATTGATTTTAGATAATCCGGATTCTGTAAAAGATCATGATCTTCTTAAAAAAGCTTTTGGAAGAGCTAAAATAGTTGACCCAAAACACAGAAGAGATATTGTGAAAAACCCATGCATAATTATAACAACATCTGGCATGCTAACTGGTGGACCAATTAATAATTATATTAGAAGTTTGTACAAAAGAGAAGATTGTTCTTTAGTGATGACTGGGTACCAAGTAGAAGGCACGCCTGGAAGGATGCTTATGGACAAAAAAACAATAAACATAGATGGTGCTCAAATAGAGCCAAAAATGCAAATCAATTTTATGGATTTTTCTGCGCATGCAGGAAGGGATGAACTTTTTGGTTTTATTGAAAAAGTGAACCCAGGAAAAATCATACCTGTGCATGGAGATTCAATACCAGATTTTGTTGAAGAACTAAAATCAAAGGGACAAAATGCTGTTTTGGCGAAAAACGGGGAAACTATCAAAATTTAGTTTGGATTCTCTTTAAAAATCTTATTCTGTTTAACTATTTATGCAAAAAATAACAGCAATTTTTCTAAACGGAAAATACAATAGAAGACATCTAGATTTTTACAGAAGGCATATTGAGGCCTCTGACTATGTAATAGCAGCAGATGGTGGTGTTGTTTTTCTGAATAGTTTGGGTGTTGTTCCAGATCTATTAATAGGTGATGGAGACAGTTCTGATTTTGATTCTGTACAATCAAAGGAGAAGATTAGACATCCTTCTGACAAAGATTCTACAGACGGTGAGTTAGCTGTCCAAGAAGCTTTGAAAAGAAGACCTGAAAACAGAATAAATATATATGGAGCTTTAACAAAAGCAGAAGAAGCTGACCATTTTTTAGGAAATTTGGGCATCTTGTATAAATCAACAGGTCGAGCTGTTTTGAGAGACGTTAGACAAGATATTTATGTTGTTTCTAATGGAAATGAGTTAAGTATATCAGGAAATCCAGGTGACATAATTTCTCTAGCAGCTTTTGGTCATGAGGCCGATGGTGTTAGATCAGCTGGATTAAAGTGGGAAGTTGAAACAGACATTCCAGTGGGAGTTGGACGATTTCTCAGAAATAGGTTAATTGGACAGTCAGTAACAATAAATGTTAGAAGTGGGGCTGTTTTAGTCTTTCACTATAAAAAAGGTGATGTACTTTCTTATTCAGTATGATCCCGATAGACGGCTCTCAAGGTGAGGGCGGTGGCCAAATCATCCGCACAGCAATTGGTTTGTCTGCTGTTACAGGAAAGCCTGTAAAAATTTTCAACATACGCAAAGGACGTCAAAACCCAGGATTGCAGGCGCAGCATTTGGCTGGAATAAGAGCAGTTGCTGAAATTTGTTCTGGTGAATTGAAAGGCGCTTCGCTGAAATCAACTGAGGTTGAATTTATTCCGGGAAAAATAAAATCAGGCTCTTACAAATTTGATGTTGGAACAGCGGGCGCAGTCACCTTGGTTTTGCAGAGTTTGATGATACCTGCAATACATGCTGAAAAAGAAATTTGTTTTGAGATAAAAGGAGGCACCCATGTTGCTTGGTCGCCCACTACTGGATATTTTCGCCATGTTTTTTCTGAGTTCCTAGAGAAAATGGGAATAAAAACTGAATCGGAAACTTTGAGGTATGGCTATTTTCCCCGCGGAGGCGGAGAAATAAAAATAAAAATTCATCCAGGAAAACTAAAGCCTCTGAACATTTTGGAAAGAGGAAAATTAGTTGAAACAGAAGCATGGAGCAATGCTAACCAAAATCTTGTTTCTAGCAAAGTTGCTGAAAGACAGCTACAGGTAGCCGAAAAAATAATTCCTCTAAAAGGCAAAACAAAATATGTTGATTCGTTTTCAATTGGTTCATCTATAACAATTGCATCAAAATTCGAGAATTGTATCCTTGGCTCGAGCGCACTTGGCGAAAGAAACAAATCAGCTGAAAAAGTCGGAGAGGAAGCAGCTCTTCTGCTCAAAAAACAAATAGATTCAGTCGCTACCTTAGATGAATGGATGTCAGATCAAATCCTTCCCTTCCTTGCTTTGGCAAGGAGCAAATCAGAATTCATTGCACCGGAGCTCACAAAACATGCAGAGACAAATATGTGGGTGATTAAAAAGTTTTTAGACGTTGATTTCAAAACAGAAATGTTGGAAAACGGTGTGAAGATAGGCTGTAGCAGAAATCAATAACTAAAAATGTAACTCTACAATATCCTTGTCTTTCAATTTATGATCTTCACCCAGTGACTGTCCAGCGAATTTTGAAGAGCCCCAAACTCTGGCGTACTTCAGCTCTTCTGTTTTATTCACTTTTTTTGCAATATCACCAACAGTTGTCCCAACCTTCATGATATATGGTTCTCTCATATCAGGATTTTTACCAACAGGTTTCATATAAATCCTAATTAGCTTTAGTTTTTCCCAAACCTTTGTTTTTAGTTCTTCTATACCTTTTCTTTGTTGAGCAGAAATCAAAACACACCCAGGGAATGTCTTCCTCAATTCCTGTGCCCGCTGTGCATCGATTAAGTCACATTTGTTTACAACAACAAGAGAAGGAACATAAACCCTGTTTGTTTTCAAACTATCTATAAATCTATCTATATCTGGATCCTCTCTCAAAACAACATCTGCATTATGGATCCTAAACTCAGAAAGAATTTCTTGAATTGTTTTCTTTGTCAAGTTTTTGAGCCTAATTGTTGATCCAACAGACACGCCGCCTGTTGCTTTTTTCACAATCTTTATTTCAGGTGGTTTTTGATCTAACCTAAAATTTGCATTAATGAGCTCTTTTTTAATAACATCTAATTCCTTTTCAGCTTTTGAGGCGCTTGAAACCAAAATAACAAGATCAGCAATCCTCGCAACAGCTAAAACCTCTTTACCCCTTCCTGCACCTGTGCTCGCTCCCTCTATCAATCCCGGTAAGTCCAAAACTTGTATGTGGGCCTCATTGAATTCAAGCATTCCAGGGACAACATCTATCGTTGTGAAATCATATGCACCTACTTTTGAATCTGCTCTTGTCAACGCATTTAGAAGTGTGCTTTTTCCAACAGATGGAAAGCCCACCATAAGGATTGTTGCATCACCCGTTTTCTTCAGACCATATCCATATCCATGAGCTCCGCCACTTTTTATTTGTTGCTGGTCTTTCAGGTTTGCAAGCTTTGCCTTTAGTTTACCAATATGGCCCTGTGTTGCTTTGTTATATTTTGTCCGTGCTAATTCTTCTTCTATATCAGCAATTTCCCTTGCAACTCCTGTTAATTCCTCTACCATATAATATCAAACAAAAAAGGGTACATTTTGTCTATATTTTTTATACTCTGAAGACTCAACTTCCTTTTCCTCCTTTCTGGAAACTGAAATATATTTGTAGATCAGTATTGGGGAAAATATAAGCGTTAATATTGTTGGCCAAGCAACAAACCAGCCCAAAATTATCAAAATGAAACCAAGATATTGAGGATGTCTGGAATATGAATATATACCCTTTGTCACAACTGTCTGAGTTTTAACATTTTTATAAAGTGTTATCCAACCGAAACCAATCAATATCATCCCCATTAAAATCAAGATCAGGCCGTATACCATTCCGAAATCCATCCCAAACCCAACACCAAAAGCATTAAACTGAATGACATTTGGTAAGGATATATTTGTTGTGTAGAAATACTTTGATGCAAAAATAATTGTTAGTGGAATGCCATACATCTCCACAAAGAGCGAAACAAAAAATGCGCTAACCAATCCATATTCAGCCCACTTAGCCTTTCGCCTAAATGATAGAGGAAGGAAAAATGCGATAAAAATAATTATGCTTATGACAGCTATGTGCCATTGTTTTGTTATTACATCTGTAATTATGTTTCCTGTTAAATATGAATAGAAGTGTGCATAGAGATTTTTAATATCAAAAAAAGCTATTGCAACCAAAACTGTAATCAATATCCTAAGTGGCAGCCTTTTATATTTCATCTATTATTTTGGTGTAGCGATATAAATAAAATCAAAAAGAAAAAATAAAGAAGAAGTTAAAAATTATTCTTCTTCCTCTTCGCCTTCTTCATCGTCTCCCCAATCATCGTCTTCTTCGTCTTCTTCCATCATTGGTGGGTATAAATCTTCAAAATTCATATTGCACCTCCAAAGGTTACTTGTAAAACTGATTATTTAATCGCACCGAAGCTTTAAATAGTTTTCGTCAGAGTATGACTTAAAATATCAAAAGTGGAATTTTGTGGAAAATCAATTTTATTTGTGATAATTACAAGAAAGGCCCAACTAAAAGAGGTAAAATAATTGTAGCGTCGCCTTCTATTGTTATAAATTTGGCATCCTCTCTAACCTTACCCCATGAAATGCCTTCTCTAATCCTTGCGCCTGACAAACTTCCATCCCACTCAGGTGCTGTTGTTATGTAAACAGCGTAGTCTAGACCACCTTTAAACTGGTTCCACCAGATTGTGTGGTGTTTGCTTATGCCTCCACCAATCATCAGAGCGCTAGATTTTTTATCCTCAAACATGAAGTCAGACAAATATTTTTCATCTTTGAAAACATCAATTTTGAAATTTTTGTGTTCCTGCATAAACAACATGATCTGTGTTCCAAATGCGCCGTCTGTGATTCCTGGTATAACCATTGGAATTTTGTTTTTCCAACACCAATAAATTATTGATTCCTCTTTTTTTGGGACATTTTCTAACCGTTTTCCTAGTTCCCAAACAAACTCATATGTTGCTAATTCAGTGAGTCCTGAATCATACATGTCCTGCAAAATTGGTTGGAGTTTTTTTTCTATGATGTCGCCGTAGCTTTCATTTGGCACAAAAATGTTGCCAAGCCTATTCACACCCTTTTTATGGAGCTCTCTGTCATCTGCGCTAAAACTACCGTGGTAATAATCTTTCCATAATCGCGCAAAATCATGGTCTAGGGTTCCGCAAGTTGTGATCAAAACATTAAACAGGTTTTTTTTCACAAGCTCCTTTATCAAGCCTCTTGTGCCTGTTGCAATTGGCGCAGCTGGGAAAGACAAAAACCTGTTTGTGGAATCAGTTAACATCAGCTTCATGATTTGTATTCCCGAACCAATTTTCTTGGCTACAAATCCACCTGATTTCAAGTATTCTTTTCCCAGTTCTTCAAGTGTTGTGTTTTTGGTGATCGACAAGTCCTTAATAGGTTCCATAGGAATATACAGAGCGTAAATATTATAAGCTTTATCTATCCGCTCAACAATAATTCCTATGTCTTTGGAAAGAGAGGCTCTTGTTCTTCACGAAAAATTAAAGGGGAAGTTAGAAGTTAAATCTAAAGTAAAAATAGATCACAATTCTTTGAAACTAGCTTATACTCCCGGAGTTGCTGAGCCGTGCAAGGAAATACATAGAAATCCTGATTTGGTCTGCAAATACACAAATGTATGCAATACAGTTGCTGTTATTTCTGATGGGTCAGCTGTGCTTGGTTTAGGCGATATTGGTGCACAGGCTGGTTTGCCTGTGATGGAGGGAAAATGTATTTTGTTCAAAGAATTTGCTGATGTAGATGCATATCCGATTATTTTGAGCACACAGGACACTGAGAAAATAATTGATGCGATAAAAACAATATCTCCAAGCTTTTCTGGAATTAATTTAGAGGACATATCCGCTCCCAGATGCTTCCAGATTGAAGATGCTTTGCAGGACATTGGCATACCTGTTTTCCACGATGACCAACATGGTACAGCGATCGTTGTTTTAGCTGCGCTTTTGAATGCCTCGAAAGTTTTGAAAAAGGACTTGGCAGAATTAAAGGTTTCTGTTTCAGGTGCAGGGCCAGCAGGCACAGCTGTGGCAAAGCTATTAACTTGTTTTGGTTTGAACAAAAAAATCTGTTCACCTGTAAAAGATTTGATTGTTGTTGATTCAAAAGGAATAATTTCAAAAGACAGGGAAGACATAGAAGAATACAAGAAAGAGCTTGCAAGGATAACAAATAGGGAGAATAGAAAAGGTGGCTTAAAAGAAGCCTTGGAGAGTGTAGATGTTTTCATAGGCCTTTCGCGGGCAGGTATTGTATCAGAGGAAATGATAAGATCAATGAACAGGGAACCTATTGTTTTTGCAATGGCAAACCCAACACCCGAAGTAATGCCAGATGTCGCCAAAAAGGCTGGTGCGAAAGTGGTTGGGACAGGCAGGTCTGATTTCCCAAACCAAATAAACAATGTTTTAGGCTATCCAGGAATTTTCAGGGGAGCTTTGGATTGTAGAGCAACAAAAATAAATGTTGAGATGAAACTAGCAGCTGCTTATGCTTTAGCAGACTGCGTGCAAAAACCAACTTTGGACAAGATTATACCAAATCCTTTTGACAAAAACATTGTCAAAGAAATTTCGCAAGCTGTCAAAAAAGAAGCAATCAAAACAGGCGTCGCGCAGAATGATCTTTAACTTTCATTATCTTTTTGTATATTAGTCGTGCCTCTTTGGTTATATTGTGGCACGAGACATCTCTGCATCCATTTCCTAATAGATGCAGATTTTCTTTTGGATAAAGCTTAGACTTTTCTTGTTGTAAACTTTTGATCAACCCTTTCCTAAAAAGTTGAGAAAAGGATCATCCTTTCAGCAAAATCTTGCTCTCAAACTTCCAGTATGTGATTTCAGCACCAGGTTGGATTTTGCCTTTTAATTCTTCTGGGATCTTTGCTTCAAAAGTAGAATAATCAACCATGTCCATTATTTGTGCAATTTCTCCAGAAACAGAAAGAACTTGGCCAGCTTTTTTCTCAATAACTGGTGACATCATGTCAGAAGAACCGGGTTTTATAATACATCTTTTTTTATCATCAAAAATTCCCACTGCATCAAACCTTACTTTTGCAGAACCATGCTTGCCTGCTTTTGATTTGACCATGCTAACAACTTTGCATGGCTCTCCGTCAATTGTGACGTATGTACCTTCTTTTAGCTTTTTAACACTTACGGGAATTTCAACCATGGTGCCTCCAAAGAACAATCGGAAACTGGTTTATGAGCCAGCTCCTGCATCTGATTAAACATATCAGTATATTTATTTGGTTGGGTTATAAATAGCTTATTAGACAGTTTTTAAATTCAGTGCATAATTATTGGAATATGTCGCAATACAGTCCGCAATCAGTTGAAGAGCAGATAAGGCTTTACTGGGATCATGAATCTATAAAATCCAAGGTCCAGGAAAAAAGCAAGAGCTCTGCTAACAAATTCTTTTTCATGGATGGACCGCCATATGCAAGCGGTGCAATCCACATGGGCACTGCTTGGAACAAAATTCTAAAAGATGCATACATAAGGTTCTTTAGGATGAAAGGTTTTGATGTGTGGGATCAGCCAGGATATGATACACATGGAACACCAATAGAAGTGAAGGTTGAAAAAGAGCTTGGTTTCAACTCAAAAAAAGACATAGAAACCTTTGGCGTAGGAAAATTCATTGACAAGTGTAAAGAATTCGCAACAAAACACATAAGTGTAATGAATAGCCAGTTTGATGGTTTGGGTGTGTGGATGGATTGGTCAAACCCTTACCTAACCTTAAACAATCTCTACATAGAAGGTGCTTGGTATACATTCAAAAAAGCTTTTGATAAGGGCCTTTTGTACAAAGACAAATATCCCGTTCATGTTTGTTCTCGATGCGAAACAGTTGTTGCGTACAATGAAATAGAACACAAAAAATTGCAGGATGAATCTGTTTTTGTTAAATTCCAACTGAAAAATGAAAAAGGAAAATTCTTGGTGATCTGGACAACAACACCATGGACTTTACCAGCTAACACAGGCGTTATGGTTCACCCATCTTTCGAATATTCTTTTGTAAAAGTTGGTGAGGAAGAATTTGTTTTAGCAAAGGAATTAGTGAAACCTTTGATGGAGAAATTTAAAATAGAAAAATACAAAATTTCAAAAACAGTTAAAGGCGAAGACCTAAAAGGTTTGGAATACACACATCCACTCAAAGATTTTGTTGACCAACTAAATGACTTGAAAAACGGACACAAAGTTTTGACATCTCCAAGGTATGTTAATTTAGAAGATGGTACAGGGCTTGTTCATTGTGCTCCTGGGCATGGTAAAGAAGACTATTTAGTTGGGAAAGAATTCAACTCACCTATTTTATCTTTTGTGAACATGGATGGTAGATATTCTGCTGCAGCAGGAAAATGGTTAGCTGGAAAAAAAGCAAGGGATGCAAATCAAGAAATAGTTAAAAAATTAGAGGAGCTGGGTTCCCTAATAAAAAAAGAAAAAATAGAGCACGACTATCCAACATGTTGGAGATGTGAGACGCCTTTGTTGCAAATGGCTGTGCCTCAATGGTTTTTCAAAGTGACTGACATAAGGCAAAAACTTTTGGATGAAAATAAAAAAGTCAATTGGTACCCAACATGGGCAAGGGATAGGTTTGATAATTGGCTAGAAAACCTTGGTGATTGGCCTGTATCAAGGCAGAGATATTGGGGCATCCCTCTTCCTATTTGGGAATGTGTTTGCGGTAACATAGATGTAATAGGCTCATACAAAGAGTTGAGTGAGAAAGCAGGACTAAAAAGTGAAATAGATTTCCACAGGCCTCAAATAGATGATGCAAAAATTGATTGTAAAAAATGCAAAAATAAAATGAGTAGGATTCCAGATGTTTTGGATGTTTGGTTTGATTCTGGAGTTGGTACATGGGCGTCTTTAAATTATCCAAGGTTTGAAAACCCATTCAAAAAATTCTGGCCTTCTGAGCTTCAGATAGAAGGCAGTGACCAGTTTAGGGGTTGGTGGAATTCGCAAATAATAACTTCTGTCATAACTTTCGACAAGGTCCCTTTCAAAAATGTCATAACACATGGAATGGTTTTGGATGCAAAAGGTATTAAGATGTCAAAGTCAAAGGGCAATGTTGTTCCACCAGAAGAAATAATACAAAAACACGGAAGAGACGTCATGCGGTTTTACCTTCTAAGCTCAGAACCTTGGAATGATTTTTATTGGAATTGGGAAGAATTAAAGGAATATGGACGTGTACTCAATGTTTTTTGGAATGTCTACGAGTTCGTGAAAATGTATGGGCCCCAAAAAAGCGATCGTGTATTCGAGCTTCAGGGCTTGTTTGACAAGAAAATAAAACTAAAAAAAGAAGATGAGTGGATCTTGTCAAAACTTTTTTCTTTGGTCAAAAAGCAAAAATCAGTTGAGGCCTATAACCTTCATGAATATGTTTTGTCCCTGAAGGATTTTATTTTAAATGATTTTTCAAGATCTTATATAAAAATAATAAGAGATAGGATATCACATTTCTACGAAGGCGAAGACAAAGAGGCTGCTCAGCTTACAGTGTCATTTGTTTTGGAAAATACACTAAAACTTCTTGCGCCAATATGTCCGCACATAACAGACCTAATCTACACTGATTTGTATATGAAAACAGAATCTGTTCATCTAGAAAATTTGCCAACTGAAAACGGAAAAATGGTCAGACCTATTTTGGAAGAAGGAATGAAATACACAGACGCAATAATTGAAACAATTCATAGTTTAAGGTCTGATAAGAAAATAAAGTTAAGGTGGCCTGTTTCGTATGTTGTTTTGGATGTTGCAGATGAAGTGAAAGGAAAAATAAAAGATGTAGAAGATGTGATAAAAGTTATGGGTAATGTCAAAGAGGTGAGGTTTGGAAAAGCAAAGGAAAAAGAGTTTGATCTTGGGAAAATTGACCTTGGGGAACCGCTAGAGGACGAAGCATTTATAAGAGAATTGATAAGAAAAGTCCAAATTTTAAGGAAAGAGGAAAAACTAAATGTAAGCGATAAAATTGCTTTGTATTTGGAGCCTTCAAAGGCAGATGATTTGATAATTAAAAAATATGAAAAGGACCTTTTAGAAGGTGTTGGCGCTGTTTCTGTTGAAATAGGTTTGCTCAAAAAAGAAAAGGGTGAACTAGACCTCGACGGAAGAAAAGTGAAAATTAATTTTGAAGGAGCCTAATTTATGGATTACTTGATTTTAAAGGATTTGCTAAAATCTAAAAAAATAATTATTGTCCACCACATGGATGTTGACGGCACTTGTTCTGCTGCTCAAATGTTGAAACATATAGATGCTGACACATATGCGTTGAAAGATCCACATTTATATCCTGAGTTCTTAGACTATTTGCAAAGGAAAAAACCAGAAACTGTTGTTTTTGTTGACCTATCTATTGATCAGGAGTGGAAGGGTCTGATTGATCTGCAAAATATGTTGAAAAACACAAAGTTTTGCATAATAGATCACCACAAAATTACAAGGGATATGAACAAGCATGGATTTATTCACATTAACCCACGTTTTGAAAAAGAAGATTCATATGTGCCTGCGAGCTTGATGGTTTTCGATGTCCTCAAAGGTCTGGAATTTGAAAATGAAAAAGATAGATGGATTGCTGCAATAGGGACAATATCTGATTTTGGACATAAAACAAATCCTGGGTTCATTGAGAAATGTAAAGAGTCCTATCCTCAATTGATGAAAGGCGAAGATATATTCAAAACAAGGCTTGGTGATGCATCAAAAACAGTTTACTCTGCGATAATTTCTAGTGGAATGGATGGATTGAAACATGTTTTGAGTGTTTTTAAAAAATCCAGAAAATTCGAGGACTTTGAAAAAGACAATCGGTTGAATGAATGGAGGAAACAAATAGATGTAGAAATAGCAAGTGTTTTGGAAGATTTTGAGAAGAAAAAAGAAATAGACGGCAAAATTGTTTTCTACCAAGTGAAAAGCAACTATGGAATAACTTCTATAATTTCAAATTATATCACAGAAAGACACTCCAATTATGTAATTGTGATTGCGAAAAACGACGAAGAGGGATGGAAGCTGTCTATAAGGTCGCCTAAATTGAAGGTTAATTTGTCTGAGATAATCCCAAGATGTGTTGAGGGAATCGGTAGAGGTGGGGGTCATGAAAAAGCCGCTGGTGGGTTTGTGACAGATATAGAAAAGTTTAGGAAAAGATTGAGTAACGAAATCAATAAAAATTAGTTAGGACATAATATATTATGGTAAAAATATACGATAAAGTTGAAATTTTGGAAGAAGTTAAATCACCTTCAGGTAGGCCTATTTTGAAAGGTTCTAGGGGAACAATACTGATGGCCAACCCAGACAACACCTATACAGTTGAAGTGAAGCTTCATAATTCAATGATGTTAAGGGCTTATGAATTTATTTCATTGAGATTGCAAGAGAATCAATTCAGGGTTTTGGAGTTCAAAGGTTCTGTCAAACAACAAGCTTCAGCTTTTTCTGATATTCCACAAATCCAAGAGATTCCCAAGCTTTTATAGCTTTTTTGTTTCTAGAATCAACAACAACCTCAATTGTTTTTATTCTCTTTGATTTGAACCATTTTAGCAAGTTTTCTAGAAGTTTTTTTGCAACACCTTTTTGCCTGTGTTCTTCTTTCACAAAGATTTCAGAAACACAACCTAAGACATTTTTCTCAAAGAAATTTGATATCTGAGTTATGCTACCTTCTATAAAACCCAGTATTTTTTGGTTTTCTTTTGCAACAAAAATCTTATGAGTTTCAGAATGAAGGGCTGTTTCCATGTGATTTTTATACATTTCCCTGAAGCCTTTTCTTGGTTTGTAGAACTTGTCTATTTTTAAATGGTAGTTGAACAGAGAAGCTTTGAGCTTAACAATTTCGTCTATGTCTTCTTGTTTTAGTGCTTCAATTTTCATAAATTCATTTCCACTTCAACACCAAAAACATATGGTCTTTTTCAAATGGATCAAGTTCCTTCTTTTCAACAACCTCAAAAAATTGTTTTAGTTTTTCTATTTCCTGCTTGTAAATTTCCTTTGGTTCTTTTGTCACGTCTATTGATCTTGATTTTATGGCATAAAGTGCGAAGCCGCCTTTTTTCAAAAACTTTTCGCAGTTGCGGATAAGAATTTCTGTTTGATCTTCTGTGGCAACATCCTGATACACGATATCACAAGGTTCTACCCAAGAATATTCTTCTGGTGTTTTCGCATTTGCAAGTATTGGTATGATGTTTCCTCTATGCTCTGTGACCAAATTCAAATCCCTCATCGACCTTTCTGAAATTTCAACTGCATAAACTGCGCCTTCTTTTCCAACTATATCAGAGATGTGGGAAACTGTCGTTCCAGAAGAAGCGCCGAGGTATAAGACCTTCTGTCCTTCTTTTACTGGAAAGTTTTGAAGTCCTTTTGCAATTGCTGCAGCTGCCTTGCTCCTTGTGTGATCCCATGAGCGGAATTCTTCCTTTCCTTTTTTTACCAATTCTTCACCGTAAACTCTTTTTCCAGGAACAAGATTTTTTGTGAAAAGTCTCTTTCCTTCTCTGAAAACACAATCGAATATTTGATCCATAAAAACCATATAACAATATAACCAACAACGCTATAAATGTATAAACATATGAAAATACCCAAAGAAGCAAAGCTAGTTTTCAAAGGAATAGTTTTCGATGTCTACCAATGGAAACAAAAAATGTTTGACGGTTCTTATGAGACCTTTGAGTGTTTGAAGAGACAAGACAATGCATCAATTATTCCAGTAGTTGGGGAAAAAATATTAGTTTGTGAACAGGAGCAACCGGGTTCAGGGACTTTTTATAGTGTTTTTGGTGGGAGGCTTGAAAAAAACGAACCTGTTCTAAAAGCAGCTAAAAGAGAGCTTTTAGAGGAATCTGGATTTGAATCAAATGATTGGGAACTGATTTCTCAATATACAGGTTTCTACAAACTCGATTGGACAATACATCTTTTCGTTGCAAGGAATTGTAAAAAAGTAGGGGAACCAAAGCTTGATTCAGGTGAAAAGATCAAGACAAAACTTGTAACATTTGAAAAATTTTTGGAAATTGTAGATTCACCAAAGTTTAGGGGAAAAGAGCTTGCAAACGAGATTTTTAGGATGAAGTTCGAAAACAAATTAGATGATTTTAAGAAAAAACTGTTCAAATCCTAAACTCTCCTGACTTCTTCTTCTAGTTCTTTTTTCATTCTTTCGCCTTCGTTTTTCTCAGAATATGCATCTAAACGAGAGGCCAAGCTTAGCTTAGCTGCGATCAATCTTGCGATCTTTCCTCTTTTTTCGTTTGGTGCTTGTTGAATTAGAGGATGGAAGTAAATCACGCCGAACTTTGGTGATTTGCCCTGTCCTTTCAAGTGTCTAAATAAAGCTTTTTCTGCGCCTATCAATTGTATTGTAGAAGAGGGCATACGAGACAATTTTTCCAATCCTCCTGATAGTTGGATCAGTCTAGCAGCAAGCAAAGGCCCTGCAACAGCAGCTGTGTTCGGAAGGATTTCAGAGCATAGGTTTTCGACATATTTTGATACCTGTTCTCTTGTTTTGAAAAGCCTATTTATTTCATCTGAAAATATTTTTATATTCTCTATATCTTTTTTGGAAAAATCCATTCCAGAAGATTTCTCAGCTAATTTTTTCAACCTCTCATCTGCTGCATTTTCTTTTTCGCCAAAAGAAGAAACAAATTCAGAATATTTTTCATTTGAGTTTAGTGTTCTTTGTAATTCAGGGAAATGAAGACCATACCATTCTATAAGCCTTTCAGAAAAAACATTCAAAGTTTTGTCGATTTCACCAACTACGCCAACTGCCTGAACTAAAATCTTGTCTTTCTTTTGCTTTTTTATCTTCTCTTTTGTTAGGTTTGTGTTCACTTGACTCAAAAGCTTGTTGAGTTCCATATTGTCTGCAAAATCCAGGTCTTTTGAGAAATCCCTTAACTTTTCCCTTGTTAATTTAGAAGCTAAATTATCTTTTTGAACAACAAAATTCACTCCGCTTATTTCTATTTTCCTGTCTGAAACAAGATCTGTGTATCCAAGGTTTTTTAGGTTTTCAGCAACTTCCTTTTCTTCTGCAGATTCTGAAGCCAGTTTTTTTGCTATTTGTTCTGGATTTTTTTCAAAAAGCTTATAGCTAATCAAACTTCCTTTTTCATCAAAGGCTAAGACGCCTAAGATACAGGTTGAGATGTATGCTTTCATATTTGACCTTTTTTCTAAAAACTTGTGGATGCGGAGAGTAGGATTTGAACCTACGAAGGCACTAAGCCACTGGCTCCTAAGGCCAGCCCCTCAAGCCCCAAAGTTTGGCCACTTGGGTATCTCCGCAAGTATTAGAAATAATGGATATGTGCTATTTATATTGATTAAAAGAAAAAAAATGCTCCCGCCGGGATTTGAATTCCCGGCTAGCTTTTCTCTTTCAAAAAGAGAAAACCTACCGTGCCAAAAGAGAAACGGTATACATATTTTGTATGTATAGTAGTTTCTTTGGGTACGGTATCCTTTCTTTTCTAAAGAAAGGATAGCACCCGGGTCGTTGGGGAATTTCGCTCATTGGCATTTCTGCCTAGCATTTTTCAAGAGAGCTTGAAAACCCAATATCCATCGTCGATTTTCACAAATCTTGGACCGGACTAGACGACAGGAGCATGACCTTTTATCCTAAAAGGTCAATCAAAACAGGAGGCTAAAAACTGCTGCGCTGTTGCTTGCAATTTTTTACGCCTTCCACTGATCATTAGAATTAGATTTTTGAGTCTTTTAAATGTTTAGAGAGAGTTTTTATGTTGATTAGGGTTCTCTTCTGTAATCTTACTAAAATATATGCACCAATTGATGCTATTATTGTTATAGCTATAGCTAGAAGATATTTGTAAAAGAGACTATCATTTTGTGGAAAAAGAGTGTTAATGGTTTCGATCAGAGCAGTGTTCCATTGCAAGGCAACCAAAAAACCGAAAGCTGATATTATTGCACCTGTTATTATTCCCTTAAAACTCGCCTTTCTAACTTCGTCTTCGAAACTCATATCAGTATTAGGAAATGGGCCTATTCGGATTTTCCGCTTGGTTTTTGAACCAACCGTGTTTGTATAATAGTTTCTTTCTGGACGGTATCCTTTCTTTTCTAAAGAAAGAGTAGCAATTGAACCAAAACCCCTCGCATTCTGACATTTTAGTGAACTAAATCCACTGAAAAGGTGCCGTCAAGCGAGTGTCCTGCCACTAGACTATAGGCCCACTTGTATTAGAATATATACGATGCTTTAAATTGTTTCATGGGTCTACCAGGAATTGAACCTGGATCTCAACCAATCTCACGCCTTTTTTGGTTTAGCTTTTTTAAAAAGATGCTGTGAAGGTCACGTCCTAGCCACTAGACTATAGACCCGATAGAATAAAATGTGGTTTAGTTTAAAAATATTTTATAAGTAGTCCACAACTTCAGAAAGGTCTTTTGAATGAACAGTGATGTTTGCAGATCTTTTCAAATCAGGTGACTGAGGATTAAAAGCAATTGAAAATCCCAAAAGTCTGAACAAAGATATATCTTCTGGATTGCTTGTTACAATTGCTATTTGGTTCAATTTTATTTCCTCTTTTTCAGCGAAATCTTTCAAAGCCAAGTGTTTAGAAACCCTTCCATCTGGTCCTGGATGAGTTGGAACAGTGTCATAAGCATATCCATCTTTGTCGAAAAATATTTTGTTGCCTGATGTGTATTTTGCGCCAACAATTACAGCAACATCGTCAACAACAATTAAAGGTGAATCAGAAAGTATAACAGGAACAGAGCCTTTTGATTTAATTGCAGTGAAAGCTTCCCTGACACCATCAACGAATTTTGTGTTTTTCTTAAATTCCATCAACAGCTTGTCTTTTTTGACTCCGTTTTCTTTCCAAGCTTTGTATTCTTGAAGCTTTGCTTCTTGTCTGCTGATTTTCCTGTTCAAATATTCTTGCCAAAAGTTTGGCAGGCTATATTTAGACCTTACAAAATCCCAAGCATTTGTTGTGCTGCCAAAATTAACCAATGTACCCAAACCAAAAGCAACCATTTTATATTTCATAACCCTATACCATATTTGGGACAGTTAGATTTAAATTTACGCAGAGATAGGAATTTTACTAAAATTGATTACAGGCTAAATATTCCCCTCTAGAACTAGGCTATATTCATTGAATCCATTGGATTTGTAGAAATCTATTGCTTTTTTGTTTTCAAAAGAAGCTTCTGTCCTAATCCTTGTAATTTTCTTGGTTTTGCACCAATCGAAAAAAGCAGCAACGAGTTTGGAACCGATTCCCAAGCTTCTATATTTTTCCAAAACAAACATGTTTTCCAACTCTCCTATCTTTTCGATGTTTTTGTACGAGACAGTTCTGATATGTTTCCAATAAGATAGCCAACTGTTTGGCCAAAAACAACTGCAACAAAAACGCAGGAATCTTTTGACTTTAATCGCTTTTTGTAGTATTGGATTCCTATTTTAGATTTTGGCCAATCAAGTTTCAGGGTTTTATCAAATTCAAAGTCTGAATGGAAAAGAAGCTGATTTAATTCTTGAATTGTTTTGAAATCTTTTTGATTAGCTTCTCTTATTCTAACATCTGTCATGAGAATATTTAGAAAAAGATGCTTTTATTTACCTAATCTTTTATGTGCTCTCAGAGAAGGTCTTATTTTTTCTGTACCTCTACCCTTTTTATGTAGACCTCTACCTCTTCTGCCTGCAGATGTTTTTCCTCTAAATACACGGCCTGTGTGTTGTGGATTGCAAATCCAATTTAGTTTGTGGTCTGCTTTGATTGCTGGATGATATTTATCAACAAGGATGACTTCATACCATGCGAAATTTCCGTCCTCAGCAACCCAATAAGAATTCAAGACTTCTAAGTTTGTGTATTTTCTTGCTGTTCTTTCTTCTGCAATCCTTTGCTTTGATTTTGATGTTGAGAAAAATCTACCTGCTTTACTTGGAACTCTACCGCCTGCTACTTTAGGTCTTTTTCTATCTCCTTTTGGGACTCGAGCTCTGACAACAACAAATCCTTGCTTTGCTTTGTATCCAAGTGCATGTGCTCTCTCTAATCTTGTTGGCTTTTCTATTTTCACAAATCCTTCTCCTCTTTTCCAAGAGTTTACTCTGTCTTTGTATATTGCCTGTTGCTCTTCAGATGGATTTCTCCAAGCCTCTTCAAAGTGTTTCATAAATTGAATATAACTTTAGTGGAAGATTATTTAAATAGCTTGCAAGACAGTGACATTTGAAAATCCACTCTTATTTAAATAAGTTGCAACTAATAATATTATTCTCATTTAATGAGATAGGAGACAAAAATATGCATCCAGCAGCTGGTATTGTTCTAGGAATCATATTAGTTGTCGTAGGATTGGGTCTTTTCTTTGTGCCTCAACTTCAACCTTGGGGAGTACAATGGTATTGGGTTCAATCTTTGGTAACTGTCCTAACAGGGATGATTCCTGCGTTCTTGATTTTGATCGGAGTCTTTTTAGTCTGGCTACAAGCTGATGAACTAAAATCTTCAAAAGAGCTTGAAGAGCCTGAAAAAGAAGAAGAAACAGAAAAGAAACCTGCTAAGAAAAAGGCAAAAAAATAGGTTCTTCTTCTCTTTTTTTATTTTATTTTTACTTTTAGATAAATTGTTGTCCATTTTTTCTGTGTTTTTGTCATTTTGCTCGAAAAAGAGTTAAGTATTTAAACTTCTGATACTATAATGTAGGGTATCATTATGGAATATACACAAGATCAATTCGATACAATGAGAAGAGTTTGGAGATCTACACACGAAAGGTTAGAAAGCGGTTCGCTTACTGGAATAAGATCAGTAAGGCAACTACATAACCTGGTTGATGCAAAATTAGCAAGATATGCACTTACATCACCAGAACACTTTTTAGAGATGGCTGAAAGATATTGAGAGTGTATTTGAATTATTGTAAATTATATATAACAGTGTTATACAAATACCAAAACCTTTATAAATACACAAATTCACTATTATCAGGTGACAAAACTATGACAGATTACAGAGGACAAAACCAAGAAGCAAGATATGGTCAAGACAGATTTAACAGGCTTTTGGAATTAAGATTTGGTTTGCAACAAGAGCTAGATGCTGCTCCTAACGATCAAATAAGACGATCGCTAGAAGCTGTGGGTAGACAGATAGATGAATTTCCAAACAGAGGAGATCTATATAGGAATTTTGCAAGAGCAGCTGCAAGGAGAGGTTAATTATGGCAGATTACAGAGGAGAAGATACAAAATGGGAATATAGCAACGAAAGATTTTATAGACTTAGAGGAATTCAGGCAAGCTTGCAAAAAAGATTGCATGATGCTCTTCCATCCGATCACCCTTCGCTAAGAAAACAAATAGAAGCAGTTGGTAGAGTTATAACAAGCTTCCCACAATACGAGGATGAAATGAGAAAAATCGCACAAAGGACGACAAGAATATGTTAAGATTTTATGACATATGCAACAAGTGTTTTTGGAAGATTGAGAATTATAGAAAAACCAGAAGATGTAGGCGAGCCCGATAGTGATGGGAGATATTCTCTTGATCAATACACAGAATTATTGGCTCTAAGGGCTAGACTTGAAGAACAGGTTCACAAAGCAAGTCCAACTAAAAAGGCAGCAGCAAAATCAGAACTACAAAGAACAAAGGATGTAATTCAGGATTATAATAATAGGCACCCCGAAGAAGAAGCAAGATTAAAATTAGAAAGAACAGAAGCTAAGATAAAGGATTATAGAGACAAACATCCTGAAGAGGAAGCAGCTAGATTATTGCATTTCTACGAAACTAGACCAGATAAACAAAAGCAGGCAAGTTAAGCGTTTTCTAAAAATTTTTTGAAAGTAATTCTAAAACTTCTAAAAACTAAAGAAAATTTCAAAGTTAAGCAAATTCCAAATGCAAAACCCCGTTTTTGAAATTTTGGTTAAATAAATTGTAGTCTTTTGGTTTTGTGAGAATTTTGAAATAAGCCTTATCACCAACATTTGCTTTTACTTCAACTGAGCTTTCAAGCTCTTTTACTTCTATGTCATCTGCTTTCACTCCAGGAAGCTGTAAATCGACAATAACTTTATCTCCAACTCTTCGCACATCTGCCTTTGCTTCTTCTGTCACTTTTGGCGCGTTTCTTTTTTTCTCTTTTACTTCCAAATATTCATCCTGGTTTATCTTTTCTTCTTTCACTTGTCCAGGCACTCCAAGCTGATTATAGACTTCTTTCTTGATCCTGTTCTGGTCAACATCGCCGTATGTTCTCACAGAAACTTTTGGTGGGTTTTTTCCACTTGTAACTATTTTTATTGAGAATCCAGAGCCTTTAGGCCTTCTAAACCAAGGTGACAAATCCATTGCTTCAACATCCCTTTCAAAAACCTTGTTCATTTCCTTGAAATCATCGAAAACTTTTGAAAACATGTCTGAGAAAACATCGCGCTTTACCTGTACATGGGAACCGCAGCTTGGGCAAAATTCCCAATTCTTATCTACATTTGAATTGCAATAAGGGCATCGTGACATATGTGTACATTATTTCTAAGATTTATATTTATAGGTTTTGCAGACTTATTGGTAAAATTAAATATATTTAAGTTTTTATTTTCTGTACCTTCTCGTGGTTTACCCCATGTGACATCCTGCTGATTGGGAAAAGCAAATCTTTTTCAATGAATTCTCTGGCAAGATTCAGCATGTTAGGGAAGCCTTTTATTGTGTCGTATTTTCCCACGTCTTCTGGAGCAACCCATGCAAAATCTTCAAGATCTTCGCCAAGGACAACATCACCTGATTTCCATTTCAAAACAAAATTAAACCCTAAAGAATTATTTCCGTCAGACCTTGTGAACCAATATGTCCTGATCATCGCTGCTTTGTCTTCAACTTCCAGTCCAGTTTCCTCTTTTATTTCTCTCAGCAGTCCTTGCAAAGCATCTTCTTGCTTTTCAACTTTTCCTCCAGGAAATAACCATTTTCCAGGATAGTTTGATTCTTTTTCGCTTCTTTTAACTAGAAGAAATTTTCCATCTTTCTCAATCGCTGCAGTCACTGGAACAAAATGCATACCAGAAATTGTAAAAAGAAAATAAAAAGATTCTATAGAATTCCGCACTGAAAAGTTTATAGAAACTTCTATTCAATTTGTTCAATAGTTACAACTTCCCTATACAAACGCAGTTTCTCAATTGGAACTTCATATCTTTCTGATGCTCGTTTTCTGGCATCTTCCCAATAATCTCGGTCTGGATGCTCCTGTGCATCCATTATAAGAAGCCTAACAGGATCCCCTTGTGTAAACTGTGGCGGTATTGGCAATCCATGTTCAATTTTCAAATAATCTTCCTTAGACATTCCAACAAAAACTTTTTCCCTTCTTGATAGTTCTGCCATATTGAAAATTGAAAATAAGTTTTATAAGCTGATCTAAAACTTATCGGAAAATTGGAAAGCTCCTCTAGTTAGGTTTTTATCTTCTGTAAACAAATCTTAAAAATGATGGTTCCAGCCTGTCCAGTTTGTGAAAATCTGCGCCCTTTTTGCATACACAAAAGCTACCCTCTTCCAAAAATGTATGAGATTGAAAAGCAGATTTCTGAAAAATTGAAACAGGAATTTTTCGGGCCTTCTGTGTCTGTGTTTGTGGGCCATAACTTTTATCCAAATGTGTATGTTGGACCTTTGTCGTCCTTGGAAAACAATATTTCAACATCTGAAAATTCTCCAACTAGCCAATCAATAGATGACCCAACAAAATGGTTTGGGATGGACTATGGCCAAATAATCCAAATGAGGTCTTTTTTGCTGAGATCAAAACAGAAGGAAAATATTTTTTCAAAATCTAGGTTTATTGAGGAGAACCAAGAACTTGCGCTGGCCGAGAAGCCAACTGAGACTGAAATATTTTTCAAGAAAAAACCATTTTTCAATTTTGTATTGTCTGAACAAAGTCAGCCAATGGGCCCTGTTGGAAATTTAGAAAAAATGAGGCTCACACAAAACACAAAAATCAAACCGAAGGTTGAAAGCATAGTTAGGGACGATCTAAAGGCAGCAGAAGCAGCCTATCTTTTGTATGAACAAAACCAAGATGTATACAAAATAACAACAATTTTGTCTGCTGGAATTTTGGGAAAGGAGAAAAAACAAAAGCTTGTGCCAACGAGGTGGTCAATAACTGCAACTGACGACATTGTTGGAAAGCAGCTCATTAAAAAAATAAAAGATTATTCTGAGATCTCAAATTATTTTGTTTTCCAATCCAGTTATATGGACAACAATTTCACTGTTTTAATGATACCAGGTTCTTGGGAATTTGAGAATTTTGAGACATGGGCACCACAAAGCAATTGGTACAAGCCAACAGAAGGGAAAATAATAGAAGAATATGAACCATATGAAGGAAGGAAAGAATATGCTTCGCTCCAGGCAGGAGGATATTATGCTTCTAGGATTGGAATTTTGGAGTATTTGGAGAAAATAAAAAAGCAGGCTAAGGTTGTTGTGTTTAGAGAAATTGGAGATGGGTACACTGTACCTTTAGGAGTATGGCAAGTTAGGGAAAACGTAAGGAATGCAATGCGTCAACAATCTAGAAAATTCCCAACAAAACAAGAAGCTTTGAATTTTATTAATTCTGTTTCAAGAATTGGAATTGAAAACTATTCAAAGAAAAGCAAAATTTTGAACAGGAAAAATTTGTTTGATTTTGTTAGGTTTTAGCAATCACAATTGTCAAATTTGTTCCAATAATCTGTTCGTCTTCTTTTATGTGGCTGACTTCGTAGCGGCCGCCAAGTTTTGGTAGCATTGTTCTCATTCCCTGAAAACCAAGTCCACCACCTGTTTTCTTTTCTCTAGTTCTTCTAATTGTTTGTTCACCAGGCATTCCAGTTGCTGCAGTTGTTTTGGAAACACCGCCTGCTCTGTCTTGGATTTCTATCCTATAATCATTGCTTGTTTCGTATGCAAGAATTCTTACCCCTCCTTCTCTCAAAACACCTGTGTTTTTTTCAGAGTCTCTGTATGCTTTGATTGAATTGTAAACAGCTTCTGCAAGCACATATTGCAAACCAGTAAATGCAGCTGGATTTTTTATCACAGAAAGATCAACACCAAGATCCAAATCAAAAAGCACAGGATATTGTTCTCTTTCGTTTGCTCTGTGGTATCTTCCAATACCTCTGAGTGTTGGTTGGGAGAAATCTAAAGGATTTCCTTCCCAATCTACTACGTCTTTCAAAATACTTCCAATTACTCCGTGGAATGTCTGAGGATGAACCATGTACAAAATTAGAAGGAAGTTTTAAATTTAGATCTAAACAACTTCAAGCCCTAAATTGTTGAACAGAATTGCGAAGTTTCTAAAGAAATGCAGAGCAGTGGCTGATGCATCATCTAAATTGTGTCTATACCAAGCATGTATTTGGGGAACCCTTAAATTCAGGTCAGATGCATATGCATATTCTTCCAACCTTTCTGGCGACATTGGATGTGCCTCTGTTAGACTTACTTCTAATCGAATATGACAAGCCAAATGCGGAACTATATCAATGTTCGCACTGCCAATAGAAACACCTGTTTCAAGTTTTCCTGGATTTGGAGAAAAATGAACAAAGGAATAATCAAGTCGGTGTTCAGGTGTTGTGGTTTTTCTTTTTGTTCCATCGGGGCGTGTGTACTCCCTTTCAACTGATCTAGCTATGAGACAATCATTCTGAATTTCAAATCCCGTTTCTATACCTAAAACTTCTCTGATAGTCCTATCATCTTCTATCATTGATTCTCTTATTCTTCCCAAAACTTCTCGAGTAAATTCGGGAGTATAAGAAAAGGGATTATTGTAAACATGTGGATGGATTGGAATATCTTCAGGTGTCAAAACTTTTGGTCCATATCTTCTCTTTGGTGCAATTAGTTCTCTGTAAGACAGAGGTTGAGGTTTGGACATACAAAACTAAAATCTAATGCCTGATTTTTTACTAAATTTTTTTGCTTGTTGTCTTAGTCTTTCAAGTCTTCTGGGACTTAACATTTCGTGGTCTGCTCCACCTGAATAATCTTTTCCTGTTTCTAAGTCTCTAAGCAGTTGGTCAAAACTCCTATCGTTGCCAAGACCATCTATATCGTGGTTCCACATACCTTCTTGGAAATGAACTCTGTGACCGTAAGCTTCTTGTGGTATTGATACTTCTCGGTCTGGATAAAAAATAATTGGAATCAAACATCTTCCATTCAAGCTTCTTATTCCAAGAACAACTGCGTCCTCAATAGGATCTTTTCTTTTTTTCAGTTTTTCCCTTGCTTGCTCCGATGGAAGTTGTTCCAAAGTTCCTCTCACAATTCTATTCCAAAAAGCATATCCACTGTTCACAAAATCTAGAACCCGATTTTCTGTTTTAGTGCCTTGATCTAAATCTTCAACAATTGTTGTTACAAAACCAGATTGTACATATTCTCTATCATTTCTTTTGGTTTCCCTTTCTCTTGTTTCAGTAACTCTTACTCTTGGATAAATTCTTTCTGGTAAAGGGCAATAGACAGGTCCTCTAAAGGAAGATGCTCTATCATAGCTTTCAAGAGTGTAAGATGTCATGTTACCATTAACAGTAGCTACCACTCTAGCGGTTGGTGATATCTCAATATCTCCACCAGCAAACCCACGATCTCTACTAACCAAAACCCCTTCTATTATTTTTGGTTCTTCAACAACTAATTTTCTGATTTTCATTTCAACCTCAAAACCGATACTAATTAATTTTAACCTTTATAAACCTTATTAGTAGCTACTTTATAATAGTAAGCTATTGATTATAACACTGTTATATATTTCTGAATTTGGGGACTTTTCATTGTTAAGTATTTAAAACCTTTAGTCTAAATATAGAACGTAAACGAACTTTTAATAACTATTAAAACTTGCTAGCCTTTCTTTCTCAAAAGAAGAAAGTCCACCGTACACAAAGAAAAACAGTATTCAAATTCAATTGGTGAAAAGAATGCTAAAAAAACTCCCACAGGAAATCGCAACATGGTACATCATCCCAACAATAAGAAGGGAATTTGTAAAAGAATTGATTGCAAAAGGATTGTCTCAAAAAAAAGCAGCAGACAAACTTGGTTTGACAGAAGCAGCTGTTTCAAATTATATGAAAGACAGGCGTGCAGCTGAAGTCAAACTAAACGACCACATAAAATCAATGATCAAAGAAAGTGTCGAAAACATTCTAAGCAAAAACAGCGATGTGTTCACAGAAATCTACAAAATAGTCTCAGAATGTGAAAAAGACCTCACTGTTTGCCAAATCCACATGCTATATGATGAAGTGCCACAGGGATGTTCAGTGTGTTTTGAGGCCAAGACTTTAAAACCAGGTTTAGTTCAATTAAAAAAAATAATTCAGGAATAGTTTATGGAAAACCAGCAGGAGCTTGCATACAGCCAAAAAGTCAGGGAAGCTTTGGACAAAAAAACAGAGAGCAAATATGAATATGTAGCTCCGCAAGGGTTGACAGAAGACGTAGTCAGACTTATTTCTAAAGAAAAGCATGAACCAGATTGGATGCTTCAAAAAAGGCTAAAAGCCTTGGAATATTTCCACCAACTAGAAACCCCAACATGGGGGCCTGATATTTCCAAACTTGACACAGAAAAAATAATCTATTACGCAAAAGCAGACGCAAAAAAGAATTCAAAAAAATGGGAGGATCTTCCTCCAGAAATCAAAAATACATTTGAAAAACTAGGTATACCAGAAGCAGAGCAAAGATACCTAGCAGGCGCAGGTGCCCAGTTCGAAAGCATGACTTTATATCACAACCTGAAAAAAGAATGGGAAGATAAAGGCGTCATATTTTTAGACATGGATGAAGCAGTTGAAAAATATCCAGAATTAGTTAAACCATATTTCATGACTCAGTGTGTCTCGCCAAAACTTCACAAGTTTGCAGCTTTGCATGGGGCTGTTTGGTCTGGAGGAACTTTCTTATACATCCCAGAAGGAGTCAAAGTTGATTTCCCTCTCCAAGCTTATTTCAGAATGAATGCAGAAAAAATGGGACAGTTTGAACACACTTTAATTATCATAGAAAAAGGCGCACAAGGTTCTTATATCGAAGGCTGCAGTGCACCAATATACAATGAAAATTCCCTGCACGCAGGTTGTGTTGAGGTGTTTGTGAAAGAAGGCGCAAGGTTTAGATACTCTTCTGTTGAAAATTGGTCAAAAAATACATACAATTTAAACACAAAAAGAGCAGTTGTTGAAAAAGATGGGTTTGTAGAATGGATAGGTGCAAACATGGGCTCATGTGCCACAATGCTATATCCAGCTTCTGTCCTTAAAGGTGAAAATTCAAGAGCAGATCATTTAGCCATAGCCTTCGCAGGCAAAGGCCAAAACCAAGATACAGGAGCAAAAGTCTACCATTTAGCAAAAAACACTTCATCAACAATAAAATCAAAATCAATAAGCGTCGATGGCGGAGTTACATCTTATAGAGGCCATTTGGAAATCAAAAAGGGATCGACGGGTGCAAAGTCAAACATACAGTGTGATGCCTTGATGATGGATGATAACTCAAAAACAAACACATTTCCATACATGAAAATAAATGAAAACAAATCAGATGTCGCACACGAAGCAACTGTTGGAAAAATTTCCCAGGATCAAATATTCTACTTAATGTCAAGAGGCATACCTGAAACACAAGCAATCCAAATGATTGTTTCTGGTTTTATCGAACCAATTATCAAAGAGCTCCCACTAGAATATGCAGTTGAAATGAATAGGCTAATGGCTCTAGAAATGACAGGTTCTTTAGGTTAAGTATGCAAAAGACAATAATTTCTGAAAAAATTTCCAGAGAACTAGTTGAAGAATTGTCCAATCAAAACAATGAACCAAGCTGGCTCAAAACATTTAGACTGAAGGCTTGGGATGCATATGAGAGCCTACCAAAACCAAACTTTGTTTACGGCCTTGGAATAAACCTAGATCCATCTGTTTTGGATTTTGAAAAACTTTCCCTCCCTCACATAGAAAAGTTACATATCCAAAACAATCCAAAAATAATAGTTTCTAATTTTAGTGAAGCTCTAAGAACTCATGAAGATTTAATCAAACAGCATCTTTTGAAAAACATCGATTTCAGTGACAAATTCTCAACACTTCATGCATCACTTTTCCAAAGAGGTATCTTTGTTTATATTCCAAAGCAAGTTGAAGCAACACTGTCTTTTGACTTCCCTTTCATTTCACCTTCTTCCTTCGATCATGTGCTTATTGTTGCCGATAGATACAGCAAGGTTAACTTTATTGAAAACACCTTCGATACAAAATTATCAAAATACAACTACAGAAGCTCTATAACGGAAATTGTTGGAAAAGAATCATCTCAAATAAATTACTCAAGCGTTCAACATTTATCTGATGTAATTTCATTTTCAAAGAAAACAGCTGTCTTGGAAAAGGATAGCTCAATAAATTGGGTTGTCTGTGATTTAGGCGGAAGCCTTTGCAAGTCAGATGTTTCTACATGGTTGGCAGGAGAAGGATCTGGAACAAAAACAATGACATTCTTCTTCGGCTCTGGAAAACAGCAATTAGATCTTACATTAAATGTTCATCATCAGGCTCCCTATACAACATCAGACTTGGTTACACGCGGGGCCCTAAACCAGCACTCAAAAGCAATATACAGAGGCCTTGTAAAAATACATAAAAATGCACCAAACTCAACAGGCTTCCAGAAAGAGGACACACTTTTACTTTCAGAGCACGCTGAGGCAGATGCTGTCCCTAACCTAGAGATAGATAACAACAACGTTAAATGCTCACATGGCACAACAATTGGACAAATAGACCATGAAAAACTTTTTTATTTAATGTCAAGGAGTCTTGATGAGGAAAAGGCTAAAAGAAAAATTATCGAGGCATTTTTCGATCCTCTAATAAGGAAAATTGATGTAAAGGATCTAAGAAAAAATGCAAGGCAATCAATATCAAAAAAATTAAACAGAGGAATAGGTGTATGAGCTCAATAAATGTTAAAAAAATCAGAGAAGACCTAATCCCTTTCTTTAGAAAAGAAAGGTCTAAGGCTTACCCCAAAGAAACTAATATACAAATATGAAAAATGTAATAAACACAAATAAAATCAGAGAAGATTTTCCAATATTGAAAAGAAAAATCAATGGAAAACCTCTTGTTTATTTAGACTCAACTGCAACAACTCAAAAACCAAAACAAGTAATCCAGGCAATTGTTGATTATTATGAAAATTACAATGCAAACGTCCACAGAGGTGTTCATAAGCTTAGTGAAGAAGCAAGCATAGCTTACGAAAAAGCCCACCAAGATGTTGCAAAATTTATAGGTGCGGAGTTTGATGAAATTTCTTTCACAAAAAATACAACAGAGTCCCTAAATTCTTTAGCAAATATCCTCACAAGAGATTTCAAAAAAGGTGATGAAATATTAATTTCAAAAATGGAGCACCATTCGAACATTGTCCCATGGCAATATGCAGCAAGCCAAAAAGGTTTTGTTCTAAAATATGTTGAACTCACAAATGAAGGAAAACTGAATTTGAAAAGTTTAGAAAACCAACTTACAAAAAAAACAAAAATAGTGTCGCTTACCCATGTTTCAAATGTTCTGGGGACAATAAATCCAATAAAAGAAATATCAAAAATAGTAAGGGCAAATGATTCCTTGTTTGTTGTGGACGGCGCTCAAAGCGTTCCACATATGAGAGTTAATGTAAAAGATTTGGGATGCGATTTCCTTGCTTTTTCAGGTCACAAAATGCTTGGTCCTACTGGAATAGGTGTTCTATACGGAAGAAAAGATCTTTTGGAGAATTTAGATCCTTTTCTTTTTGGTGGCGGAATGATAAGGGAAGTCCAAGAACAGAAAACAACGTGGGATGTCATTCCATGGAAGTTTGAAGCAGGTACACCAAACATTGCAGAGGCAATAGGCCTTTCAGCAGCTATAAACTATTTAGAAAAAATAGGAATGGAAAAAATTGAAAGCCATGAAAAAGATTTGATTTCCTATGCTTTGAAAAAACTTTCTGAAATAAAAGACCTAAAAATTTACGGACCAAATACTAAAAGCCGCGATCGTGTCTCGCAGAGCAAATCTAGACACGAGACATCTCTGCATACTTCGCACTCAAGAGATGCAGATGCTATCGCGGGGAAATCTGAAAGAGGGGGTCTTGTCTCATTTAATGTTGGAAAAATACACCCACACGACTTATCAACAATCTTAGATCATGAAGGAATCGCAATACGTGGAGGTCACCATTGTGCAATGCTTTTAATGAACATGCTTGGTGTAACAGGATCCTCTCGCGCAAGCTTTTATATCTACAACACAAGAGAAGAGATCGATTTACTTGTAGAAGGAATAAGGAAGGCCCAAAAACTATTTAGTTGAATATGGAAAAAATAGACAGAAGTTATATGGGAGAAGGAATATACAAAGAAAATATTTTAGACCACTACAAAGATCCAAGAAACAAGGGTAGTATTGAAAATCCAGATATAAAACACAGAGAATTCAACCCACTTTGTGGCGATCAGATTGAAATTACAATAAAACTAAATGGAAATAAATCAATAAAAGACATAAAGTTTTCAGGTCATGGGTGTGCGATTTCACAAAGCTCAGCTAGCATGCTCACTGAAAGGGTCAAAGACATGAGCTTAGAAGATGCAAATAAAGTATCCAAAGAAGATATTATTGAAATGTTAAGTATACCAATATCTCCAACTAGGCTCAAGTGTGCTATACTATCGCTTGATACACTTAAAAATGGAATTTTAATTTATAACAAATACCAAAAAGGAGCTGTGTAATATGTTACTAGAAGTTAAAAATCTACAAGTCCAAATCGGTGAAGAAAAAATATTGAATGGTCTAGACCTAAAAATAGAAAAGGGCGAAGTTGCAGGAATAATGGGACCAAACGGCTCCGGAAAATCAACATTAGCATATGCACTCATGGGTCATCCAAAATGTGAAATTACAGGCGGTCAAATATTTTTAGAGGGGGAAGATATAACAAGCCTTGCAGTTGATAAGCGAGCAAAGAAGGGCCTATTTTTATCATTCCAACATCCTCAAGAAGTTCCAGGTCTGACAGTTTCCAATTTTTTGCGTACAGCCTATAATTCGGTTACAGGAAAAAACATATCTGTTTTAGACTTCCATAAAATCCTAAAGCAACGAATGGAAATGTTGAAAATCGATCCTGCTTTTTCTAAAAGATACCTAAACGAAGGCTTTTCTGGAGGAGAAAAAAAGAAAATGGAAATCCTTCAGCTTGCTATACTTCAGCCAAAGCTTGCTATATTAGATGAAACAGATAGTGGAACAGATGTAGATGCCTTGAAAATAATCTCAAATGGAATAAATGTGATGCATAAAGAACTTGGAATGGGTGTTTTACTAATCACACATTACGATAGAATTCTCCAATACGTGAAACCAAATAAGGTCCACATACTTGTTGAGGGTAAAATAGTAAAAACAGGCGGCCCTGAATTAGCACAAGAAGTTGAAAAACACGGATACACAATTGCCAAAGCTTAAATAAGATATAAACAACATTTACCATGAACCTTTCAATTTTACTTGGGCTTTCTATCTTGGTCTTGCTTGTTTTAGGCTCACTGTTTATGATATTTTTGAGAGAAGTTTATGTCCTATACTCACTTGGTTTTGTTTTCCTGGTAGTGGGTGTAGTTTCTATCCTAATTTACCTTATCAAAAAATTCACCTAGCTGGGCAGACCTAATTATTATATACTAATTTATCAATATTCAAAACCAAATATACTACTCTTAAAAACTTTAGTGATTATATGTTAGAAAACTTTTTACTTAATCCAATAGGTCTTGCAGCTATTGCTGGTCTCATCCCTTTAATCATAGTTTACCTAGTCAGACCTAAGCCAAATCAGGAAATAATTCCAAGCCTGATGTTTTTACTCAAAAAACAGGGCGAATCTCTTACATCTTCTTTTTTAAGAAGACTAATATACAACCTTCTTCTATTCCTACAAATTTTTATTATAGTTTTAATTGGATTAACATTAGCTCAGCCATTTATTATGGTCTCCGAAGCATCTGTTTTAGGTCATACAGTAATTGTTTTGGATGTTTCAGCAAGCATGCAGGCAGGTACGCGCTTCCAAGATGCAAGGGATTTTGCCTTTTCTCAAATGGGTCAATTCAACAGTATCGTACTAGCTAAAGATACACCTGAAGTTATACTTAGAGATGGTTCACAAACAGACGTTAGGACAGTCCTAAACAACCTTAAACCAACTAGTACGGTAACAAATCTATACGATGCTGTGAAAACAGCTGAAAGTTTGGTCAAAGAAAAATCCAAGATTGTGATCGTCAGCGACTTTATTGACACATCATCTCCATCTTCTTATGAAACAGCAATAAGATCTCTAAGAAGTCAAGGTCATGTTGTTAATATAAAAAATGTATATAAGCCTGTAAGCAATGTTGGCATAATTGATCTATCTGTCAAATTTCCTAAATCAACTACAACTGTCAAAAACTATGATTCATCTGAAAAGCAAATCAAACTGATGATAGGTGATTTTTCAAAGGATTTCACACTTGCACCTGGCGATGTAAAAACAATAGACTTTGACACACCACTTGGGACAAATGAGTTAAAAATAGATGTTCAAGACGACTTTAAACTAGATAATACAGTTTACATAGCCACACCTAAGGAAGAAAAGTTAAGTGTACTTCTAGTATCAAATAGTCCTAGTAGCTACTTGCTCGCTGCTCTCCAAGAGAACAAGGAAATAGCAGTTTCAATGGCAAGCCCGCCTACTATTTTAAACTATAATTTTGATGTAGTTATTCTGGAAAATATAGACCCATCAAAGCTTTTACCTGGAACTGTTCAGGCAATGATAGACAACATTAACGATGGAAAAGCAGGTATAATAGTTGCCCACGATAATGTAAAAATCACAGATTACCAAAATTTAGTAGTCCTAGGAGAAAAGAAAAAGGAAAAAGTTTTCACATCACACTCTTCAACAGAAGGCATAGATTTTGGTTCAGTTGATTATATACCAACAACAACTGGGGTTCCAATAGCAAAATCAGAGAACGGAGACTCTGTCATTTCCTTTGTGGAAAGAGGAAACGGAAAACTTCTTTATTATGGAATTTTAGATGAGTTATCCGGTTTTAAGTTTAGGCTAAAATATCCAGTTTTTTGGAAAGAGATTATGGGATTTTTATTGAACAGAAAAAAGATAAATGAAATAAATACGAGAACAGGGCGAATAATAACATTTGAAAACCCAATTATAGTGACCACACCAACTGGTCAAGTAAACACAGATAAAATAGTTTTGGATCATGCTGGATTTTATGATTTTGGAAACTATAGAATGGCAGCAAATCTTATAGATTTCAAAGAGTCTGATGTAAATAAAGAGGTTTCGGTTGAAGAGAGTTTGGGTGATGTTGTTGGAAGCACTGGTAAGGCTCCTCTTGTACTATCATTTCAGCTTTTGATTTTACTTATCCTACTGATAATTATTGAATTGATATACGTGAAGTATAGAGGGGATGTATGACAGCTAGCCTTTCTTAGAAAAAGGTTACAGTATCCAAACTAATATTCAAATATGAGGTAATAATGTATGACAATATTGTTTGAAACACCTTGGTTTTTGTATCTCATACCGGTTTTTTTAGCAATTATAGGTTTACTATTGTGGAAAAATTTTGTTGGTAGAGTTTCTTCAAGAAGAAAAAAGATTCTATTTTTCTTATCTAGAGGAGCCATTGTTTCTCTGCTAATAGTTTCACTTGCGAACCCTTTTGTATTTGAGCAAAAGCTTGTTGACGGAAATCCTAGAATAAAACTCCTCATCGACAACTCTTCTTCAATGGCCTTGTTCAAAGATGATGTTGATGGTCTCAAGGAAAAGCTGAATGAGCAAATACCTGTTCTAAAAAAGGAAATTGGATCTAGTGAAACATCTAACCTTGGCGACAATATACTTGCTCAATCTGAAAGAAATGGCAACCTCTTATTATATACAGATGGCCAGATAACATCCGGAGAAAGCATGGAAAGCCTGTTTGGTCTTATCTCAAGCCTAAACACAACAATAAATGCAATCAAGATAGAACCAAAACAGATTGATGCATCTGTCTCTGTTATTGGTCCATCAGAAACTGTGCCTGGTGCTAACAATAATTTTCTGATTAGTATAGAAATGGCTGGAAAATCTAGTGTTCCAGTAAAGGTTAGTATAGATTCTGAGGTTGTCTTTAATTCAAGAACACAGGAAAGTGTAAAGGTTTCTCAGGCATTTTTATCAGAGGGCTACCACACAATAAAGGCTGAAATACTAGAGGATGATTTCTTCCCTCAAAATAACGTGTTTTACAAAACAGTAAAGGTTATCAAAAGACCCGCTATCCTTTATTTAACAAAAAAAGATGATCCATTCAAAGAAATAGTACAGGACATATATGAAGCTGATAAGTCAACAAGCATTCCAGACGACCTCTCAAAATATTATGGTGTGATAATCAATGACCTGAAAGCAAAAGACATAACAAATATTGATAGTTTGAAGAAATTTCTTTTAGATAACAATGGTCTTTTTGTAATAGGTGGATTTAATTCTTTCGAGTTTGGTGATTACAAAGGTTCACCATTCATGGAAATCCTTCCAATTGAAATAGGTTCAGGTGATGTTGAAAGAGGTGGCATCAATGTAATCCTTTTGATTGATATATCTGGCTCAACAGGTGAACTTTTCGGTGGAAAGACAAAGGTTGATGTTGAGAAGGCTTTGGCAATAAGTGTTCTAGAGAGTCTAGGTTTAAACAACAATGTTGGAGCGCTTGCTTTTAATGATCAAGCACACTTAATCGAGGAGCCCAACATCTTACTATACAATAAAAATTTATTAAAAGACAAGATAAGTAGACTACAATTTCAAAAAGGAACATACATGAACATTGGTTTGGCAGCTGCATACCAAATGTTAAGCCAAAGAAGTGGCAGCAAATATATCATTGTTTTGTCTGATGGTATAACCCAAAACAAATTCCAGACACTAAATCTTGCATCTCTACTTGCTTCACAAAACATAAAAATAATAACAGTTGGCGTTGGTTTCGATACAGATACAGAGTTCATGTCTGATCTAGCTAGAAAGGGAAAGGGTTTTTATCTCCAACCAACATCTTCGGAGAGGCTAAAAGTATTGTTCGGTGACATAGCTGAGTCATCTGGGAACAGATTTGGATTAATAATACTTGATGATAACCAATTTATCACAAAAAATATGGTACTTACAGCTGCTCTTGATGCATTTAATCAAGTTGTTCCAAAACAAGCAGCTGACCTTTTAATAACAACAGACACAGGAAGGCCTGCTTTAACAACATGGAACTTTGGTTTAGGTAGAGTAGCTTCACTAAACGTGTTTGCAGGCTCGAATACGCTTGGTAGGCTTCTTGATAAGGAAAATTCTCAATTGCTTTCTCGAACAATAAACTGGGTTATTGGAAACCCTGAAAGGAAGAAAGACTATTATATTAAAATTAAAGACTCTAGAATAGGAGAAACAGTTGAAATAATATTGAAATCAAAAAATCCTCCGCAGTCAGATATTAAGTTTGACAAATTTGAAGAAGATAAATATATAGCGCGAATAGATGCAAACAGCATTGGTTTCCAAAATGTTTTAGACGGCAAATATGGTGTAAGCTACAATAGAGAATATGAAAAAATAGGAGTCAATCCGAAAATTGAAGCTCTTGTTGAATCAACAGGTGGGAAAATGTTCGATATAAATGAAGTTGACGAAATAGTTAAATATGCAAAAGAGAAAAGCAAAAGACTTGACACAGTCAAGCAAAGTATGCTAATATATACCTTAATACCAGCTCTTATAATATTCGTAATAGAGGTTTCAATAAGACGGTGGAGAGAAGTTAGACCAAAACTTATCAACAAAATATGAGTTTTTTCAGAAAAAAAGAAAAGGGAGAAGTCCAATTAAAAGTAGATAAACCCAGTCTAAGCACTTTTTTAAAAAAATCAGATGACCCGAAAATGGAGTCTGCAAAAGATAAAGGCGAAAAGTATATAGGACAAACAACAAATCCCATCATGTTGATTATCCTGGTTTCAGCAATTCTAATCCTTGTTGGTGCAACTTTATACTTCCAATTTTTCTTAGGAGGGGTCTCAACTGAAAAGGGGAGCATAGAATCTCGCTTAAGACAAGTTGAGAACGAGCTTAATTCAACGCTTGTAGATTTAACAGCAACTAAAGAAAAACTAGCAACAGCAACAGGCGACGTGTCAAAAATAGGTAATTTGTATAATACAACAGCAGCCGACTTAGACCAAACAAAAGGTGAGTTGGACACAACAAAAAGCAGTCTTGCTAGCACACAAACCGAGTTAGATAAAACAAAAACAGATCTTTCGAGCGCAAAGTCACAGCTAAATTCCACACAGGCTGATTTGACAACAGCTAAAAGCGACTTAGCTGCAACAAAGAGTAAGCTAGATGCTGTGTGCAGTTATATGAAGAGTAATTCAAACCTAACTCATGCAAATTGCCCTTAGTACAGCGTACTGATTATGACAAGTATAGTGAGTGCATTGAAATCATTGAAGATGGAAGTCCTAAAAGTTAGCCTACTTCATGCGCTTTTAGATGCAGGCATAGCTGTGCTAGCAATAAATATTGTGCTTTTTTTTCTCGGTCTTGGACTGTTTAGGATCCCAATTTCACTAGCAGTGGGATGTGGAGTTGCTATATTTGAATTTTCAATAAAATTTAAAAATTTTAAACTAGAGACATATGAAAAATATAACCCGGAAGTTGCCGAAATGCTTCGTACTGCTCATGATAATGTTGGCAAAGACAATGAGGTTGTCAAGGTACTTTTCCAGGATGTTATAAAAAAACTTAGGTTTTCCTCAACTTACCAACTGATACAACATAAGAGGGCAATGGTAAAAATAGGTGTATTATTTGTTTTGAGCTTATCTACAATGACATTTACAGTAATCAAAATACAGTTCCCTGAAAGCGTTCAGGTGCAAAGCCTAAATGCTACAATACAATCTGTGAACATAATGAAGGATAACTCTATATATGGGGAAAAATCAAATATAGAAATAGGTGAAAGGGAGCTCCAATTAATATTAAGCTCTTCAACAAATATTAACCTAGACCAAATAAAAGATATAGATGAGGTTGATTTCCAGCGAGAGAACTTTCCTATAGAGGTTGTCGCTCAGGCTGAGGCAACAAGTGAGGAAGAAGTTCCAGAGGATTTCGAGCTCATTAAAAACTATAATTTGAGGATAAGAGGATTATAATGGCCGAAACTACGTATTTTTGCAAGATTTGCAATGTAAATCATCAAAAGGATAGTGAAGTTGGAAAAGAGCACTACAAAAGGCTTTCTCTCCCAGAACCAGGTGTACTGAAAAGAGCACAGGAAGATTGTTCAAACATTCTAAATGAAGTTTCAAAAAAAATAGTTGGCCAAAAAGAACCAATAAAGCAGCTTTTGATAGGTATACTTTGTAATGGAAATGTCCTATTAGAGGGATATCCTGGAATGGCCAAAACTCTCATGGTAAAAACCCTGGCAGATGTCATGGATTTGTCATTTTCCAGAATCCAAAATACACCAGACCTGATGCCTTCTGATATAACAGGAACCTACATAATCAAGGAAACAAAAGATGAAAAAACTTTCGAATTCTACAAGGGCCCAATTTTTGCAAATGTTGTTTTAGCAGATGAAATAAACAGAGCCACCCCCAAAACCCAAGCTGCATTTTTAGAATCAATGCAAGAAAAGCAAGTGACAGCGGGCAATAAAACATTCCAGCTTCCAAACCCATTCTTTGTTTTAGCTACTCAAAACCCTATAGAACAAGAAGGAACATTCCCTCTTCCAGAAGCGCAAACAGATAGGTTCATGTTCAAAACAATGGTCGATTATCCAACCTTTGAGGATGAAAGCGAAATAGTTGACCGGTTTACAACAGAAGTAGAGCCTGATTTTGGTTTGAAAAAAGTCCTTTCAGTTGATAGGATTTTGCATCTCCAGGAATTGACGAGAAAAGTTCCTATTGCAAACGATATAAAAGAATATGCAATCAAAATAGTTGAAGCAACAAGGAAAAACAAATACATCCAGTTCGGTGCATCACCGAGGGCTTCAATATTTGTGGTTCTAGCTGCAAAAGCAAAAGCCCTTATCGAAGGAAGAAGCTTTGTGAGCGAGAAGGATATACAAGCAATGGCCTATCCTATTTTAAGGCATAGAATAATCCTTTCCTTCGAGTCTGAAAAACAAGGCAAAACAACAGACGAAGTGATCAAGACAATTGTTGGGGATTAGGTTTCCCTAGTGAGGTTTTATCTTTCTTATTATTGAGGTGTGTGCTCTTCCAAAAGATTTTAATGTACAATATAGATATCAATTTATGGAAACACATTTATTAAAAATCAAGAACATTTCAAAAATTAGTCAGAGAGACAAAATTTTATTTGAATCTTATTATAAGAAAAACAAAAATACTCTTGATTTCTCAAATTGTTGGTTATACACAATTCAGTCTACAATATTTGCAGCATTCAAATTTTACGATGGGAAAACACTAATTCCGTTTACGACGAAAAAACCTAATGAACATTCATATGCAATTGTACAATATCTTGGGCCAAATGCGGCTCAAAAAGCATTCAAATTAGCAAGTACTCTCTCTGAAATATCAAACAAACAAGTTATTTTTAAAAATTTGACTCCAGATCAGTTCAAATCATTCCAAAAATTAGGTTCTACGGACTATGAAAAAGGCGATTGTTGGAATAAATTTTACAGATATGATGATGACACATATCCAGAAACGATTGTAAGCCTAAAGGATTTAATTTCTTTGAAAGGAAATCAACTAAAAACAATTCGGTACAGAGTGAATTATTTTATAAAGCACTATAATCCTGTTGTAAAAAATTATACAAATAGAAGTTCGCTAAAAGAAGGGTTAGAAATTGTGGAAAAATGGTTAAGAATGATTTCGCAGAGGTATGAAGAATATCTCAAAGAAGACCCAATAATACTCCATTCCGCAGAGTTACATAAAAAATTTGTAGAATCGATTAATTCAGGAAAACTAGGTAAAAGTTGTATATCGAAAATAATTTACGTAAGTGGGCAACCAGTTGCTCTTGGAATTGCGCATAAAATATCTGAAGATTGTATAGGCTTGTACACAAATGTAACTACAATTGACTTAAAGGGACTTTCTGAAAGCATCATATTTGAAGTTCTGAAGGAAGCATTAAACCAAGGCTATAAATATGCAAATTTAGGTGGAAGCGAATTCGAATCATTACTCAGATTTAAGGAGAAATTCAAGCCAATCAAATATATTCAAAAAACGCATGCAGTTTTATATCCAAAATAGCATCCGTGTCTTTTAACATATTATATATCCAAAACAAATATAATCTATGATCGACCCTTCATTTTTGTACCAGCTAGACGCCTTCAAGCTCGCACTGAAGAAAAAAACAAATGCCAAGTTTAAAGGCGAGCAGCAATCAAGAGCAACAGGCGAAGGCCTCCTTTTCAAAGAATACAAGGAATATGCTCCAGGAGATGACATAAGATACATAGACTGGAGAATTTATGCAAGAACAGACAAGCTATTTATCAAAAAGTTTGAAGAGGAAAAAAACCTGACTTTCCACATTCTTTTAGATAGCAGCAATAGCATGAACTTTGGCAAAGAAATGAAATTTGAATATGCAGCTAAAATAGGCTTAGCTGTCGCCTATCTTGCTTCAAAAGAAAATATGAAGTTTGAGTTCTCTATTTTTTCCAATACTTTTGACACTCTTTGTGCAAGGCAGATAAAACCAAACATAGTCACAATAATAGACAGGCTCAACAACTCAAAGCCAACGGGAGACACAGAATTCTCAAATGTTTTGGCTGGCTATGAAAAAAGAATAAACTCAAAATCGCTTATTGTCATAATTTCTGATTTTCTATTTGATTTAACTCAACTAGAGGATGTTATGTCAAGGCTAAAAAGAAACGACATTCTTTTAGTCCAAGTACTTTCAGATAAAGAAAGGAAACTATTGTATGAAGGTGATTCGCTTTTGAAGGATTCTGAAACAGGCTCAATGCTCCACACATACATAAGCCAGAGACTAAGGAAAAATTACTTAGAGCAATTGGAGCAGCATATAGATCAAATCCAGCAAATAGCAAAAAGGCAAGGAGCAAATTTTTTAACAACAACAACCTCTGTACCTTTTTTCGATACTTTTTACACAATTTTCAGAATGCTGTAAAACTATTTAAGATCGAAATCTACCTTTTTGTATGAGAATTTTAGTTACAGGTGGAGCTGGATTTATTGGAAGCAATCTATGTGAGCACCTACTCAACAAAGGCCATGAAGTTATATGTCTAGACAATTTTTTCACAGGATCTAAAAAGAATATAATCCATCTACTCAGCAATCCAAATTTCGAGCTTCTAAGACAGGATATAACCTTCCCAACACATGTGGAGTGCGACCAAATATATAATCTAGCCTGTCCAGCTTCCCCAATCCACTATCAGTTTGACCCAATAAAAACAATACAAACAAGCACATCTGGTATGGTCAATATGCTCGAATTAGCTAGTCAGGTTAAAGCCAGGATTCTCCAAGCTTCAACATCTGAAATATATGGAAACCCTTTAATCCATCCCCAAAAAGAGACATATTTTGGAAATGTGAATACAATAGGCCCACGATCATGTTATGATGAAGGAAAAAGGGTCGCAGAATCCTTGATGTTCGCCTATCACTGGCAAAACAAAGTTGATATAAAGGTTGCAAGAATTTTTAATACATATGGTCCCAAAATGTCCAAGTTTGACGGTAGAGTTGTATCCAATTTCATTATACAAGCCCTTGAAGACAAACCAATAACAGTCAATGGCGACGGTTCTCAAACTCGATCTTTCTGTTACATTTCAGATATGATCGACGGTTTGGTAAAACTTATGAATTCTGAAAATTTCATAGGCCCAGTAAATTTAGGCAATCCAGTTGAGTGGACAATACTTGATTTGGCCAAAAAGGTTATCGGTCTAACAAAATCCAAATCTGAAATAATCTACACAAAAATGCCGCAAGATGATCCTGAAAGAAGAAGACCCGACATATCACTTGCAAAAGAAAAGTTGGGATGGGAGCCTAAGGTCGATCCAATGGACGGCTTGAAAAAAACAATTGACTACTTCAAAACAAATGGTTTTTAATACAAGAACTAATTCTTCTATAGGTTGCTGTAGCTGTGTTTCTTATGAGTGTAAAAAAATACAAAGACGATCCAAAAGGAAATACCCACTTGTTTGGTGGTTCTGTGGTATCAAAATCTTCCAATTTAGTAGAGGTTTATGGAACAGTCGATGAGCTAAACTCTATAATAGGCTTGGCTCGATCAGCAATTAAAGACAAAGAAATCGATAGTCTGCTCCACAAAATGCAAATAAACTTGTTTGATTTGGGATCTGATTTGTCTTCACCAATGAACAAAGATGTAAAAAGAATAAGTCAGGAAGATATCAAATGGATCGAAGAAATGATAGAAAAAATTGATAAAATTCTTCCTCCGCTTAAAAATTTTATACTTCCTGGAGGTTCCCAGGGATCTTCTATTCTCCATTTAGCAAGGTCAGTTTGTAGAAGAGCTGAAAGAAAGGCTGTTTTGCTCATAGGCGAAGAATCAGTAAACCAGTTAACTATAAAATATTTGAATAGACTTTCTGATTTCTTGTTTTATTTGGCTCGGTGGATTAATCATAAAGAGCAAAAACAAGAGGAAATCTGGAAGCAATTATAGGTTAATTCTATGAAAGTTTGTATTACAGGTACCCCGGGAACTGGTAAAACAAAGATAGCCAAAGCCCTCTCAAAAGCGGTTGACTGGAAGCTTATCCAATTAAATAAACTTGCCAAAGAAAAAAACCTATACTCAGGTTTTGACAAAAAAAGAAATTGTAAAATAGTTGATATTCGTGCTTTGAATAAGGAAATTAAAAAGCTCAAGGGTAACTTAATTCTAGAGTCCCACTATTCACACATGATGGATTGTGATAAAGTCATCCTTTTAACAACAAAACCAAAAGAACTAAGAAAAAGGCTTGAAAAAAGGCATTGGACAAAGAAAAAAATAAAAGAAAACATAGATTCAGAAATAATGGAAATAATAAAATCAGAAGTTTATCAAATGTTCAAAAAACCAAATATAATTGAAATAGATACAACTAATAAAATAGGTGAAAACATATCAAAAATCAGCAAATGGCTAAAGATATCCTAGGAAAATGCATATAAATTAAACTTGTATAGGTAGATTATGTTCAGAACTTTGACATTGCTATCAATTTTGACAGCGCTTTTATTGGGTATAGGTTGGTTTTTTGGCGGCTTTGTAGGCTTGACAATGGCCTTAATTTTTTCTATTTTTGTGAACTTTATATCATATTGGTATTCAGATAAAATAGTGCTTAATTTGTATAGAGCAGTTGAACTCAAGGACAAAAAAATAGATCAAATAGTTGAAAACTTGGTACAAGAATCGCAAATACCAAAACCAAAACTATATGTAATTGATAAAACCATTCCAAATGCTTTTGCAACAGGAAGGAATCCCCAAAATGCTGCAATAGCAGTGACCAAAGGTCTACTAGAATTTAGTGAGGAAGAAATAGAGGGTGTGTTGGCACATGAAATAGCACACATAAAAAACAACGATATTTTAATAGGTTCAATAGCCGCGATGATTGCAGGCGCAATTTCTTACATTGCGCAAATAGGGTATTGGTCGCTTTTTGGCCAGAATAGTAGAGAACAGGGAAATATTTTAGGAGTTGTGTTGATTGCGATATTCGCCCCCTTAGCTGCTTTGTTAGTTAGATCAGCTCTTTCAAGAGGAAGAGAATATCAAGCAGATTTAACAGGCGCTTTAATAACAAAAAATCCACATGCCCTTTCAAATGCTTTAAAGAAAATATCACAAGTAGCTAAGAACTATCCAATAAGAGGATCTGCTGCAACAGGCCATTTGTGGATTGTCAACCCTCTCCATGCAGATTGGTTTACTCATCTATTTTCAACACATCCTCCTGTTGAGAAAAGAATAGCAAGATTGGAGCAAATGGAAAGTAGATTGGATAAGGAAGATTATGGCGAATAAACAGATACACATTGGTCTAATTCCTGATGGCAATAGAAGATATGCAAAAAAATCAGGTGAACTTCCGTGGGATGGCCATTGGAAAGGCACAGACAAAATAAAAGATTTCTTAAAATGGTGCTTAGAATATCCTGAAATAAAAACAATTTCTATTTATGGATTATCAACTGAAAATCTAAAAAGGGATCAACACGAGGTTGATGAGCTTTGGAAAATCTATGAGCAGGAATTGAAAAAGGTGATGACAGATCCTGTAATAAAAGAAAATGGTGTACAAGTTAGGGTTTTGGGAGATTCTTCTGTTTGGAAACCAAGCTTAGTCGACGCTGTTAAAGAAGCCTTCGAATCAACAAAGCACTATTCAAAACATATACTCAATATAATGCTTGCTTATGGATCGAAGTTTGAGATAGATAATGCTGTTAAATCTGTTGTCAAAAAGCCAATAGAAACAGTTGACAAGTTTTTGATGGTTAAAGAGCCCTTAGATTTGGTGATAAGAACAGGTGGTCAGAGAAGGCTTTCCAACTTTATGTTGTACCAAGCAAGTTATGCAGAAATCTATTTCACAGACACACTGTGGCCTGAATTCTCCAAAAAAGAGTTTGACAAAATAATCAAGTGGTACTGGGAACAACAGAAGAATTTTGGGAAATAATTATACATTCCCCTCTCTTATTTTTGATAAGTGCATAACACCATCTATGATTCCTATATAAGTAAAAACTGAATGATGATCACCAGACTCTAAATGTGATCGTGCCTGATGAAAATAATCTTTTACACTTTCAACACCACCATACAGAGACTGTAGATCCTCTAATGCTACCCTAACTATTCGCAACATTTCGCTTTCTGTTCTAGCATTTGCATATCTGCTTGATATCCTATCAAATATTGACATGAGGTAAATACTGTATGAACATTTAAATACTTTCTTCTATCAAATTCCCCAAACCTTTCTTGTGTCCAGCCCCAACAACCACAACAATTTTTTCAAAGTGTTTTTGAAGCTCTTTTATTTTTTCTGCCATGTATATGTTTCTGTCTTCTACCAAAACCTTGTATAGGTTTGGGAATTCATTTTTCAGCATCTCAATAGCCTGTTCCACAATTTGGTCTGATGGAGTTTTTGACAAATCTATTTGCCCTATGTTGTTTGATTTTGAGAATTTTACAGTAACAGGTGCTTTTATCAAATACCAAATAAGTTTGAGTTTTTCTCCTCTTGGTATATTTTTTATTTTCGTCAAAGTTATCCCAATATCTTGATCTATCAAAGCAATCCTGACGTTGTTTTTCTTTGATGTTTCTATTGCTTGTGCCATCTCTGAACCAGGAAGTATGCCAACTTTTGAGCCTAGCCACTGCTGCATTTTTTTGAAAATCCAAACAACAAAAAAAGTCGAAGCTCCAAGATGTTTGAATAGATCTGTGTTAGAACTCTGTTCTTGTGTTTTTAGATTTTGATATCTAAGCTTGTCTAATTCAACTGCTACACAATCTGGTTTTATTTTCAAAATAGCCTCTTCTACTTGATTTATGCTTTCAGATGCAATGTGTGAAGTTGGGATAATTGTTATTGACATATGACTGAAATAGAAAAAGAGTCAATATATCCTTATTTGTGGATATAAAATAAAGAAACCAAATAATAAAATGGACAAGCCAGACCTTATTTTGACTCACGCAGACGCTGATGGAATTTGCTCTGCAGCGCTTCTTTTGACTGTTTTCCCAAAAACAAAGGTGTTTTTCACAAAGCCTGTTTCTCTTCTCAAAGACTTGAAATTTTTGAAGCAAAAGAACTTGGTTTTGGCCGACTTGGCTTTCAACAAAAAAGACACAAAGGAGATAGTAAAAGAATTGCAGAAAAGAGATTTCTTGTATTTCGATCATCATCCTATACCAGACTTGCCTTTTCCAGAAGGTTTTGAGCTAGATACATCTGCATCTACATCAGAACTTATATTCAAGTTTTTTAGAGACAAACTTCCTGAAGAAAGATCTTGGGTTGCTTTATATGGTGCAATTGGCGATTATTGCGAAGACACAAAATTTGTAAAAGAAATGATGAAAGATTGGGATATAAGATCAATATACTTCGAAGCCTCGACACTTGTTTTAGGAATAAAAAACGACGAGTTTTCCTCCTATGATAAAAAGAGAGAAATTATCCAACTTTTGGCAAGTGGAAAAAATCCTTCAGATTTTCCAGGACTTGTTCAGTCTGCGAAGGAAGCTGTTAAAAGAGAGTTTGAGCTCTACAAAACTGTAAAATCAAAAGTCAAAATCTTGGACAACTTAGCATATTTTGTATATGACAAATATTTTGGTTTTAGAGGGCCTTCTGCTTTGTTTGCTGCAACAGCTGGGAAAAAAGATGTTGGTGTATCTTGTTTTAAGAGAAGAGATTTTTTAGATATAACTTTGAGAAGCAAAAAGCCTTTCCCTTTACACGAGCTTGCTGAAAAAGCAGCTGAAGTTGTCGGTGGTTCTGGTGGTGGACATCCTGGAGCAGCTGGTGCAAGGATTCCAGATGGTAGCTTCGAGAAATTCTTAAAAGCTTTAGATAAACTTTTAACTCTTTCTTCTAAATAGGAGCATGTCAGAAGAAATTGTAAGGCTAATTAGAGAAAGTCTGAGTCCAGATTTAGATCCAGTTGAAGTTTCTAGTAGACTTGATGCAGCATATGAACTTTTTTTGCAGAGTGATCGACAAAAAGTCGCTCTTCCAAAAACTGAGACAGAGCAGGTTTTAAGATTTATAGCATATGGACATGTTTCAGATAGGAAATCACTAGGTGCCTTCCACAGCGGAGCTGATTCTATACATTCAAATCCAAGATTGAAAAGGTTTGAAGATAGGTTCGCACACATTGTAGAAATCACTGGAATAAATGCAGATTGGAGACAGTATTTAGATGCAGCAAATACTGAGTACAATAGCAAGCAACGCGGACCAGATCGTCCAAGAACTCAAACAATCAGATCTGGAAGATACGGTGCACCGCGGAAAGAATAAAACGCCAGGACCAGGATTCGAACCTGGGTGGGCTAGGCCCACTCGCTATCTTTCTTTCGAAGATTTTCATCATACAAGACTGATGCTCTTCATGTCCGCCTATTTTTCTGGCTATGTGTTAACATACCGTATATGTATATTAGTTTTCTTGGGTACGGTAGCCTTCTTTTTCTAAAAGAAGACTAGCTGTCAGAGTCAAGCCATCAAATCATCGAAACTCAAGGCGAGCGCGTCCACGGATTTTGATAGAGTTTATCTAATCAATTTACCGCTCCGCCATCCTGGCATTATCAGTAAGCAATTAATCTATAGCCGCCAACTGATTGTTCTATTTAAAAAAATGAATTTATATCCTTATTTTTCCTAAAATTAGCAGTGTCTTACAGTGTTAAATCATGTTTGAACCCAGATTTCTGCGCTTTTTCTAAAGGCCATGCATCTTCTATAAGCATATCTGGAACATCTTCCAAAACAGGATATGCGAGTTTGCATTTAGAACATGTTAAAAAAAGATTCTCCTCTTTTATGTCGCCCTTGCATTTTGGGCAAGCCATTATTTCCAAAAGCTGTTTACTGACTGACATAGACTTAATATCCTGTTCCTATTTAAATAATTTATCAAAAATTGAAAACCCTATCTATTTTCAGGATATCTTTTTGTCCTGTGCCAAGCGCTATGATTTGGTTTTCAAAATAAATCCCAACACTCCCTTCTATCCCCCTCCTGTTTAATGGTTGGCCATGTCTTATTTTTTCCAAATCTTCTTTTTCAACAAAAACTTTTCGAGTGCCAATTTTTTCCAAAACATCCTCCAAAGGAACCAAATATTTTTCTGGGCTTTTTTCCAATTCTTCGAATTTCGCCATTTCTGTAAACCCACCAACAGCAACCCTTCTCAAAAATTTCATATGCGCACCGCATCCTAAATCCTCGCCAATATCGTGCATGAGCTTCCTGATATATGTTCCTGCTTCACAATCTATCCTCATCCACACATTCCTTCCTTCTATTTTCTGGATTTCCAAAGACTTTATTTCCCTCTCCCTTTCTTTCCTAGAAACCCTGGAACGTGCAGGCGGAACCTGTTTTATTTTGCCAGAAAACTTTTTGCAAGCCTCTTCTAGCTTTTCCCTTTCAATATCTGAATGCAAGTACATTATCCCCTCATATGTCTTGTCTAAACCCATTAACAGAGGCATTGCTTTCCTAGCTTCGCCTAAAAGAACCAAAACCATCCCAGAAACCTTTGGATCCAAAATCCCAGTATATCCTGCAAACCTTACTTTGTATATTTTTTGTATTTTGTATAAGCAGTCCTTTGTTGAAATTCCAGAGGGTTTGTCCAAAAAAACAGCATGTTTATATTCCATTTTAATTGTCTAAATTGGGTAAATAAAAACTAATCTGAATCAACTTAATACCCTACGTTCTCTGGTTGGTTCAGATGCTGTAAAACAATGACAGATTGTTTGGTTGTTTTACACTAATTTGCTTGAAGTTTAACCTTTGGTGTCTTATCAACCTCAGCTGCCTGTGGCAGTTTAACTCCAATAACCTTTGACTCGCCTTCTTCCATAGAAACACCATATACCTGGTCTGCGTTTTTCAAAAGCTCGTCATTGTGTGAAACAAGTATAAACTGAGCCAATTTCGATTGTTTCCTGATCATATCTGCAAACTTCTTTGTATTTGACTTGTCCAAAGCAGCATCTGCCTCGTCTAAAATATAGAAAGGAGAAGGCTTGTGCCTTTGTATTGAAAATAGGAAGGCAAGTGCTGTAAGAGTCTTTTCTCCACCAGACATAGAATCAATACTTAGTAATCTTTTCCCAGAAGGTGAGGCTGAAATAATCAGTCCTGTATCAATATTTTTTGGGTCCTCCAAATGAAGTTCGCCTTTTCCTGCTGTCAGTTCATGCCACAAAACCTTGAAATTATCGTTTATCTTGTTAAATGCAGACATGAACGTTGTCATTCTTTTCTCCTCTATTTCCTTGACAACTTTTTCAATTGCATTTTTCTCCTCAACTATTTTGTCGAACTTGTCCTTGAATTCAGAAAACTCGTCCTTGAAAGAATTGAACTCATCTATAGCCTTTAGGTTTATTGGTCCTAAAGATTCTATTTGAGTGATTAGGAATTTTTGTCTTTCCTTTAATTCCTGAGGCTTTAATTTTTTCACTTTGTCTTTCATCTGCTCGTATTTTTCCCATTGTGCTTTTATGTTGTCCAAAGAAGCCTCTATCTTAGCCCTTTTCACATTGTATTCATTTAATTTTTGCAGCCCGTTTAGTTTGTTTTCATATGCAAGCTTCCTTTCCTCTCTTATCTTTTTTATCCTATCATCGAACCTAACCTTTTTGACCTCGACATTCATTGATTCTGATCCTGACTCCTTCCTTAGTTTTCCAAGATCTTTTTCCAAGGCAGCTATTTCATCTTCTAAATCTTCGCTTTCCTTCCTTATTTTTTCAATTGCTCCAGAATAATTATCGCCTTTCCTCTGGTAGAATCCACCTGTCATTGCACCGCTTGCTTCTATCAAGTCGCCGTCTAAAGTGACCAACCTCACCCTGTTTTTGTTGAAAATTTCCTTTGCTTTTTCTATCCTATCTACACACGCAGTAGACCCCAAAGTGAAGTCAACTGCCTTTGCATATTTTGCATTGTATTTTACAACATCTGAAAGCCAGTCAATACATCCATTTGGTAAGCCCTGCCTCAAATTTGGCCTTAGTTTGTCCAAAGGCAAAAACCTTGCCCTTCCAAGTCTGTTGCTTTTCAAGAAATTCACACACTTGACTGCTGTATCTGCTGAATCAACGACAACATCATTGAAATGTCCACCAGCAGCAACTTCAACAGCTACCCTAAACTTGTCTGGTATTATAACTAATTCAGAAAACAGACCTTCTACACCGGCAATCTTTTTCAAGTCATTTAGGAAAGGTAAGCTTCCCTTTAGTGTAGATGAAACTTCTCTTAATCTAGAAATTTCTCTTTCATTGAACTGTATTTTGTCCCTTTTTCTCTCAATATCGCTTTCTAACTTAGATATTTTTTTAGTCAGTTCTATCTGATCATTTGCCTTGAAAACCTTTGTTGTTAAATCATCTAATTTTTTCTCTTCTTCATCCAAAAGCGAATCTGATTCTTTTACCAATTTTTCCAATTTTTGTGTTTCTTGTTCTAGTTCTTTTATCTTTTGATTGACATCCAAAAGCTCTTGTTCCAATTTTTGTTTCTCCTCGAATATCAAAGACGCCCTTGTGATTTCTAATTCTTCTTGCATGTCTTTGTACTTTACAGCCGCATCCCTATCTGATTTTATCCTTTCAAGAATCTGGTTTTTTTCTGTGAGAATTATTTCAGCTTCTCTTAGTTTTTCAGCGACTTGTTCTAGTTCTTTTCCAGCTTTTTGCTTTTTCTCTTCATACTCAGATATTCCTGCAATCTCGTCGATTATCTTCCTTCTTTCAATTGGGTTCATCTCAGTGATGTGTGTGACGTCTCCCTGATGGATGACATTGTGTCCGCCTGTGTGTATTCTTGCCTGCGAAAAGATATCCAAAAGATGCTGTTTATTTACTGTTTTTCCATTTATTTTGTATGAGCTGACTCCGCTCTTGTTTATTTTTCTAGAAATAACAACCTCATTTTCTTGAATTGGTATGACCCTATCTTTGTTGTTGAAATGGACAGCTACTTTTGCATGGTCTGAGCCTCCTTTTTTCTCGCTGCCGTGGAAAATCAATTCCTCTGCTTTTTTTGTTCTCAGGCCTCGCTCACCAAAAACAAATGATATGCTCTCTGCTAAACAAGATTTCCCAGAACCATTTGGTCCAGTGAATGCAGTGAAACCAGAAAGAATAGGAATAGAAACCTTCCTTTTGAACGATTTAAAACCTTCAACTGTGATCCTGTCTATTGTCAGCATATTCTCAGAAACCATTACTATTATTATTTGTGCAAGCTTTTATAGTTGAATAAGCCTTTTTGAGAAAAGGCTTATGCCAAAAAGGAGGCTATTTTTTCCTGCGCTGTTGCTTGGAAAAAATTACGCCTTCCATAAACAGGAGAGCTTAAATAAATGCTTCAACAGCAGCCCCTAAAACAATTAGTCCAGCTGCCAATGCAAAAACAAGCGCGGTGTCTAAAATCACTCTTAAGAAAACACCCTTCCTATGATGTCCTCTAATAACAGCTGCAGAGATAATGCTTCCGGCTAAACCAGCCAAAATATATCCCGCTATTTCTATTGTCCCATGTAAAAGGAACGGTGTGGTTGCTCCCGGTATACCCTGAATAGCACCTGCCAAAAGAGCTATTTTTGTGGATAATACGCTAGCATTCCATGTTAAAATAAATATTGAGCCTGCACCGAAAAGCAAACCAATGAGAAATGAATAAAACACTATTTGCATATTGTTTGACAGGAAAACATTGAACTTATCTATTTGCGTCTGTGTCAAAAACCCAGAAACAGTTGTTGGGTGAGCTCCAACCCTTGCTAACTCAATTTCCTGAACCTGGAAAAATGTATCTGGTAAAACAAATGACCAAATACTAAAACTAAGAACCACACCAAAAAAGTAAAAAAGGAAAACTAGGATATCCTTTGAATGGATTCTTGAAAAAATGTGTTTCTGATATTTTTTTTCTATTTCCTTTTCCTCCAACTGTTCCTCTTTTTTGATGTATTTTGTTGCAAAATAAACAGGCGGCATTATAGTGAAAATAATAACAAACAATCCTCTGAGATCAAAAACAGTATTGCCTACACCAAATTGGTCATATGGTAGTCTTAGTGTCAATAAAACAGCTACGCTAGAAATGATAATTGTCCAAAAAAACATCAAATAAGGCCTTTTCATTATTGCCTTAAAACCGAATAGAGACTCTAACATAGGGAACCTACAATGAACAAACTGTGCCGGTTCCTCTAACCCTCCACGGATGGATAACCGACAATATCTATTATTGTTTTTAGCCTCTTATATGGGTTCTGGAACACGCTTAAATACCAAAAAACCAACTAATTTTGGGACTAGGCTGGAAGGCTAAGGGTCTTCTGTTATCGCAAACCCCTTTCAGGCGAAGCCGAAGCCAGAGGGCGGTATATGTTGATATATTGGCCTGTTCACCCAACTGAGAAGCTTTGTCTTGTAGGACCTTTGTTATTGTGAACCGTGTCAGGGTCGGAAGGCAGCAGCACTAAGCAGTATTAAACATTAAATATTTGCTACTATGATATTTAGCGGATGATTGGTGCTTACAAGGGTGCAAAGCAGAGAAGGGCGGATAGATAAACCAATGTATTAGGATGTATCCACCGACGGCGCGTCCCAACCTTTTATCCTAAAAGGTTGATCAAAACAGGAGGCTAAAAATTTCCTCAGAGCACTTCAGAAATTTTCTTAACGCCTTCCACTATTAGAAAAAGGTTAAGGTTTGGCCAAAAAGAAAACGGTATACAAACTAGAAAAGAGGCGAAATTTTTGCTTCTTTCCCTATTTCAAGTTTATTACAATAAAATCAACAATCAACTTTTTCATTTCAGCATATTGAGATGGTTCAGAATATGCATGATTTGCCTCTTTAACAATTTTAACCTTTGTGCCGACGATTTTTGCAAAATCCTGGCTTTGTTTAATTGGTACAACAGTATCATTGTCTCCATGAACAACAAATACAGGACATTTAATATTTTCAACCATTTTAAATGTGTTGAAATTAGAAAGATCTTCCCAAAAACCATAATTCAATTCGAATTCCTCTGAGCGTTCATTATAGTAGATGACACCGTCATGTTTCCATTTTTTTATTCTTTCATCGCCCAACCTATCCCTCCAAAATTTAATAGGCTCGGTTACAGGCGATTTTAGCGCAAGAGCCTTTATTTTTGAATTTTCAGAAGCCACAATAATTGATACCAAACCACCAAAGCTAGAACCAACTAAACCAATATTGTAATCGCCTTTTCTAAGAACTGATTTAATTGCTGCCCTTAAACTATCAACAGAATTAGACAAGGTCACATCTTTCAAAACCTTGTACTTAAGCCCTTTACAATAAAGCTCCCCATGACCCCAATAATTATACCTCAATGTCCCTATCCCCAATTTATTTAACTCATTTTCTAATTCTACAAACAGTTTGGTATTTTTACTAGAAGTAAAACCATGGGATAGCACAACAACTGATTTAGCATGTTCTGGTACTGAAAGTATTCCTTCAAGTTTGTTTCCTTTTGAGTCTAAAAAAGAAACAGTTTCCATATTATTCCAACAAACCTTTCACAAATTTCTCTGCATCAAAGGGCTCGAAATCGCTATACTCTTGGCCTTTTCCCAAAAACAAAATTGGTTTTTTAATTGAATAGCAGACAGAGAGGATAGCTCCTCCTTTTTCGTCTACATCTGTTTTTGTCAAAACAACTGCATCGACACCAACAGCATCGTTGAATTTGTGAGCTTGTTCCAAGCAATCATTTCCAGTTAGAGAATCAACCACCAAAACTTTCAAATCTGGTTTGTTGACTCTACAAACTTTTTTGAGTTCATCCATCAAATTCACATTGGCTTGAGTCCTTCCAGCAGTGTCAGCTAAAACAAAGTCAATACCCTTCGCCTGTGCGTGTTTCACTGCGTCGAAAATAACAGCAGCTGAGTCTGCGCCATATTGGTGTTTAATCACATTCACTCCAATTTTGCTCCCATGGTGTTCTAGTTGTTCTTGAGCAGCTGCACGCCAAGTGTCTCCAGCAGCTAAAACAACAGAATGTCCTTGTCCTTTCAAATAATTAGCTAATTTTGCAATAGAGGTTGTTTTCCCAGCTCCATTAAAACCAATGAACGCAAGCACCAAAGGTTTTTTCTCTTTTAGTTTATTTTCCAAATCAACTTTACCTTGGTTTACAGTTTGGACCAGTGATTCTTGGAAAGCTTTTAGTATCTCATCCTCAACTTTGCCTCTTTTCAAATCTTTTCCAACAAGCCTTTCCTTCAAACTTTTCTTCAAAAACTCAACAACTTCCAGTGCTACGTTCGCCTGCAAAAGGTCGCCCTCAAAATCAGAGAAAAAATCTTCAATGTCTTTATCCTCAAGTGTTTTGACTGTGATTTTTTTGAAAAACCTTTCTTTAAAAGACCTTTTTAATTTGCTAGGTTCCTTTTCAATATGCAGTTCTTCCTCAATCTCTTCTTCTGGCTCGACATGCGCTGGTTCTGCGATTGGTTCTTGGATCGACTCTGCTTCTTCTTCTGGAAGTTCTAGGGTTTCTTCTGTATCTTCTCTTGATTCTTCTAAATCGTCAATGCCCTCTTGCTCCTCCTCTATGTGCTTTATTTCTTTTTCGACTATTCCTATTCTTTTTTTAGTTGGCTCTTTGGATCTTAATTTTGGTTTTTCTTTTACTTCAGATTTTTTTGGTTTTGTAATTTCCTTTTTCTTTTCAAGTTTAGGAGCTTCTTTAGAAGGTTTTTTAACTTCTTCTACTTCTGCCTTTTTTGAAAGCTTTTGAACAGATTCTTTTAGTTTTTTCTTTAGAAATCCAAACATATACTAAAACTAGGTTTACTATAATAAATTACTGGGCCTTCTTGGTTTTTGCGCCTTCAGAAAGGATTTTCTTTTTGACTTCTTCAAAAACTTTTGTCAGGTTTTCAGGTTCTTGTTTGTTTTTCAAGTATCCAGAAAAAACTTTTTTGTATTCAGTTGGCTTTGTTTTCTTCAAAAGAGATGCATAATCAGCTATATGCTTTCCACTTATCCTTTCAGCTGGAGGAAGTATTTCTTCTGAATGTGGAATTTGCAAACCACCATCTACAGCACCCTTCAAAGCAGAATATAGCCTTGTCCCACCAACAGAAGGGAACAATCCTGTATCCAAAATAACTTCTTTAACTTTTTGTTCTTTCCCTCTAACACCGCAAAGCAAACCTGTCAAATATGCAGCTGGCAAATTTCCTGTGTGGAATATCCATCCAAAGTTTTTGAGTTCATGTGAACCTGAGGATGTCAAAACAACATCGCCTGTTTGTTTATAGTCAACAAGCTGGCAAACCAAATTGTTTACAGATTTCCTAACAACAAGCCTTGTAGTTCTTGATTTTAGTAATCTTAATCTCTTCCTATAGTCTGTTTTTCCTTCTCTTCTTCTCCTGTGTTGGACAATTGTTTTTAAGTTCATAGCTTTCACCTTTGTATATCGTTTCTCTTTGGGTAATCGTAATTGGAAACTGGTTCATTGACCAGTTTCGATATCTAGAGCCTTTATCTTTTTGAAAGAGAAAGGCTAGCTTTAGGCTTCTCAAATTTCTTGAGCATTTCTTTCTCCTTTAGGTAAAGCAGTAAATGCTTCTTGTTTCTGAAATATCCACCTTTTATTTTCAAGTATAATTCCCTGTAGTTATCTTTATCTATCCTGTTTGTATCCCTAAGCTCTTTTAGCAACCTTCTTATCGGCCTTACTGTCTTTATCCATGTCCTTTTTTTAGGTGCAGTTGTTTTTTTGGTTCCTTTTACAGATCCTCTACCAATCCTTCTTCCTTTCTTTTTTTGTTCCAATATTTTTCTGGCAGCAACCCTGCTATTGCCTACTTTAGGCAGCTTTATTATAGCGCCTTTTTTGATAAGATTTCTTATGTCTTCCCTTGTTAGAGCTTCACCTACTGCTTTCTCGTCTAAAATCCTTACTCTGCTCACTCCACATTTAAGCACTTTCGCTGCTACTATCTTCTGACTTAGGTGCATATTCTTTCTTTCCTTTTTCGTATCCAAAATCTGTTAAACTTGGTTTGTATTCAGAGTCGTTTTTCAAATCTCCTCTTTTCTTTTTTATCTCCCTTGCCATTACCCAGAGAGCAAATGCAATTGAGTTCCTTCCATTGTTGTTTAAAGGAATAACCAAATCAACATCCTCTGGAGTATTAAATGTATCACAAAATGCAACTATTGGAATCCTTTTTTTCTTTGATTCTTTTATTGCCTGCATATCAACAACAGGATCTGTGACTAAAATTGCGTCTGGCTCAAAGAAATCCTTATATGAAGGATTTGTCAGAGTGCCTGGAGAGAATCTTCCTGTAACTGGTTTTGCTTTTATTTCTTTTGAAAACCTGACTACAGGCTTTTGTGCGCTTGTTTTGTGGCCAACAACCATTATTTTCTTATACTTTGAAAGGAAAAGGGACGCCATTTCAAGTCTTGCATCAACTTCTTGTAGATTGAATACAGAGAGACCATCTTCTCTTGTTTTGTACACAAAATTTTTCATGTATTTTGTGCATGACTTCATTCCTATATGTATTCCTGCTGTCAAATAATTTGCTTTGTCTGTTAACATAATTACCGATTAATACGAATATTGTCAATAGTATATTTAAACCTTGGTTTAATGAGGGATACAATAATTGTAGAATAAATATATATAAGCGGTTAAGCAGTTCTTTTTCTGGCCTCTATTGGAATAACGCCTTCTTCATATTCAAGCTTAGCTATCTCTGTTGGATCTGATATACCCTTTGGAACTTTGACTAGTATTGGTGCTCCTTGAGAAATTTGAAGCGCTCGTGCAGCTATAATTCGAATAGATTCATACTTGGATATTCTTTCTGTCATAGCGTAATTGATAGTTTTGTTGTTTATAAACTTAACCGATATACCTTGTGTCTTCTTTTGGCGGTTTCATGTCTTTTGTCATTTGCATAAGAGCCCTTTTCTGCAGGTCCTCGACTTTTTCTATAAACTTTTCCATATCCTTAACTCTTTCATCAAGTTTCTTCATGTCAACATTTAAACCAATCATTTTTGTCAAAATCTTCAAAACATTCTCAGCAGCTTTTGGATCTGTGACAATTGGGAAGCCGCTTGTTTCGCCTAGAAGGCAAACACCTTTCATGTTTCTCTCCTTTCCTAAACCAAGCAATAGACCGGCTGCGCCTACAATGTAACCTACTTTTTCGCCTGCCTTGAAATCGATGCCCAAGTTTTTATATTTTTCCATCACTGATTTATCTGTCACTGCTCCTAAAGTCTTTGGGGATTCCTCAAGTTCACCTGTTGCTAAACCGCCAACGGTAATTATTTCCCTACATCCTAATGATTCAACAACATTCAAAATTTCCCTTGTGACTTCATAGTGACCGTTTGGAACCAAGGACTGGCAGTCACCAATTAAAAAAATAAGATCTCTTTGTCCCTTCTTGGTGGCCTTCCAGTAGTAGAATTCGTTATTTGGCAAATGGACCTGATAACCATCCTGTAGCATCACAAATGGGAAGAACCATTTTGAGTGGAGTTCTGCAAATTTCTTTGCTTTCAGTTCATCGATTAGATAACCAACAGCAACCCTTCCAATATTCCCAACACCTGGGAGACCTTCAACTAAAATAGGATCATTCAACTTTGGTTTTTCTAAATACTTAACAACTGTCACAAGATCACCCAATGTATTATATAATGCTTGCCATTAATAAATGCTCCCGCCGGGATTTGAACCCGGGTCGAAGGATTGAGAATCCCTTATCCTGGACCGGACTAGACGACAGGAGCATAAGCCTTTTTCAAAAAAGGCTTAAGCCAAAAGGAGTTACCCACTCGCTGATGCTCGGGGTAACTTCCACGTTGTATACTTTTGATCAACCTTTTCCTAAAAGGTTGACAGGAGGCTAAAAATTGCTTCGCATGAGAGACCGAAACAGATGTTATCCAATTGTTTAGCATCTGTTTCCAATTCCTGATTGCTTGCAATTTTTTACACCTTCCACTAGACTATCTTTTATTAATATTCTATATTATATATTGATCAATCAAATAGTTTGTATTATGGTCCCGTAGCTCAGTGGCAGAGCGCACGACTGATAATCGTGAGGCCGTGAGTTCAATCCTCATCGGGACCATTCTATGGTCTTTGATTTATTTAATCTTGTTGAAGCTTTTTGGATTATCATTCCTGCCTACGCAGCCAATGGTTTAGTTCCCTTGCTAAAGGGAAAACATCCAGTTGATTTTGGAAAAACTTGGAGAAACAAGCCAATTTTTGGTCCAGGAAAAACTTGGGAAGGTTTGATAGGCGCTGGGTTCATCGGTGCTTTGTTTGCAACAATACAAATGTTCGCCTATCCAAATTTGCCTTGGAATGTTTCTATTATCCCTCTAGACATAATTCCAATGACTCCTGTCTTGGGTTTTTTCATCGGCTTCGGCGCTTTGTTTGGAGATTTGATAAAATCCTTTTTCAAAAGAAGAATTGGCGTAGAAAGGGGTCGAACTCTACCGTTTTTTGATCAGATAGATTTTATTTTAGGATCATTTCTTTTTGCATCTTTTCTAGTTCCAATTAAAATAAGCTGGGTGATTCTGTTTGTGATAATCACACCTGTATTTCATTTAATGGCAAATTTCATCGCTTATTTTTTGAAGGTGAAGAAAGAGCCATTTTAAACAAACTTTTCAACAACTTTCCAAACTCTTTCTGAAATTTCTTCTTTAGAAAGCAGACTTCCTTCCACGCATTCTATTTTCTTCCAGCTGAATTTTTCAGCAACTTCTAAATAAGCGTATTCAGCTTCTTTAAGATGATTTATGTCTTTCTCGTGCAAGTCTTTTTTATTTCCACCAATATAGTCTCTGTGCCCCTTTCCTTCAACTAATTTTTGCCCAACGTCGGCTGGCACATGCAAAAAAATAACCAAGTCAGGCTTCGGTATGCCTAAAATATTGTATTCCAAATCTTCAAGCCAGCTCAAAAACTGCTCCCTTTCTTTTTTATCTTTTATTTTTCCTGCTTGGTGTCCCATGTTTGATGTTGTGTATCTGTTTGAAAGGACATACACACCTTCCTCTAGCATTTTTCTAATTTTGAAGGAAGCAGCATACCTATCTAAAGCATAGAACAGTGAGGCTTTTTTTGCGTTAACTTCTTCGGCTGTTCCAAATTCCCCTCTCAAGTATTTTTCAACAAAAACAGCAGACCAAGTTCCGTATTGAGGAAAATCAAGAATTTCAACTTTCTTTCCTTCTTTTTTCAGTCTTTCAACAAGCAGTCCAATTTGTGTGGCTTTTCCAGATCCATCTGTCCCCTCAATCACAATGAGCTTGCCTTTCATATATCAGTGGTTAATAACTTCCTTCGGCTTAAACTGGGTAACCTGCTTTGCAATTGGCTCCGGTTCCTCTTATCTTCCATAGATTATTTTACTATTTCCTTTGGTTTGAACCAAAGTGCAATTTCTTTTTCAGCTTCTTCTACACTTCCAGAGGCATGTACTAAGTTTTCTGTTGCTCTTTTTCCTCTGTTTGCAACAATTATTGAATCTGTTCCCAAATCCCCTCTTACTGTTCCTTTATCCGCTTTTGATGGGTCTGTAAATCCTGTTATTCTTCTAACTTCTTTTATTGCATTTTCGCCTTCTAAAACAACTGCAAAAACAGGCCCTGATGTAATAAACTTAATCATTGCATTCCTCAAAATATTACCTATAACCTTTGGGTCTTCGCTCTTGAATATTCTAATCATTTCATCGTATAGGTTGTTTTCTTTTGAAGCTGATAGAGTCTTGTTTCCCATTCCAACAATCTGTTCTTCAGAATCTGTATAATGCTTTTTTGCCAGAGACCTTTTGACCTTTGTCATTTTTCCAGCTATTATTTTGAGCCCTGTTTTTTCGTACCTAGCAAGAATTTCACCAATCAAATTCCTTTTAACTCCATCTGGTTTCACAACAACCAGTGTCCTTTCAATTGCCATAAAAATCACTCCCTTATCCGTAAATATAGATGTCCTCTATAAATATTATTTGCGGTGCTTCTCAATTGCAGAAAGCACTCTTTTTGAAACTTCTTCGACCTCACCTTCACAATAAACATTGTCTAGAAGGCCTTTCTTCTGGTAGAAATCAATCAGAGGTTTTGTCTCTTTTTCGTAAACTTCAAGCCTTTTTTCAATTACTTCTTTTTTCTGGTCTTCTCTTTGATACAATTCTCCGCTACATTTATCGCATTTGCCTTCTATTTTTGGTTTCAAGTGTTTTTCGTGGTAAATTGCTTGGCAGTTTTTGCAAGTCCATCTGCCAGTAAGTCTGTCTAAAATAGATTCTCTTGACAGATTAAAGCTCAAAACAAGGTCAATGTTTGTTATTTTTTCCAATTGTTCAGCTTGGTTCATTGTTCTTGGAAAGCCATCTAGGATAAAGCCGTTTTTGCAGTCTGGTTTTGCTATTCTTGCTTTCAAAATATTCAAAGTTATTTCGTCTGGTACATATTTTCCTGCATCAATGAAAGCTTTTGCCTTTTTCCCTGTTTCTGTGCCTTGTTTAATTTCTTCTCTAAACAAATCACCTGTTGAAATTTTTGGTATGCTAAACTTTTTACTGACAATATCTCCGTGTGTACCTTTTCCAACTCCAGGTGGGCCAAAAAAAATTAACTTCATAAAATCTCTCTTAGAAGTTTATCTACTTCATCTAATAAATCCTTTTCTGTTTTTATATTTACAATAGTGTAGTTAGCCATTGCAATCGGTCCGCCTTTGTTCATTTTTTCAATTTCTGCATGGTCTCTTTTTTTCACAGTTTCCTCATCAAACTTCCTATTTCCTACATCTGGATAGTCAGAAGGCCTTTTTGCGAGCCTCTGGTATCTTGTTTTCGGTGGTGCGTACAAACACAAAACAAAGAGTTCCTCGCCGTATTTTTTCTTCAATTCCAAATATTCTTCCCAACTATACAAGCCATCAATGACAACGTTGCTATTTTTTTTCAACTCGTCTATTTTTGGAATGCTCAAAATAGCGTATGCACCCATTCCATGTTTTTGTCTTATTTCTTCTCTGATCTTTCTTTCATTTTCTTCTGTTGGCTCCAAACCTCTTTTCTTTACCTCGTCTAAAGTAATTCTTCCAAATTTTATGAACTGAAATCCCTTATCTTTTAGGTATTCAGAAACAGTTGACTTTCCAGAACCAGGCATCCCAACAGTTGCAATTATCATCTGTATATTAATCTGTAGAATTTAAATATCAGACAATTTTCTTGTCCCTAAATTTTTCTCCAAGATGTGTGTATAACATATCTTTTAGGATTTTGAAGTCTTTTTTGGAATAATTAGAAAGGTTGATGATAAAATTTTTCTTTCCAATAATCTCAAGGACAGGTTCCTTAAGAGGTGAAAAACCTTCCCCAACTTCGCCTTTTATCTTGGCTGATTTTATGCTATTGAAGTCTATTTTCTCCCTTGTTCCTTTTTGTATCAAGATGATGGTTTTTGCATCTATTTCAATGTCAACAAGCTTTCTATAAATTATAACCAGAGATGGGATAAAGAGAGCTGAGAAAAACATAGTGAGCATCAAAAGTCCGGCTATATCTTGTGATGGTCCAGGAATTCCATATGCATATACAAAAAATATTTCAAGGGCAAGGAAAATGCCAAGAACTACATAGATGCCCAATCTTGATTGTTTTAGTTTGTAAAATTTTAATTTTGTTTTTTGGGCCTGTTGATTAGTTTTTTCTTTTTCTCGTTCATCTAGAGTGAAAGCGGGTAAAAGCGCATACAGCCAAAATACAATCATCAAAATAAAGATGTCCCACTTGAAAGCATTTTCTATTCCATATTGAACAGCTATGATAGCAAAACCAGAAATAAAATAAAAAACTGATGTTATATGTAGGAATTTTTTTGTTGGATATGAAAGGATCGGAATTAATAGCAGTATCACCATTGGATAATATAAAAAGCTGCTAAACAGTGTGTATAGGCAGAATAGAACAAAGAAGCCAAGATCAATAACTAATATAACATTTTTTTCTTTTTTGACACCCAATTTGTGTATAAGAGCTGCCAAGCCAAAAATTAATCCAATTCCTACAAGCACAAGGGCGTATGCAGAGGCCTCGCCTAATCCAATAAGAATAATACTCCGAAAATCAGGTTTGGTAAGAGCAGCTAAAATAGACGATATAATAAGTCCTAGAACAAGTATGCCGATTACTCCCCACATCTTTTTAGTAAAGGCGCCTTTCATATTATTTTTTAAATCCCTTATATCTAAACTTATCCCCTGTATATGTGTACAACATATTTTTCAACACAATTACATCTTCTGGAGAATAGTTTGAAAGTTGTATGTCTACATTTTTCTTTCCTCGAAGATATAGGTTGGAATGCTTATACCATTGGGTCTCGTCCCTCGGTCTTGTGATCTTAACAACTTGGCAGTCTTTAAACTGAACTTCTTCCCTTTTCCCTGATTTTATTAATACAATTTTTTCACTGTCCACCTCAATATTAAATTGTTTTTTATAGAACCAAATCATTGATGGAACAAAAATTATAGCGCAAAAACCAGATGCCATCAAAAACCAAATGCTGTCAGAGAATGCATAGTTTTTGTTAAGGAATGCTGAAAACCCCAGGAAGAACTCAATTATAATCCAAATGGATAAAATAAATGAAATACCTGTTTTGTTTTCTTTCAAGCTATAGAACTTTAATTTTGTTCTTTTTGGCTTTTTGTGGATTTTTCTAGCTGCACCAACTGGAGCCATGCCAGAAAGCGTATAAGTTACAAAGAGAAAAGCAAAGGCTAGGTTTTCTATATTGAAAACACCTATAAATCCTTGAACAAAAAAAATGGAAAACCCTGAGATAAAGTAAAAAAGGCTATTTACATGTAAAAATTTTTTTGTCGGATAGAAAAATAGGGGAATCAAAATCAATGCTACTATAATAAAATATACAACATTATTAAGCAATGAGTATAATGTGAAGAGAGCCAAAATTGCAGAGCTTATGCCAAAAATAGCTTTTTTATATTTTTTTGCGTTTGATCCATATTTGTTATCAAGTTTAACCAATAACAAGCCAACAACTGTGAAAATAGACCAAATGCCTATTTCAATCACATCATATCTGACATATGGATCAATAAATGCAAGTACATAGAAGACAGCAGCAATCCCAAGAAGAAGCAAGGCGCTTATTGCCCATAATTTTCTTTTTGGAATAGGCATATTCCAAGCAATCACACCTAACAACATCAGAGTTAGGGGAAGAATATAAAGTATATTAATAAGATTCAAAGAGGCTTTGAGAATCAGAAAAAGTGCAAGCCCAAGAACAAGTATTCCAATAATTGTCCACTGTTTTTTAGTAAATTTGTTCCTCATAATTTATATTGTCAAACCAATTAATAAAATATGAAACCTGTAAAAGAATTTTTTGTGCCAATTGGCGTATTCAAAAACATAAACAAAGTTTTGCTTGTGCTAAAGAGAGAATCTAGTTTTGAAGCTTGCAAAGATAAATGGGAACTTCCAGGCGGGCTTTTGCACGAAAACCTTTCTTATGATGAGTCTCTCAAAAAGAAAATGATTGAATATCTTGGCGTTGAAATAGAGATTGTAAAAACTCTTTCAAAAATAGTTCCCTACGAAGCAGATGAAGGCGACCATATTGCTCGATTTTATCTTGTTCCTTCTTTGTGTAAACTAAAATCAGACAAAATAAATTTGGGCAAGAAACTTTCAGATTATAATTGGGTCACTTTTGAAGAAGCTGTTCAAATGAGTAAACAGGGCAAGCTTCCAAAAGTTGATGTTGATATTTTAAATTTTGTTTTCAGCTGATTTGATTATTGACGTCTCGCCGCGTGTTTTAAAATCTCAGGATTGCAAGCTCTGTGTTCTTTACAAAACTTTTCGCATCCCAAAGCATACTTCTCTTCTTTGTAGAAAGTTAAACAAATTGGACATTCAAACAAGTCGTCTCTCATATTTGATCGACACACTCTTTGCATGTCCACCTTGTTCCCATATTTTTCAGTTGATTAGAATAATTTCCACAGTCTTCGCACATGCCTGATATTGTCTGATTAAATTTAGGTGGTCTCATCCTTGTTGCTTTCAATTTTTCAGACATTATATTTATCATTTCGGGTGTTGTCGCCAAAATGTCTTTGTAAGAAAGTATCCCAACTAATTTCCCGCTTTTATCAACAACTGGCATCCTGTCTATATCATGTTTGACAAAAAGCCTGGATGCTTCTAAAACAGGTTTATCTTCTTCTATTGTGATCAATTTCTTTTTCATCAAATTCTTCGCTTTCATTTGATCTGGATTTCCTTTATTTGCAATGAATGTGATTATCGTGCTCCATGTAACTATCCCCATTGGCTCTTCTTTCTCAAAATCTTTTACAACAACAGAGCCAAGCTGGTTATTGTTCATAATTTGAGTTAGTGTCCTTATTGTCGCTTCAGGATCTGCAGAAACAACATCTGTCTTCATCACATCAGAAACCTTCACCATAAAATCACCAATTAAGGTTTAGAAAAAGACTTTATAATTATTTACCAATATCAAAATGTTTAAAAAATTAAACTTTTTCAACTTTTACCCTCTCCAAATCAATTAAAACAATTTTTGCATTTCCCGGATTCACACAAACTGTTTTTCCAATTTTATCAATAAGAGCTCCAGTCATCATTGGTGATTCGTGGATGTGTCCATGCAAAGATAGAAGTGGTTTTTTTTCTTCAATTATTTTTCTCACAGCTTCGCTTCCAACGTTTATCCCCATATAATGGACATCTAAATCTGTGTTTATTGGCGGCGGGTGTGCAACTAAAACAAAATTAGAATCTAAATCAGCTGTAAGTTTATCCAAATCCTTTTTCATTTTGCTCTCTTCTTTTACCCAATCGTTTATTGGAAAAATTAGCCAGTCAGATGGGTTTATGTTTGAGTAGCCAACTATTTTTGTTTTACCAAATTCGCAAACTTTGTTGTGTATCAGTGTAACTGTGCCTTTTTTGTCTGCCTTTTCCAAAATATCCATATTTATGCTGTGGTCATCGTTACCCATCATAATAAAGACAGGTATTGAAGTTTTTTTTCTAAAACCTTCGAGTAGAGGAATAAGGTAGTGTTCAAAAAAAGCCCTTTGTATTTCTATGCTGTTCACAGTGCACAGTGTCATGTGGCTATTTAGATCACCGCCAATTATGACGCCTGCAACTTTTTTCTTCAGGGCTTTGTCTAAAAGTCTTTCAAAGGCATCTGTGTCGCCGTGTATGTCTGTTGCATATAGGATTTTTGTCATAGTTTTGTTAGTTTGATTTTTGATGTATATAAAACAAGTGGACTGAACGGGATATTCGGCTCTGCTGAATATGCCTGCGAAGCAGAGCATTCGAACCCGTAGCCCCTTGACTGCCAGCCAAGTGCGCTACCATTGCGCCATCAGCCCATATGGCTTATTAATTAAGTTGTTTTATATTGCTATATGTCTGAGCAAAAAATTGGTGTTGGCTTTGGTGTAATGCTTTTGAAAGATGGAAAAATTCTTTTGGGAAGAAGACATCCAGACCCTGAAAAGGCGTCGAGTTTGTTGAACGGTGCTGGAAAATGGACAATGCCTGGAGGAAAGCTACATTTTGGTGAATCTTTTGAACATGGGGCTAAAAGGGAGGTTAAGGAAGAAACAGGAATCGAATTGACTGAGGCTAGGGTTATTTGCGTGAATAATGATATTATCGAAACAGCGCACTTTGTTACAGTTGGACTTTTGTCTGAAAATTTCAATGGCGAACCAAAGGTTTTGGAACCAGATGAAATAACAGAGTGGAAGTGGTTCAACTTAAACAATTTGCCTTCTCCTTTGTATTTTCCAAGCGAAAAAGTTTTGAATAACTACAAAGAAAAATCGTTTTATATCAGCCCTTTCTCAGAGAAATAAGTTGCTTAAAAATTTCAAATACAAAGGGATCTTTTGGATAATTTCTTTCATCATCAAACCAATGACTTAGATCTTTTTTCTGATATTTTTCATATTCAAATGCTTGTATAAGCATTTCTAGTTTATCCACGCTTTTAGCAAAAATCGCTTCTTTTGTTTTTTGCTCTTCAAGTTCTAGCCAAAGTCCGTAGAGGGTTGAATTTGAACTCAGTAAATTTTTCATTGCTTCAGTTTCAATTTTCTTTTTCTCCTCCTGTGTTATCCCATGATATTTGTTTGCAGAGTTTTCCATTTTACCTTTGTGATTTTTGGTTTTCCAATCAACAAGCACATCACCTATTTGGGATTCAGCTATATCATGTATTAGTGCCATTTTTATGCACTTGTTTACATCTAAATCTTTCTTTTCAGAAGCTAGGATCAAGGTAATCGAAGCTGTTCTAAATGAATGCTCTGCAATTGATTCGGCATTTTCTATACCTTCAACTACCCATCCAGATCTTTTCAATGTTTTGAGTTTTCCCAACTCGAGAAATAAATCCAAGAAGTTTTGCATAAAATATAAAAAATGGGCCCGGAGAGAATCGAATTTGGGTGGCAGATGAAAACATAAGCCATCTCCCGATCTTCTGGGTGTAAACCAGACGTATAGTACTATAGATCCAATGTATCTACGGTCGTACCATTAGACTACAGGCCCTTTTATCAGATACTTTATATTTTATGATTTAATAAATAGTATATGGACGAGAAAATCCAGCTTCTTATAGGGAAATCCGGAAATAAAGACGTTCAAATAGATGCGCAGGAATTGGTTACTGGGAGAACTTGTGTAATTGGCCAATCTGGTTCTGGAAAATCCTATTTGATCGCTGTTTTGTGTGAAAAGCTTCTTGAAAAGAACATAGCTTTCTGTATAATAGACACAGAAGGTGAGTATTTTTCGCTAAAAGAAAAGTTCGATGTGCTTTGGGTAGGAGGACAGGAATCTGATGTTAACATAGAAGGTGTTAATCTGCAAGACTTGATTGAAAAATCAATAAGCAACAACATGCCTATAATTTTGGATGTTTCGGATGTTTTGGATCAAAGGAAGTTAGTTACAGAATTTTCAAGCAAACTATACCAACTGGAAAGCGAGCAAAGGCAGCCATATGTTTTGATTGTAGAAGAAGCTGATAAGTTTGTCCCACAGAGTAAAGACTCTCTAAAGGAAATAGAAGAAATTTCAAAAAGAGGAAGAAAAAGGGGTTTGGGCTTGCTTGTTGCAACACAGCGACCTTCCCTGGTTAACAAAAATGTTTTATCACAATGTGGAAACCAATTGATAGGCAAGCTAACAACTGAAAATGACCTTAAAGCTGTTGATTTGTTTTTCGCAAATAGGAAAGAGTTAGAAGACTTGCCGAAACTTGAACCTGGAGAATTTTTCGCAATGGGAAACATTTCAAAAGAAAAAATTAAAATGAAATCTGTCCAAAGAATCACACAACATAAAGGGCTTACGCCAAAACTGGTCAAAAAATCCCAGCTAAAAATAGAGCAGATAAAATCTAGCATTAAGGTTGAAAGCCAGCAAAAATCTGGCTCTTTTGGTTTGCTGAACAAAATAACAAAAGAGGATGCTGAAAAAATAGCAGAGTCTAATAGAAAGAAAAAACATATTTTGTTTGGCGAAAAAGAGCATATAAAATCAATAGACCTTGAATATGTTCCTCTAATTAATGTTGAAATAAAAGTGGTTGGTGGCTTTCTGAACAAAAAACCCAAGACTCATTCTTTTCTTTTAGATAGTGAAGGGAATTTAGTTGAAATAGAAAACGGCTTGAAAACAAAACAAAGCCTTTCCCAGTTTTTGAGCTTGGAAGAAAATGAAATCAAAGCTTTGCACCAATTCTCAAAATCAAAAAAACTCACGGCAGAAGAAGTTGCCTTGAAAATCAAGATATCAGAATCCACTGCAAGGAAAACAGTATCTTCATTGGAGGATAAGAAATTTTTGACATTCAAAAAAGAAGGGAATTCAAGAATCTATTTCCCCTTGGTTGATTTGGATTTCCCAGATTTAAAAAGAGATGACCAGTTACCACTCATGGAAAATTCGCCTAAAGGTGAAAAGCCGAAAATCGCAGAAGAGCAAGTGAAAAATTTTGTAAAGGCTGTTTATCCTGCTGATGTCACAAAATTTTTTGTTTTCTTCTATCCGATATGGAAAGTTGGAATTGGAAAAAGGGAGATAAAAATAGACGGAATTAAAGGTAACGTCCTGGACTCCACCTAACAGCCTCATAAACGTGGATATCGTCTGCTTGAACATCATTACCTAATAACCGTTCAACGTAAGAGCGAACTTGTCTCATTGTGCCTCTTGATGCCACTGTAACAAATCCTCCATTGCCATTTTTGACTCGAATTAGATACTTACTAGATGGTCCTCTATACTCTACTAACCTTCCAGTACATGACATCTAATATTATTGAGGGAAAATTATTTAAGTTTATGCGCCAGGCGGGAATTGAACCCGCGTCGTAAGCTTGGGAAGCTC
>CAYPFW010000003.1:0-116464 GCA_964410585.1 uncultured archaeon | reverse complement strand
AACACGTGCAACATAATCTTCACATTCATAGTCTTGTTCACAATTGAAAAAACAAGGTCTGGGGCAGCTTGGTTTGTTTCACAAATAGGCTCTTTGGTTTTTGCTGATGTTTTGCTGATTGTTTTGGTTTCTTTAATCTCAGCCTTTATAGCAGGAATAATAACTTTGAAGATAGGGAAGTACTTCACACAAAAAATGACAAACTTCAATTACAGGAAACTAAATCTTGGTGTGTTGATTTTTGTTTTAATAATGTCTTTTCTGTTTACAGGATTTTTTGGTTTGTTCATTTCATTGGTTGGTATGTTCATTGGGTTGCTTGCAATTTCACTTAAAATAAGGAAGAGCCAATTGATGGCTTTTTTGCTTTTACCAACTATCTTATATTTTTCTGGTCTGAATTCTTTTTTTGTTGGCTTGCTGTTTTGACTGTTAAACATGTTGGTCCCTGGTGTTCTATGTTCCTATTTAAATCTCTATATAACACCGTTATACAAATCTTCACATGAAGTTCTTACCCCTTCATTTCACATGGAACTTTTGTTCACACAAATACCTTCTTTCCTCGCAAACACAAAAATTTACTTCACGTGAAGGTTCTTTTAGAATTAGTTATATAACACTGTTATGCTAGAGACGTATATTGGTTTCTGCAAAACTTTAACATTTTCCACAAGAAATGAAGGTGTTAATATATAACAGTGTTATGTTCACGTAACTAACACTTCTTCCAAAGGCCCCTTCAAAGAATTAAACAAAAATTCCCCACCACATTCACATGTCCCAATCAGTGAAGGTCTTGGATAAAACTTTGAGCAAGTCTTGCAAACAAACCCATTCACATCGCTCAGTGTCGCCTTGAAACCTTCTTCTACCTTTTTGTTTGCTAATCCATTGATACCATTTCCAATATGTCCATTCTTCGAATTCAATCCAAGTGCCTGGAACAATCCAATTTGTTTTCCCCCACCAATCAGCTCTGTCTTATCAATTCCTAATGCAGCGAAGATCCTCTCAAGCGGTGGAAGCAATTGGTTATCTATATAATATCTAGAATCTATGCTCATCCCCTTTTCTGTAACATAGCTTGGATCTTCTGCTCTTTTAGAAAGCAAACCCATACCTTTAACAATAACATAACCTATTCTATCTCCAAGTCCAGGAGCCTCCCCTCTAGCGATCATCTTTTTCACAACCTCAACATGCGGCTGCACACCATCATATGACTCAACTTTTTTCGTTATTGTTTTTGTGATTGTCAAATCAGTGATATCAATCTCATTCTTGTTTAGTTTTGTTATAATATCCTTGAAATAGGAAACAGCTTTCTTTGGATCGCTTTCCTTAAGTACAATATCTATAACCCTTTTCATTGATTTAGTTGTCAAAGGACACCAGTCCCTTCTCACTGTTTCCACACCTTTCATCTCCATTTTTTCTTCCCATCCATCTTTTGTCGGCTCAAACTTCCATGCAACATATCTTTTTTTAGAAAGTGGCAAAAACCTTTTGAAAACTTTTTCAAACTGCAATTCCATCACACCAGGAAGCCCTTCAGAAATATCGTTTGCAATTTCTGATCCTATTTTTCTTATTTCTTCCATATCCTCTGTTTTCATTTGGACAAAAACCGAATCCGTGTCTCCATATAGAACCTCAAATCCTTTTTCTTTCAATTTTTCAATTGTTCCACCAATAATTGTCCTCCCTTCTGTTGTTATTGTGTTAGCAATATCCAAATCATATATCTTAGCTCTTGCATATCCTAGATATCCATAAAATGCATTTGCCAAAATTTTCAGCGCCCATTGCTCACCATGATACATTGTTTTTTTCAGTGGATCTTTTTCTGCTTTTAGTTTTTTCTTAGCTTCATCTCTGCTGTTCATCAAATGTTCAAGTATTTCTGGAATAATTCCCTTCCTTATTTCATGTTTATAATAAGAAACATTAGCAGCTGTTTTTAGCACATCCTCTTCCTTGAAATCTTTTGTCCTTACTTTTGTTGTGGGGCACACATTGAATGTCCTGATAATAGAAGGGTACATACTCTTGAAATCAAGAACAACAACATTAGAATGCAAACCTGGTTTTGGGTCTAAAACAAATCCTCCTTTCAACAATATCTTGCTGTTTTTCACTCTTTCTTTTACATCATGTGCTTCTGGTTTGCAAGGGAAAACATATCCTTTTTTATTGAAAATCCTCAAAAGATAATGTTCAATTCTTCCAGCTTCCCCAGAATCCAATGCATCCTGAAGCAGCACACCAGAAACCCTTGCCAAAGATTTGTATTTGTTCAGCAAGTTTAGTTTTTGGACAAGCTCCAAAGCAAGTGCAACATCATTCCTACAATATTCTGCTAATTTTTCATAATTTTCCTGAGAACCTTTCCAAAACTTCAACATCTCAGATGCTTTTACATCACCTTTTTCCTTCCCCAATAGAGCAGGTGCAACAAAAGCTAATCCATACCTTGTCAAAGAATAATCTGTCCTAATAATTTCCAGACTGTCTACCACAACCCTACCAACCATTGTCACCCTTGCTGCGTTTCCAAATGTCTTTGCCATAACTGGTTTTTGTTTGCACCTGGAGAAAATTGGCTGTATTTTATTTTCCCTCATCCTATCAAGTAGATAAGGAAAGTCAAAACTATTTCCATTGTACGCAGTCATAAAATCGGGGTCATAGTCATTCACTATATCAACAAAATGCTGAAGCATCTCCTCTTCTTTATCAAAGGAAACAATATTTTTCCCACTTCTCAAGCCCAAAACAATAGAATCTTGTCCCTTGTGTTTGTGCGAAAATGTCAAGCCAATAAGTATCACAGGATCTTTCTTAGCTTCGGGCATCCTATTATCATCCATAGAAACACATTCAATATCAAGCGCGAGCACTTTAAAGTCAACCTCTTCCTCTTTTACAATACTTTCAATTGTTTTTATCCTGATTGTCCTCTTTGTGCTTACAGTATTTGTGTTTGTATTGTCATATTCAACTTTAATCCAATCCAATCCACCAAAACCAAAATCAGCCATGAACCTATTTTTGAACAAAATATCAGCTTCGAATACTTCAAGTTTTTTTGAAAATAAATATTCTCTTGTTTCAGGCGTCTTTGCAGGATTTTTCAATGCTATTTTGTAAACATTTCCTTCCTGTGCTAGTGTTTTTTTATCTGTTTTTTCAATCTTAACCAAATTTGGATTGGTTTTTAGTAACTCTGTTGGATCGTTTTTTGTATACATATATGGCTGATATCCCTCATAAAACCCGCAAACAGTGTCACCTTCTTTTGTCTTGCCAAATACCCTAACAATTGGTTTTTCATTTACCAAAAAATAATCCACATCAATAACTTGAAATTCTAATTGGGCCATATTTTACAAGAAATAAACATAGTAGATGTTTATCAGTAAGATTAATAAGTTTTTAGTAGATGTTTTTACAGAAAATTTGATCAAAGAACCTATAGTGAGATAGGAAAAGTAACCAATTTATATAAGCAAATCAATTACCAGATATGAAAATCGACCCAAGCCTGATCCTTTTCTTTTAGAAAAAGAAAAGTTTAAGGCTCATCCAAAAGAAAACTAATATTCATTTATGAAAATAAACCCAAAGCAAATGGAAAAAATGATGAAGCAAATGGGAATACAAACAGTTGAAATCCCAGCAACAGAAGTCATAATCAAAACACCAGAAAAAGATCTAATTATCTCAAATCCACAAGTGTCTAAAGTTTCAATGGGGGGACAAGAAACATTCCAGATAATCGGAGAGGTTTCTGAGCGTTCAGAAGAAAAATTCTCAAAAGAAGATCTACAAATGATTGTTGATCAAACTGGATGCACCGAAGAGGAAGCAGCAGATGCACTTGAAGAAACAGGCGATATTGCTGAAGCGATTTTAAAATTAAAGAAATAGGTAATTTATCTAAAATTTTAATAAAATGTGAATCGCCAAATACCTAAATACTACTTCTACACAACTATCTAAATGGATCAGTATAAACTATCTGTCCAACAAACAATAAAAGACCTAAACTCTTCTGAAAAAGGTCTGTCTGAAAAAGAGGCAGTAATCAGATTAGAAAAATTTGGTCCAAATAAATTAGAAAAAAAGAAAGGCTCTTCACCTTTCACAATTTTTCTTTCTCAGTTTAAATCAATACTAGTCATTATTTTAATAATAGCTTCTGCGATCTCTTTATACTTAAACGAAATAGTTGATGGCATATTAATTTTCATAATAGTTGTGCTCAATGCTGCTTTTGGTTTTTGGCAAGAGTTCAAAGCAGAAAAAGCAATAGAAGCTCTTGAAAATCTAACAGCTCCGCAAGCAAAAGTTCTGAGAGATGGTTTGATAAAACAAATTAATTCCTCTAATGTTGTTCCAGGAGATATAATACTTCTTGAAGAAGGTGATCGAGTACCGGCAGATTGTAGGCTTATAGAATCAATAGGGCTAAAAACAGATGAAGCAAGCCTAACAGGCGAATCCTTGCCAATTATTAAAACAACTGAACCTCTTAAAGAATGTGCACTTCCAGATAGGAAAAATTCAGTTTATATGGGAACAGTTGTTGTCGCAGGCAGGGGCAAAGCTATTGTTGCAGATACTGGAATGAAAACAGAAATAGGGAAAATAGCAACAGAGGTCCAACAAGAAAAACAGGAAACGCCTCTCCAAATAAATCTCCAGCAATTGGGAAAACAGTTGGGTATAATTGTAATTATAATAGCTTCCATATCAGCATTGGCTAGTTTTTTCGTCCTCAATATACCTATTTTTGATTCATTCAAAACAGGCGTTGCCCTTGCAGTCGCAGCAATTCCAGAGGGTCTACCAGCTGTTGCAACGCTTACCTTAGCTTTAGGCATTCGCAGACTCTCAAAAAAGAATGCAATCATCAGGCGCCTATCCTCTGTCGAAACATTAGGCTCCTGTAGCGTAATTTGCAGCGATAAAACAGGTACAATAACAAAAAATGAAATAACAGCTGAGAAAGTTTTCACATCCAAAATTCAAGATGCAAACAAATTAGATCTAGATAATCACACAAACCTTCTTCTAAAATGTGCGACCCTATGCAATGATTCTGTAAAGCAAGATGATTCTTATTTTGGTGATCCAACAGAAACAGCTCTTCTCAAATTATCTGATCCACACTTAAATAAAAAAGACCTACAAAAGTATAAAAGAATAAAAGAAATCCAGTTTTCTTCTGAGAGAAAAAGAATGTCAGTAGTCACAAAAATAGATGCTGCTCTTCCAACAATAGAAGTCTATTCAAAAGGTGCTTTTGAAATAATTCTTGGTTCTTGTTCATATATTTACAAAGACGGTAAAACAATCAAACTTACAGAAGAAGACAGGAAAAAAATCCATGAAATAAATGAGCAATTAACAAACAATGCGCTTCGTGTGCTTGGTTTTAGCTTCAAGAAAATATACGAATCGGATTTAAAAAACGACCAAAAACTAGAACAGGATCAAATTTTCCTCGGTTTGGTGGGAATGATAGATCCTCCAAGAGAAGAAGCCAAAGAAGCAATAAAACTCTGCAATCAAGCAGGTATCCGTGTTGTAATGATCACAGGAGATCATGCCCTTACAGCAAAAGCAATAGGTAATGAAGTGGGTCTAGATGGAAATGTGATAACTGGCTTGGAGGTTGACAAATTGTCTGAAGAAGAATTAGAAGCTCAGGCTGAAAAAATAAACATCTATGCTCGAGTTTCCCCAGAACACAAACTAAGGATATTAGAGGCACTCAAGAAAAAAGGCCATATAGTTGCAATGACAGGTGATGGGATAAACGATGCACCTGCAATAAAAAAAGCAGACATAGGGATAGCAATGGGTATCAAAGGCACAGATGTGACAAAAGAGGCAGCTGATATGATTCTAAAAGACGATAATTTCGCCACAATTGTATCTGCTGTTAAAGAAGGTAGAGTCATCTACGACAACATCAGAAACTTTATCCTCTATCTTCTATCCTCGAATGTAGCAGAGGTTATGATAATATTTTTCGCTATAATTCTCTCCTCTATATTTGGCTTACAATATGCTATTCCACTCACAGCTATCCAACTTCTATGGTTGAACCTAGTTACAGACGGCCTTCCTGCTTTAGCTCTTGGAACAGACCCAGCTGCTGAAAACATTATGTCTAGAAAACCAAGAGATCCAAAAGAAAAAATCTTATCAAGAGGAATGGTCAAGCACATAGCAATAACATCGCCAATAATAACTGTTTTAGTCCTTTTATCGTTCTATCTCACTCTATCTCAAGGCTTGGCCAAGGCTCAAACAATAGCCTTCACAACTTTAGTTGTTCTAGAGCTTGTGCGTGCTCAAACAGTGAGGATGGGAAGCAGATTATCGTTTTTCTCAAATAGATCTTTTATTTTAGCTGTCTTGTCTTCATTTTTGCTACAATTAGTTGTTTTGTATATACCTTTTATACAATCAGCGTTTGAACTAACAAACTTGGTTTTGGTAGATTGGTTTTATCCTATTTTGTTTTCGGGGATGTTTTATGTGGGGTTGTGGGTTTATTCTAACAGGAAATATATAACAAAACAAACCAGGAGTTAGTTTTTAAGCCTCAATACTCACCAACAATATGAAAATTCCGAAAGCAACACCAGAAAAAATCCTATACATATCATTGGTTTTAATTCTAATGTTTTTTATCTGGAAGGCGTATCCAGTTTCAAATACACTTGGTCCTTTAAATGCATCTGATTTTTCTGCTCACATTTTTAAAATAAGCTATATCTCAAAAAATGGTATAACTGGATGGAATCCGTACTGGTATGGCGGCTTTCCGTTTTTAAAATACTATCCACCACTTTCATATCTAGTTGCAGTGAGTTTTTCATCTCTTGGTACATATTTAGCATATAATTTGGTTTTCGATGCTGTTTGGTTGCTTATACCATTCTGTTTTTTTCTTTTTCTTAAAAACATTAATTTATCTAACATACAAAGATCAATTTCTTTATTGATATTTTCTCTCTCACCATCTATTTTAGTTTTTTTCAAAAATGGAAACCTGCCATTTATAGTCTCTTTCTTTTTTTCAATTGTTTTTTTAATATATTTACAAAAATCCTTTGATAAAAATTCTAGTGTGATTAAACCGATAATATTGCTTACAGCTGTTCTCCTAAGCCATGTCTTAATGTCTGTTTTTCTCTTTATTTCGATAATTTTATTGTTCTTAACAAGGTGGTTTGGCAAAAAAAATCTCTACAAACTCTTACCAATATTAGTTATACCTGGAATACTAGCAACCGTGTGGTATTTGCCTTTTTTAGATGGAATTTATTCTGGAAGAGAGGGTGGGGTTTCAATTATTTCTGACCCCATAACTTACACATCTTTTACAACAAACCAGCGCCTAAATACGCTTGGTATACCAAACGAACTATTCATAATTTTTTCCATTTTTCTAGTTATTTGTTTTTTGTTTTCTTTTGTAAAGTTTAAAGAAAAAATATTCAGGGACTTTTTCCCATGGCTAGTCGTTTCTGGTATACTCTTTATTTTACTTGATTATAAAAGAATTGTGGTTTTAATGATAATACCCTTATCAGTTTTAATATCATTTAATTATAAAAGAAAATTGATAATAGTTTTGATTTTATTGAATATACTTGTGTTTTCTTTCTTTTCAATTAATTTTTCTACAATACCTACTTATCCAGAAACGGGTAATAGAACAATATTCTATAGTGAGGAAGATTTTTGTTTTGGATGTTCTTTTTATTCAGTGTTTTTACCAGAAACCAAAGGAGTCGAAATAATTAATGGGTGGCTTCCCCAATCACAAAACACAAATCTTTTATATGAAAAGAGGCAACCATATCTACAAAAAATTCAAAATCCGCTTTCGATAAATTATACAGAATACAACATTTTGATAAAGTCTGGAATGGTAAATTATATTGTTGTTGGAAAAAATCCTAGCCTTTTAGAATTTTTCGATAAGAACCCGGGCTTGAGAATATTAAGGGAGGAAAACGGTTTTGTAATATATGTCCCGTTAGAAAAGTTTTCTTATATAGAAATAGATAACAATCAAGTAGAGGCAAATATTTCTAAATCCAAGAAAATAGAAGCTACATTTATCTGTAGCCCTGGAATTTTAACTATAAAAGAAACATATGATAGGGATCTTATAGTAACGCTAAACGGAAAAAAAATTGATCCAAGTATGAATGAATATGGGTTTATGAAAACTACAATAAATGAAACAGGAAAGTGTAATTTGATTGTGGATTATAAGAGGTCTATATGAAGCTTAATTTTGATAAAGGGTTTATTCTTTACATAATTGTGCTATCAGTATTTTTAATATACTCATTTACATACAATTATGTTTTCTCCGATGAAGGCACACACATACTCCTTTCTAAGTTCTATAAAGATTTGTTGTCATCAATCCCTCAAACAGGTTTATCATTTGATAATCTATACAAATTTGGTATAAACTATCTTGTTTACTATCCTAAGCTCCAAATAGCATATCCTCCTCTTTTTCATCTCACAAATTCCTTAGCTTTCACCTTTTTTGGATCATCAGTGTTCGTTGCAAGATTGGTTAATTTAGTTTACTCCATTTTAACATTTTCTGTTTTTTATTTATTAGTTAAAAAATATTTTAATCCTAAGATAGCATTTGTGTCTACAATTTTCTTCTCATTATCAACGTATAGCCTGCTTTATGTCTCTAGGGCTTTTCAGGATTTTGCTTCATATTTCTTTATTCTTTTATCCATTCTTGTTTTTACTCAGGCTCTAGAGAAAAAAAGCTATAAACACTTTGTGCTCCTGTCAATAACTACGGTGCTAGCTATACTAGCTAAACAAATTTCAGTTATTCTTGTTTTATTTTTTTTAGTCTACCTATTGTCTAGAAAAGATCTTAAATACAAAAGAATATGGTTTTTACTAGTGTATTTGATTTTAATTATATTTTTCATATCTCCATACATTCTTATTTTGAATAGCGTTGGTGGATTTGAAATAAATAAAATTGTTGCAGTTGGATATGCATCTCAGCAAGGAGAGCCAACAAATCTACTAGACCCATTTTTTTGGCTGTATTTCTTGATAGTACCATTTTCTTTTGCACCATTTACACCAATTTTTCTTCTGTGTCTTGTCTTTTATATCTACAAAAGAGAAAAATATTGGAAAGAATTTTTAATATTTTTTTTAATTTTTTATGTATCATTATCTATAATACCAAACAAAGAGCTTAGATTCTCCCAATTATTTTTGTTGCCGGCCTATATCTCAACATCTTTAATTCTATCTAAATTTAAAAATAAGTTTTTAATTTCGCTTACAGTACTTTATTTAATAGTTTCGTTAGTAATTTTTATACCAACAATTCAAACCTATCCGCAAGAAAAAATAATAGAAAAAATATATAAAAATATCCCAGAAGACTCTGGTATAGCCTTGTTATCGGATGATGAGCCGTTTTTTTCATCTGTATTAATAGCAAACCTTGCCTTAAAAAACATTAAGTCACCAATTTTGAGATCCTGTGTTTTTTTGGATAAGGAAAGAGAAGATATATTAAAAATACTTGACGAATCAAACGTCTATTTTATTGTTTACTCTACTTGGTCTAAGGATAAAACAATAGAAAAGATAAAAGACAATATTTCACTTTCATTTTCTGTATCAGAAAATAACCTAACAACAGAAGTTTATGTATATAAAAACTTTAAAAACAAAATCCCGGAAAGACTTTGCAACTATATATGTCTAACAGGAGAAAAAATATGCGAAACCTAAGATTAGTAGAAAACAAATTTTTTATGGCCTTATTTTTGTTTTTGTTAGTTTTTTTAACTAAATTACCAACAATGGGCATTGATTATGACTGGGATTCTTTAGTTGTTGCGTCACAATCTAAATACTATACTCAACATAGTTTACTTTCCATACCGCCAGGAATAGTTGTTCATACACCATTCATTCCTTGGTCAATGTCAGTACTTTATAGAGTTTTCGGTGAAAGTCCATTTTTATCTAATTTAATTATAGCCCTCTTCTCCTTCTTAGGAGCATACTTCATCTATTTGATTGGGAGAAGGACTTATAATTCTTTTGTTGGGTTTATAGCTTCAATAATGCTTTTTTTTTCACCAATGTATTTTTCTCTCAGTGGTCAGCTTTTATATGACGTTCCGCTTACTGCAATGACAATTATAACTCTTTATTTTTTTATGACCAGTAACCTCAAATTTTATTTAGTAGCAGCTTCTATACTTGTTTTAATAAAGGAACCAGGGTTTTTGGCTATTATTGCAATAATTTTTTATTCCATTCTTAAAAAACAGTCACTAAAAAGGCTTTTAGTTTTAGCATCCCCTTTAATTCTAGTTGTGGTTTGGGGAACTTTCCTTTTACCGAATATAGAAAAAATTGGTATTGGTGGATATTTAGCAGAAACGTCCAGCTTATCGCTTGTTCTACAGAAACTAGCTGCAATAATCTATCAAGTGGGTATATGGAATTATAGTTGGGTTTTACTTATTATAATTTTTTACTTAGTTAAAGCGGATTATATATCATATAGAAAAAATATTTATAGAAGATTTGTTGATCACGATTTATGTCCTTTATTTATAATATCTATTCTCTATTTTACATTTTTCTCCCTACCGCCAATATTTTTTCTTTCAAGATATACTTTACCAATTGTTCCTTTGTTTATCATTTTAGGTGCTGTGTCAATAAATAAAATAAAATCAAAGAAACTTATTGTTTTATTAGTTATAATATTGTTTATATCAACATACAGATTTAATTGGGGGATTAAAGGTGCTATACAAGATCCAATATTCCAGGGCTTATTGTCTGATAATCCTATATCATCAATTAGAAGCAGTGAACTAAGCTTAGATTATATAGATATAGTTTCGGTTCAGGGAAACGCTCTCGACTATATTTTTTTGCATCAAAAGAACACAACTATTCTTGCAACATATCCACTTGTTGAAGATTCAAGTATATACACAAACGTTGGCCGTAGACAATGGAAAAAGAACGGTATAAATGTTCTAAATCAACCCACTCCAGATAATATTGATAAAGCCGATCTAATAATAGTAGAAGCCTATGGCAACTTTAATAAAGAGACTCTGTCTAAAATAAGAGATAGACCAATATTAAAATCGTTCAAGGTTAATGAAAAGGAGATAATAATATATAGTGGTGTGTAAAATCGTCTATGTACAAAAACAAAAAAATTGCAGTTGTAATGCCGGCCTACAATGCTGACTTTAAGATAGAGTCTGTAATAAATAAGACACCAAAAATTTATGATAAGTTTATAGTAGTTGATGATAAAAGCACAGACAAAACGCTAAGTGTTTTAAATAGAATAAAAAGAAAAATGCCAGAAATGATTCTCTTGTTTCATAAAAAGAATCAGGGATATGGTGGGGCACAAAAAACATTATATAAAGAAGCACTAAAACACAAAATTGACTATGTTGTCCTTCTACATGACGATGGTCAATATGATCCAAAAGAAATGATAAATCTTTTAGATGATGCAATAAATCAAAGCTCAGATGTTGTTTTAGGTTCAAGGATTTTGGGGGGGAAAATGATAGAGGGTAGTGTACCCGTTTATAAAATTCTAGGTAATAAATTTCTTACGTGGCTAGAAAATGTAGCTTTTGGAACTAAGATAACAGAATTTCATACAGGTTATAGAGTATATTCAAAAAGGGCAATTAAAAGCATGAAATTTGAAAATCTTACAAACAAATATTATTTTGATAGTCAAGTTATACTAAATCTTTTAGATAGTAAGTGTAAAATAGTTGAAACCCCAATATCTGTTCATTATAAAGAAAATGTTACAGCAGCAAATCCATTCTCATATGGTTTGGAGATAGTATATCTCATAATCAAATATATATTAGGAAGATATTAGTTTATACCAATCGATAGTTTTTTTTATTGCTTCCTGAAAACTGCACTTTGGTTTCCATCCAAGGTCTCTAATTTTTTCGGATTTTATAGAATATCTAAAATCATGTCCCTTTCTATCTTCAATAAAACTTATTAAGCTATGTGGTTTTTTTAAATAGTCCAAGATAATTTTAACTAGATTGATATTTGTCAGTTCATTGTACCCCGAAATATTATAAATTTCGCCTAAAAACCTCCCCTTATTTATAACTGTTTCTATGGCATTACAATTATCTGTGACAAAAATCCAATCTCTAATATTTTTTCCATCTTTATAAACAGGTATTTTTTTGTTTTTTAGTGCGCTAATTATTATTTTTGGGATAAACTTTTCTTTATCTTGATAAAATCCAAAATTGTTACAGCTCCTAGTTATAGCAACCTTAAGACCATAGGTTGTGTAGTAAGAAATTGCTAATAGATCCCCGGTAGCTTTTGTTGCAGAGTAAGGATTCCTTGGGTTTAGCTTACTCCCCTCTGTGAAAGAACCAACCTCTATGCTCCCATAAACCTCATCTGTTGAAATTTGCAAAAGTTTCTTGTCAGTCTTTCTACAGGCTTCCAAAATAGTATATACACCATTTACATTAGATTTAATAAAATTTTTAGCATTATTTATGCTTCTATCAACATGAGTTTCTGCAGCAAAGTTTACAACAACATCAGATTTTGAAACTAAATTATTTACTAAATTTTTATTACATATGTCACCTTTCACAAATTTTATCTTATCCAGAACACCTTCCAAATTAGAAAGCTTACCAGCATATGTTAGCTTATCCAGGACTGTTATTTTCCACGTGGTGTTCGAAGAAACCTCTCTAACAAAATTAGAACCAATGAATCCAGATCCACCAGTTATTAAAATTTCCATATACCCTTATACTAAATATTTACACATGATTTGAATACTCTTTTATAGTTTGTTCTAGACCTATTTTTATTGGTCTGAGTTTTATACCTTCTTTTTCTAGTTTATTGGTGCTTAAAATGCAATTGGATCTAGATGCCTTGACCAATCCAAGGCTTTTAAGCTCCTCTGGTTTAATTAATTCATAATTATGTCTCGGATTAACAAATTTTTTATATAGTTCTAAAATTTCTTTATGGTTAATAGATCCAGGATTTACAACGTTATATATTCCTGTTTTTTTCTTATTTATCAGTACTTTTAATGCAACTAAAAAATCTTCTACAATAGTTATAGAATTCTCAACATCAATGATCTTCTGATATCTTGTAAGCTTTGTTATAAGATTCCTGGGGTTTGGATAAGAATCGACAGGCATTCTTATCCTCAAAATTAGCACCGGGAAATGTTTCAAAATTTCGTCAGCCCAGTATTTTGTCCAGCTATAGAAGCTTGGAGGCGAGGCAGGCGCATCCTCTGTTATAGGCTTATCATACCCAACTCCATCAAAGATGCATCCACTCCCTAAATGAACCATATAAATTTTTTTCTCTTGGCAAACTGTAATGAGGTTTAGCGGACCTATCGTATTAACAGCGAACGTTTCGGGTTTATGGTCTTCACACCAATCTATGTTTGGAATGCCTGTTTTTCCGGCACAATTGATGACAATATCATAATCGGGTTTTAACTCTTTCCAAATAGCTGGCAAATCCGTTACATCACATGAAGACAGAGTTACATTATATCCGTAACTAATTAGATATTCTCTAATTTTATGTCCAAGCCAACTATGTCTACCAAAAATTATACACTTCATATTTGTTTCTCTTAGTTTGTATTTATTAAGATTATACCTTGTCCAAGAGCCTAGTGAAACTTGGTTCAATTTTGTGCGAAGTTTATAAATAAAGATGTTTAAAGTTGATATTTTGAATATGAAAGGCCTAATATTAGCTGGTGGTACAGGAAGTAGGTTAAGACCAATAACATACACATCTAACAAACACCTTATACCTATCGCAAATAGGCCCATGCTTTATTATGTTGTTGAAAACCTAAGATCGGCAGGCATATCAGAAATTGGAGTAATTTTAGGTAATAATGATCCGGAATCGGTTAAGAAGTATTTAGGCGATGGATCAAAATTCAATGTTAAAATAACTTACATATTTCAGGGCGAGCCAAGGGGCATAGCCCATGCAGTTTATTGTGCTAAAGATTTCACAAAAGACAGCCCCTTCATAGTCCATCTTGGGGACAATTTACTAAAAAATGGTATACTTGGCCTAATCGAAGATTTTAATAAAACTAAACCAGAATCTGTTGTAGCAGTTTGTCCTGTAAAAAACCCAGAAAGATTTGGTGTTGCTGAAATTGACAAAAATGGAAAAATTTTGAAGTTTGTAGAGAAACCAAAAAATCCAACTTCCAATTTAGCTTTGGTTGGGGTTTATATATTTAGACCAACCATCTACGATGTTATAAATAGGCTAAAACCCTCCTGGAGAAATGAGCTTGAGATTACAGAAGCAATAGATAGCGTTTTACAAGAAGGAAAAGTAATTAAAATTCATATAATAAAAGGTTGGTGGAAGGATACTGGGAAGCCGGAAGATATACTTGAAGCAAATAGATTGGTTTTAGAAGATATGAAACCTGAAAATGATGGTAAGATTGAAAATGATACAGAAATAAATGGTAGAGTCTCAATAGGAGAAAATTCAATTATAAAGACAGGAACTGTAATAAAAGGTCCGGTTGCGATAGGTAAAAACTGTAATATTGGTCCAAACACTTATATAGGGCCTTATACTGCTGTTGGTGATAATACAATAATAGAGGAAGGAAACATAGAGGATTCAATTATAATAGGAAATACAATAATAAAAGTAAAAGAAAAAATAGTCGATAGTATAATAGGAGAAAACTGTGAAGTAATAGAAACAAGCAAGCTTCCTAAAGGACATAGATTTATTATAGGTCAAAGCTCAAGAATACACTTCTGAATTATGAAAACTGTAATCCTTTGTGGTGGAAAGGGGACAAGAATGGGTGATGCTTCAGAAAAGATACCCAAGCCTTTAATGCAAATAGGCGAGAAACCTGTTTTGTGGCATATAATGAAACTTTATTCGTCATATGGTTTCGAGGATTTTATCCTATGTTTAGGGTATAGGGGTGAAAAAATAAAGGAGTATTTTGAAAACAATAATCACGAGAAATGGAAAATTGAGTTTGTTGAGACAGGAGAAAATTCTACAAAGTCGCAAAGGCTACTAAAAATCAAAAGTCTCATAGATGATGAAAACTTTTTTGTAAGTTATGGTGATGATGTTTCCAATGTTGATTTTAATAAGTTATTGAAGTTCCACGAATACATGGGACTTACAGCTACTGTAACTGGAGTAAAGCTAATTTCCCATTTTGGTGTGATAGAAATGAATGAAGATAATGTGATAACTCATTTTAAGGAAAAACCAACCCTAGAATACTGGATGAACGGTGGTTTTATGGTTTTCAATAAAAAAATTTTCAATTGCCTTGATTCAGGTGAGCTTGAAGATGTTGTTTTCCCCGAATTGGCAAAAAACAGGCAAATATGCGCATATAAACATAAAGGACAATGGAAATCTATGAATACCCTAAAAGACAATCTTGAGCTTCATGACCTATGGATAAATGGAAAGGCATTTTGGAAGGTTTGGAAAGATTAGTATGGACTGGCAAGATTTGAATGTTTTTGTGACTGGAGCAGATGGTTTTATTGCTAGTTGGCTGGCGAAGGAATTAGTTGAAAGTGGAGCTAATGTAACAATAATAACAAGGGATTTAAGAAAAAATCCAGGCTACAAGCTACTAAAAATCGAAGATAAGGTCAACATTGTTATAGGTGATATAGTCAATTATTCAACTGTTGAAAGAGTACTCAATGAGTATAGTATTGATACATGTTTCCATTTAGCAGCGCAAGCACTTGTACAAACCGCTAACAGAAGTCCCCTTTCAACCTTTGAATCCAATATAAAAGGAACATGGAATGTGTTAGAAGCCTCTAGGGTCACGGAAACAGTAAAAAGAATAGTTGTTGCATCAAGTGACAAGGCCTACGGAATACAGGAAAAGCTTCCTTATACAGAAGATAACCCTTTACTTGGGTCTTTTCCATATGATGCATCAAAGGCATGCACAGATATACTTTCTAGATGCTACTTCAAAACTTATTCTCTCCCAGTGGCTATAACTAGAAATGCCAACATATATGGTGGCGGTGATATGAATTTTAGCAGAATAGTTCCTGATGCTATTAGATGTATGCTAACCCAAAAAGAATTTTTAATTAGAAGTGATGGGACATTGGAGCGCGACTACATGTATGTTAAAGACGCTGTAAATGCCTATTTGACATTGGCAAAAAATCTACATAGAAAAGAAGTCAGAGGAGAAGCTTTTAATTTTGGAACAGGGAAACCCATAAGTGTTAAATCCCTTGTAAACAAAATAGCAGATATTGGTGGGAAGCAATACAATCTCAAAATTAAAATATTGGGGGAAGCAAAAAATGAAATAAATAGGCAATATCTAGATTCTTCAAAGGCAAAAAGTATTTTAGGATGGTTACCAAAATACTCTTTCGAAAATGGTTTAAAAGAAACAATAAATTGGTATAAGTCCTACCTTATAGATTCATCATAAACAAATTTCAATTTTTTATTCCTCTCCTTTATTGAGAATTTACCGCATTCTACAAGTCTTTTTCCATAGCAGCCCATCTTCCTTCTAAGGTTTGTGTTTTCTATTAATAGCGAAGCTTTGCTTACTGCGTCTTGAATCAATTGTTCGTTCTTACCTTTTATACGATTCATAAAAATATCCATATTTCTAAAATCATGATGATATTTTATACTAAAATCTGGGTTTAATGAAGATATTGAAGATTTTACTAGAAATCCATTTTTTTCATCCTCAATAAGTTCTGGCATTGAAAACATGTCTGTTCCTATTATAGGCATGGAACAAGACATTGCTTCAAGAAGCGCTAAGCCAAATGTGTCAGCAAATGTAAAATGAAATAAAATGTCATACTTGGAGTAGTAGTCTTCAAATATAGAATTTGGTTTTTGACTTGTTACAAAAATTTTTTCGACAAATTTTACATTTTTAAATTTTTCATATTTTCTTTTAATTTCAGGTGGGGTTGGAGATAAAATACAAATTTCTACATCATATTTTTTGTCTAGTTTTTCAAAAACCTCCAGAGCCTGTTTTCCACCCTTTTCATAAAAAAATCTACTAACAACAAGAAATTTTATAACGTTCGTATCTCTTTTTATTCTAACATTTTTCACGTCAATAGCGGGGTAAATAACTTGTAGTTTTTTGTTTATTTTATTATTTTTGAGTGCGTTTTCAACAGACCTTTTTGATGCTTCTGTCCAAGGCAGTATTTTTTTACAATTTTCTGATGATAAGAATCTAATTATTTGATCCCTGTATTGAGGCTTCAACAAAGATGCAGCTTTATAGTTTGCAAAAGATGGTGCATGTTCAACATCAACTATCCAAGGGGATTTATTTGAAATCAACATCCCATGACAAGAGTGTATTAAGTCGCTATTCCCTGAATCAACACTGACATAAGGCGGTCTAAAACTTGTTAAGGCTTTCCAAATATGCTTTTTGAAGACTCTCAAGACATGAGAATTGTTTTTTAATGTATATTTTTTTGTAGTTGTATATTGTACCCCATTGGGTGGATAGTTTATTAGATATTTAAAAACAGGATGAGAACTCATCCTAAGATATACATTTACATTTTTCATATAGTTCACTTCACAAAACTTCTTAGCTTGTTTACTATTTTCTCACTAGAATTTCCTTCACCATAGGGGTTTTTTATTTTTGATAATTTTTTCTTTAGATTTGTTTCAATAATCATTTTCCCAGTATAATTTATTAGTATAGGATCTGACCCGACTAAAAAATTGGCTCCACATGATATTGTTTCCCATCTTTCTGTTGTTTCCCTTATAGTTATGCATGGAACCTTCAATGTTACAGCCTCTTCTTGTATACCTCCTGAATCTGTTATTATAAATGCAGAATTTTTCATTAAATTAAGGACATCAAAATAACCAACTGGATCAATAGCCTTTATATTAGAAGGGATTTTATAGCCAAATTCTGACAACCTAAGTCTTGTTCTGTGGTGTATTGGTAAGACTAGTGTATATTGAAGGCTATTGATACCTTCTAAAAGTTTTACAAGTTTTTCTGGATCATCAACATTTTCTGCTCTATGTATTGTGCAAAATATAAATTTTTCTTTTTCTAAACCTAGTTTTCCTAAAATCTCACTTTTTTGACTCTCCTTAAAATATTTTTTACATGCATCAACAACTGTATTGCCGACTACAAACTTCTTACCATTTACATTCTCCCTATCAAGGAAAAGTCGTGTCAATTGGGTTGGGGTAAATAGAATATCACTTATATGATCGATTTCTATCCTCGCAATTTCTTCTCTCATGCGTTTATCAAAGCTTCTCAATCCTGCTTCTATATGAACCAAATTCGCCTTATATTTATTCGCAATTTTAGCAGCAGCTAATGTAGAGTTTGTGTCTCCGTAAACAACTACTGTTTCTGGTTTCTCTTTTTTTACAATATTTTCTATTGGTCTAATGAGATCAACAAAGTTTGAGGTTTCTGGTTTCAGTAAGAAATTTGGATTTCTAACTTTTAATTCCTCCAGAAAAATATCGACCATATTTTCAGCATAGTGTTGGCCAGTAAAAACAAACCTGTTATCAAAATTCTTATCAAGAAGAGGTATGATTTGTGATAGTTTTATTATTTCTGGTCTAGTGCCGGCAAATGTTAGTATCATATATACCTATTAGAGATGGAATGATAATACCTTAAATAATCTTTTACCAATTTGTTCCATGAATACTTGCTTGCCATTAGTCTTGATCTGTTCTCAAATTTTGATATGTTGCAGTTTAATATTTTCTCTAATCCCAATTCTATTCCCCTAATACTGGGCTCACAAAGTATACCATTATTTTTTATTAAATCCGGTAGTCCTCCTACAGAAGTGCCTAAAATAGGCAAGCCACACGCCATGGCCTCCAAACAAGAGATGGAGTTGGCTTCATAAAGACTTGGTATAGCGAATATATCTGCGGAATTTAGATGTTTTTGTATTTCCTTATTGTCAACAAAGCCTGTTATTATTATCCTGCTATTTTTGATTTCTTTTATGTCCCTTCTTTGTTCCCCATCACCAACTATAACAAGCCATATATCTTGTCTCCTTCTAGAAACTTTGTCAAATGCTCTGGCAAGTGCTATTACATTATTTTTCTTATCTAGTCTTCTGGTGGTAATTATTATTTTGTCTGTTTTTTTAATTGAGAATTTCTCCTTTAAAAAACTGTTTCTATCGGGCCTAAATTTTTCAGTATCTATGCCGTTTGATATAAAAACAGTTGGCCTATCTGTAACAGCCTCACAAGCTTCTTTTATCTCATTGCTTGTTGAAAATATAACAGATTGTCTTGAAAACATTTTTTTATACAACCACGGGAACCTTCTATACGTCTCTAAAAAAATGGAGCTGTGAACTGTAAGAACAGACCTTTTTTTACTAAACCATTTGTAAACCATTAAAACAAAACCAACATGAACATCGTGTCCATGGACTATATCAAATTGTTTCCTGAAAAGAGAAAAGAAAGACTTCAAGTAAAATAATGTGGTGTTGATTTTAGAATCGGAAAAATTATACCTAGTTATAAGTTCAACTTCAACTCCTTCCTTCTCCAATGCTCTAACAAGCTCATACAAATGGCTTTCCTGTCCGCCTGGAACTGGATAGCAATAAGGTGCAAACATCAAAATTTTCATAACCCAAATATATTTTTGTCTGTTAGTCTGTGTAAAAGTGTATTACTATCGCCTTCTATATAGATTCTGTGCCAAAGCGCGAAATTTAAAATATTCCAGAGCTTGTGATCATTTCTAACTCTTCTATAATTTTCAATTATTTTTTTAATGTTTTTCGGCTCAAAATATTCCCTCATACTCGACAACTCGGCAACTCTCTCCACTTCTTTGCACAACCCTTCTTCAAACCACTGGCTTATTGGCACGGCAAACCCGTGTTTTTTCCTTTTTAAAATTTCTTTTGGTAATATCCCAATCAAAGACTTCTTTAATATATACTTATTCAATCTAAGTTTTGGTGAAAGTTGATTTGAAAACTCTACAAGCCGATGATCCATAAAAGGTGCTCTTGCTTCAATGGAAGCAGCCATTGTCATCTTATCAACCTTCATTAGTAATCTGTCTGGTAACCAGAAATTCATATCATATTCTAACATATTTTGAAAAATATTTTTTGAAGGTTGAAAGTTCTCTATTTGGAGTTTTTTATATTTTATTTTTTTTAAGTTTGGTGAATATAGATCCTGCTTCTCTGAACCAGTAAAACCAAGCGCACTTAGCCTTGAAAATGCTTCTGGTGGATTTTTTATAGCCTTGGAAAACTCTGAAAGAAACTGGGTTTTTTTATTTTTGGTTAAAATATTCAAACCAAATGCAACAGCAGATAAAGTTTTTCTATTAAATAGAAGTTTTGATGCCTTGTTTTTATATATGTTCATCATTATTTGATATTTTTCATAGCCAGCAAAGGTTTCGTCTCCGCCTTCTCCAACTAAGATGACAGTTGCATACTTCTTTGTTTTTCTTGACATAAGATAAGTTGGCAAAGCCGCAGGATCTGCTATTGGCTCATCGAAATGCCATATAATTTCAGGAAGAATGTTTATGTTTTCCTGATCTACGAATATTTCTCTGTGATTTGTGCCAAACTTGTTAGCAATAATATTCGCATATTCAAACTCATCTGTTTTTGTGCCAAATCCGGCAGTAAATGTGTTGATGGGCTCATCAGAAAACCTAGCCATAAAAGCTGTAACAGCACTAGAATCAATACCTCCTGATAAATAAACTCCGAGCGGAACCTCAGACATCATTCTAAGTTTTACAGACTCTTCTAAAAGTTTTAAACACATTTGTTTACAAAAATTTTCATCTATTAATTTTTCAGATATTTTAATACCCCAGTATTTTTTATTTTTAATATACTCTTTTTTAACTGTTAGTGTGTGTCCTGGTTCAAGTTTCCATATATTTTTAAACATTGTTTTGGGGCCCGGTACATATTGCACAGTTAAAAATTCGTGTAAAGCTTGGAGATTAACCTCTCTTTTAATTTCAATACTTTGTAAAATTGATTTTATTTCAGATCCAAACAAAATCTTGTCGCCCAGTACTGTATAATATAGAGGTTTTTTTCCTAATCTATCCCTAGCTAAAAATAAAGCTTGTTTTCTAGAATCCCAAATAGCAAAAGCAAACATCCCTCTGAGATAGTTTACACAGTTTTCACCGAAAATTTCATATAAATGAATAATACACTCTGTATCAGATTTTGTGTAAAATCTATGCCCCTTGGATTCGATAAGAGTCTTCAGTTCTGGAAAGTTGTAAATTTCTCCATTGAATACAATCCATATATCCTGGTTTTCGTTGTGTATTGGTTGTTTCCCACCTTTCATATCAATTATGCTTAGTCTTCTTATTCCCAAGCCAACATTTTTATCAGAAAACATCCCAAAATCATTTGGTCCCCTATAGTCTATCACATCACACATTTTCTTTAACAGTTTTTTATCTTCAAACCCAAAAAAGCCTGCTATACCACACATAAACAATATTGGATATATTTTATATAAGTCTGAATAAAAACTATTTATGAAACTATGCCTAGCTTGCAGCCCTGGTGGGCACATGATGCAAATGTTGCAACTATCACCCGTTTATAAAAAATATGATCATTTTTTTCTTACCTTTAAAAGACCAATGTCGCAAGATTTGATAAAGAAGGAAAAAGTAGTCTTTATTAGCGATACTAGAAGGAATATCTTCTTTTTTATTAAAAATTGTTTTCAAAGCCTTTTTTCTTTCTTGAGTGAAATGCCAGATATCGTTATCGCAAACGGAGGGGGGTTTGTCGTGCCATTTTGCTATATAGCAAAGATATTTGGTAAAAAAATAATATTTATAGAGTCATTTTCGAGGGTAGAAAGCCCTTCTATAAGTGGGATATTACTACATCCAATATCCGATAAATTCATAGTTCAGTGGAAGCCTCTTCTTAAACACTATAAGAAAGTCATATATGGGGGTCAAATATTATGATATTTGCAACAGTCGGTACCCACAATCAAGGGTTCCCAAGATTTGTGAAAAAGATGGATGAAGTTGCAAAATCAATAGATGAGGAAATTGTTATTCAAATTGGATGTACAAAATATACACCAAAAAACTGCAAATATTTTGATTACCTAGATCAATATGATTTCTCTAAACTTTGTAAAAGTTCTTCACTCATAGTAACCCATGGTGGAATAGGATCCATAATGAGCTCACTAAAACTAGGTAAACCAACTATTGTTGTTCCTCGTCAAAAAAAATTCAATGAGCATACAAATGATCATCAGTTGCAAATAACTAAAGAGCTCGAAAAGCAAAAGAGAATAGTTGCTGTTTATAACATTGAAAGGCTTGATTACGCTATTAAAAAAGCTAAAAAGATGAAAATAAAAAAAAATAAAGGTGAAAATAGGATAAAAGATATAATAAGTGAATTTATAGATGATTATGAAAATAGGAATCGTTCTAAGCAAGTGTCATAGATTTGGTTCATCTAGATATCTGATAGAAACAGTGCCCTATTTTGCATCGAGGGGTCATGAAATCCATATATTTGCAAATAGTTGGGATAAAATTGATCACCCAAATGTTTTTTTTCACAAAACACCAAAGGTTTTCACAAAAAACCTAATTCTAAGAGAAGCATTTAACACTTTCATGCTTACATTGATACAAAAGTTTCATAAATTTGATATTACTTTAGCTCAGCCCACAAGGTATTTCACACCTGATATAGGAGAGATGCAATTTGTCTATAAAGCGTGGATAGATTATAAAAAATCACGCGGTGTTAGAGATTCGATAAAAATAAAAATAGCAGATGGATGGCTTTCTTGGATGGAAAAAAGAAATATTAAGATGTGTAGGGAATTTATTGTGCTTGCGAATTGTGTTAAAAGAGATATTGTTAAAGGATATAAAATACCTGAAGATAAAGTAACTGTTTGTTATAGTGGGGTTAACCTCGAAGAGTTCAACCCAAAAAACAAAAGAATATATAGAGAAGAAATAAGGAAAAGTTTTAACATAGCTAACGACGAAACACTTATACTTTTCGTTGGAAACCCTTTTAGCAGGAAGGGCTTGGACTATCTGATTAAGTCCTTAAAGCATGTAAAAGATAAAAAATTTAAGCTTCTTGTCTGCGGGAAAGATGATCCTGAACCATATATAAAACTTTCCAGGGGGCTAGGTTTAGAAAATAAAATTATTTACAATATAGGTTTAACAACAGAAATAAGAAAGTTTTTTGCTGCCTCTGATATCTTTGTTTTTCCAACATTATATGAGCCTTTTGGACTAGTTATATTAGAGGCTATGGCTTCCGGCATACCTGTAATAACAAGTGAGATTGCTGGTGCTGCTGAGCTTATAACAAACTACAAGGAGGGAATAGTTTTAAAAACCCCAGAAAACGTCGATGAAATAGGCAAGTCTATTAAATATTTAATTGATAATCCAGATAAAATTATTAAAATGGGGAAGGCTGCTAGAAAAAAATCAGAAATCTACTCTTGGACAAATACAGCTAAATGTATGCTGAGGGTGTTAGAGAGGAGTAAAAATGGAAACATCAAAAGATCATTTTAATCAGGTTGCGTCTATTTACTTAAAAAAGGGAGGAGTCGATGTCCATAAACACCATGCTCAAAGAAAGGCCGAAATTATAAGTTCCATATCCCAAAAAAATGATATAATATTGGACGTAGGCTGTGGAGTTGGTGAGTATTTGACTCTCCTGGATAAGGCTCATAGCGTCCAAGGTATTGATTTTTCGCAAGAAATGATATCTATTTCAAACAGCAAAACAAAATCTCCTCTATATATTGGAGATGCAACTTCACTTCCCTTCAAGAATAACTCCTTTGATCTGGTTTACTGTGTCGGGCTTTTACATCATCTGAAGAAACCTGATAAGGTTTACTCCTCAATGAAAGAATTAGCGCGTGTCAGTAAAAGAGATGTTTTAATATTTGATTTAAACTACACTAATCCTTTTTGTAGATATCTTATCATACACCTTTGTCCTTGGGACGAAGGAGATGAAAGGATACCAACAAAAAATGAAGTGTTAAAAAATGCAAAATCTACTGGAATGGAACTAGTTTCTATACAACACAAAGGGTTCCTTCCCTACGGAACACCTAAAAGTTTTATGAAACCTGCATCACAGATAGAGGACATTTTTGAAAAGAAAATACCCTTATTGGCAACTAGCATAATCTATCATTTCAAGGTGGTAAAATGAAAGAGCTGTATACGATGGTTGTATTTATTTTAATATCCATATTCTTTCTGTTTGGAGTAGGTAAGATATTCTATGATGAACGTACAGCTCCAAATGCTAACATAGAGGCATTTTTCAAATCCTTAGAAAATCCAAAAGTTGTTAATTATTATCTAGACCAATCTATTTTTGGAAATAGAACAATATTAATAAAAGTTGATAAAAGTAGTGAAACTGTAGAGGCATGTTACTCTGTTTCCGGCTCTTACGTCAAAAGAATTTATACAGATTGTAAAGCAGATATTTCTATAATTATGGATGAGCATTCAATGGGATCGTTGATTTATGCTAACTACAACCCTAAGAGTACTTTAATATCTGAATATTTGTTGGGTCACATAAAAATAGAAGGTCTAAACCTCAATGATATAAGAGGATTTATATGATGCTAAATTTTTTAATGTGGATTATTTTTTGGTTATTTTGTTACCTTTTAGGTTACATTCCATATCGTCTACTTTTCAAAACAAGTAACAATCTAGAAAGGATAGTAGTTCCACAAGTATTCGGTCTTATTTTAATGCCAGCTCTGTTTTTTATTTTTTCATCTTTAATAGGCTTTTACTACTCGATAATTATCGTCCCAATATTGATAGTTATTGGAATAATTTTATCTTTAAAAAAACATCAAAAAATCGAAAAAGTAAGTACAGGAAAACTGATTTATTTACTTCTTTGCATTTTTTGTTTACTGATTATAATATCAATTCTACCTAATTCAATGTATACAGCAAGCGCCGATCCGATGTTCTATCAAACAGCAACAAACCATATAAAAAACATACAAACATTCCCACCCGAGATGGGTTGTTTTGCTGGTTATGTTTATCACTACCCGTGGTTTTTTAATCTATTAATGGCATTACAAGAAATATATTCTGGTCTCCCAATTTTTGTTGCCTACCCCATATATATAGTATATTCAATGTTGCTTTTTATTTCGGCTGCCTTTATGCTTGGGTTAAAATATTCAAACAATAAACTTCTCAGCACTTTTTTCGCATTTATACTGGCCGCGTTTTTCTACTCAAGCTTTCAAGTTGCGAATCCACCAAACCAGGTTTTACCAATTGTTCTAATTTTTATTTATTATCTTTTGGACTTTCTGAAAAAAAAATCTTTTAGGAGTGGCATTATATCCGGTGCTATTGCCGGATCAATGATTTATATTCACGGTTTATCTTTTGGATTTTCAGTTTTAGTTATATTAGCATTCTGTGTCAGAAAACTCCTTGATTTTAAAAAGGAGTCTCTGCTTAATATACTATACATTATATCAGGCTTTGTAGTTTCTATACCTTATATAGCTATAATTAAAGGTCAAGCCCTGTCGGCTTTTCTTGTTTTGCCATTTGCAACACTAATTTCATTTAACTATTTGAAAGAGTTTTCTTTCTTTATCCTAATTTTCGTAGGATCTATTGTGATTGGTAACAATTCGAAAGAGCCAAAACGTACATTGATATATTCAATAATTTTTGTATTTATTTTCGTTAATATTTTTGTCATGAGAGATAGCACAAACATAGAAAGATTTATGATATATACGGTATTTCCAATAGGTCTTTTGGGACTAGACTTTATTCAAAAACTAAATAAGAAAGCTACAGCATTAATTTTTATAATAGCGTTAATCATTTTTATACCTTATGTGGGCATACAAACATTCGCATTTTATAAGGTTAAACCGACAGTAGAAACAGACGAATATCTAGTTTCAAAATGGTTAAAGGAAAACACAGATATCAAAGATATAATAATAACAGCTCCAATTCCTAGTTATGCTGGTCTAAGTGAAAGACGTGAAATAATATGTGAACCCTTCTTCCTAATACCATGGTTATACAATAGCAAGGATGTAAAATTAAGATTTGGAGAGCTTCTATCGCTGTATAAAGAACCTTCAAAAAAGCTTATTGATAAATATGGGGCTAAATATTTTATTTTTGGTGCAAATGAAAAAAGTTTTTTGAATGAATATGGTATTCTTCCATTTAGTTTTGAGACTTCAGACGCGTTTAAACCTGTCTATAAAACTGAAAAGAGTACAATATACGAATTGATTAATACAACCAGATTGGTAGAGTATGCAGAGCTCCCTGCTTTTGATTCTTATTCAAGGTGGTGGACCGTTATTGAGTAGATATATAAGCCAATTAATTGGTTTATTTATAATATGAAAAGTTTAGATTTATCTCTAGTTATTCCATTTTTCAATGAAGAAAATAATATAGAAAAATTATACAAAGATATTAAAAAATCTCTTGGGGAATCAATATCGTATGAGTTAATAATGGTTAATAACGGATCGCGCGATAGGACAAAGGAGATAATAAAGAATTTGAGACGCAGAGACAGTAGGGTAGTTTTAGTAGATATTAAAAATAATTTAGGCTATGGATATGGGATAACATTTGGAATGAATGCTGCCAAAGGAAAAATAATAGGATGGATAGACGGTGATAATACAATAGATAGCAACTATTTTTATACACTATTTAAAAAAATGATTGATACAAAGTCTGTTGTTGGTTTTTCACAAAGAGACAATAGGGGACAAAGCATAGTAAGGCGTATAGAATCTTTCATTTATAATATTTTATTAGATACCCTGTTCTTGAAAAATTTTTATGATGTTAACTCTAAACCGAAAATGATAACTAGACAGCTCTACAAATCATTTACTCTGACCTCGAAAGATTGGTTTATTGATACTGAATTTTGTATAAATGTTTATAAAAGAAAAGTTAAAACTTGTAAAATACATGTAAAAGAGAAACACAGGGAGCACGGAAAATCTGCTGTAAAAATTACAACAGCTCTAGAGTTTTTGAAGAATATAATAAAATATAGATTTGTTAATCATATTTAGTTGATATATAATTTTCTTCATACCATTTAATTGTCTTTTTTAGACCATCTGTTAGGTTTGTTTTGGGTTCCCATCCAAGAACTTTTTTAGCCTTTGTATTATCGCAATACATTTCCCAAACTTCATTTTCTCTATAAGGCAGTGCTCCCACATTTGGTTCTATTGGATTTCCCATTATATCTAAAATTGTTTCAACTATATCTACTATTTTATATTTGTTCCCACTGCCTATATTTAGAGTTTCACCTATAGCCTCTTTACTTACTGATGATTTAATTAAAGCTTCAACAAGGTCATCAATGAAATTAATATCCCTTTGCTGCTCGCCCTTTGTCATTCTAAATTCTTTCTTCTTGAGTGCTGACATTATTATCTCTGGTATCAGCAAATTTGGCTTTTGTCTTGGTCCGTATGTTAGAAACGGTCTCAAAATAACAATAGGAACGCCAAATGTTTTGAAATACATTTTGCATGTAAGTTCTGCTGCAGCCTTTGACAATGAATATGGGTTTATTGGGTCTATCTGTTGCTCCTCATAAAAAGGGGATTTATTAGATCCATAAACATCAGATGTGCTAGTAAAAACAAAGCTTTCTAGATCTGAAGCTTTAACAGCATCCAATAAATTAAGTGTTCCATGAAAATTGATATTCATCACATGGTCTATAATTTTGGGATCCCGATCTCTCTTTAAAGATGCTGCCAAATGATAAATTTTTTTTGGTTTTATTTCTCTAATTAGTTTAGTGATGTGTTCCCTATCACAAATATCAGCTACATGTAAAAAAATCTTGTCCTTTACAAACTTCAAATTATCTGAAGATTCTGATCTTGTTATAACATGAACACTAGCACCTTCATGGACTAATCTTTCAGTTAGATGAGATCCTATAAATCCTGATCCGCCTGTTACAAGCACCGATTTATTTCTAAGATTATACATAAAACTTTATTATCTTGTATATGCCTATAGATTTAAATAGCGTAGTCTAAATCTATTGATCCGTTGCAGCTGTTTGCTACTCAACACTATCAGGTTTTTAAACTGGCAACCATTATTATGGATTTATATGGACAAAACTAAACTGGATTTAACTATTGTAATTCCTGTTTTTAATGAAAAAGAAAATATATGTTACCTTATATCTAATCTCAAAAAAACTATTAAAAAATGGAAATATAAAACAGAGGTTTTGTTGGTTAACGATGGTAGCACAGATGGTAGTGATAAAATTTTGGAAGGGGAAAGGGGAAAAAATGATTTCATAAGAGTCATCCACCACGGGAAAAACATGGGCTTTGGTGCCGCGCTTAAAACTGGATATAGAAATGCATATGGACGCATTGTATCCACTATGGATGCAGATCTTACCCACAATCCAAACGAGATATTGAAATTTTTGGAAACGATAAATGGTGGTTATGACATCGTTATTGGTTCTAGATACATAGAAGGCGGAAAAATGGTTGATGTTGTTTGGTATAGAAGGTTAGTCAGCGATATGAGTAGGCTTTTGATAAGAGTACTGTTTAATATGCCAATTAAGGATGTGACAAACGGTTTTAGAGGTGTAAAAAGAGATGTTGTAAACAGTCTAGACTTAAAATCGAATAGCTTTAATATCTTGCCAGAAATGGTGGTAAAAGCAAGGAAACGGGGTTATAAAATAACAGAGGTTCCAATGACCCTAACCAAAAGAAAGTTTGGAGTTTCAAAAATGAATCCACTGAAAGATTATACAAAGGAAATAGTTACTTTATTCAAACTAAGATGTGGAATAAGACTCTGAATATATGATAAAGGACAAAAAAATACTAATAACTGGCGGTGCAGGTTTTGTTGGGTCTCATATAGCAGAAAAGCTGTATGAAAATAACGATATAATACTCTTGGATAATTTCTTATCAGGTTTTAGGGAAAATGTTGAACATTTACTGAAAAGTAAAAATGTCAAACTGATCGAAGGAGACATTAGAGACAAAGGTCTTGTTAAAAGGGTTTGTAGTGACATAGATATAGTCTTCCACGAGGCTGCCCAAATAAATCCAGCGAAGGCTGTCCAGGAACCAGATTTTGATTTTGATATAAACGTAAATGGTGGCTTTAGCATGCTAGATGTAGCAAGACAGTGTGATGTTAAAAAATTTCTTTTTGCTTCGACCAATGTTTATTTTAACCCGAAATATTTACCTATTGATGAGAAGCACCCTGTACAATTGGTTTCTCCTTACGCTGCTGCAAAATTTGCAGTTGAGGCCTATTGTATGTGTTTTTTTGAGGCATATGGATTGAATACAGTTAGACTTCGATATACAAATATTTATGGTGCTGGTCAAAGATCGGAAAAATCAGAAAGCGGAGTAATTCCAATTTTCATTAAGAAAATTCTTAGTAATGAAAACCCAATAATCTTTGGTGATGGTAAGCAAACAAGAGACTTTGTCCATGTTTCTGATGTGGTAAATGCTAATTTGCTCGCTGCAGAAAGTAAAAATACAAATGGTGAGGTTTATAATATAGGTTATGGGAAAGAAATAAGTGTAGTAGATCTTGCAAAACTATTGATAAAACTTTCTGGAAAAAAATTAGAGCCTATTTTTGGTCCCCAAAGGACAGCTGATTTCAAAAGGTGTATACCAGACATATCAAAAGCTTTTAATTCGTTTGGTTATAAACCAAAAATAGAGCTAGACAGCGGTTTAAATGAGACTTTAAATTGGTGGAAAAAAGAACTTGGGGTCTAATTTTTATACCCACATGTCTCAAATGAACTATGAATAACAGTTTTCTGTTAAAAATAAAACAAAACCCAGTAACTGCCTTCCTTATTTTAATAATAATTAGTAGAATTTTCATGCTTTTTACAATGGCACCCACCTATAGAATAGGTGAGGAAGTACCTTTCCTTCTAATAGCAAAGAATATAGCCATTTCAAACAACATCTTTCCAGAAAAAGAGCCAGTGATGAGTTTCATACCCTATTATGGCCCCCTCCTTTACTGGATAAATGCCCTTATCTATAAAACCCTACCTAGCTATTTCATCATACTTTCAAAAGCATTTAGTGTTCTGATTTTTGCATCCACTTTATTTATACTTTCCAAAATAGCAAGACTGTATAAACTCTCTCAGATCCAAAAAATAATAACATATGGATTTTTCAGTTTCTTAACACCGACAATAGCAATTTCTCTTGGAAATATGCATGAAGGACTCCTATTGTTTCTTACAATAGCCGCTGCTTGGATCATAATCAAAAACCAAAATAAGTTTACATATCCTCTGTTGTTTGCCCTTTCCGGACTTTTAATGATGACAAGGTATCAGTCCATTATTTCCATAGCAGGCCTAATTCTTATGATATTTTTACTAAAAACAGATCGCAAACAAAAATTCAAATTATTGGGTGTAATGATATTGGGCGTCCTGGTTATCAGTGGGTGGATATATATTAGAAATCTAGAAATCCATGGGACTCTCCTCTATCACCCTGATCCGCGTATAAGCAGTTTTTCCTTAGAGTATATGTTTTCCACGCCGATTGATACACATATGCAAAGGGCTATAGACGCATATCAACAGAGTTTTGGTCTACCATTGGGAAGAGGGGCTATAGAATCTTCTCTTCTTACGCTCAATGGAAACTTTGTAGAGCTGGTAAGGTTTACCTTGAGCGTTTTTTTCCTTCCAATTTATTCTCTGTTTTTATATGCTGCTTATAGGCAAAGAAAATTATTTCTGATTTTATTACCCCTTCCTATACTTTTTTTGTTACATGGATTAGTTCAGGCACCAATTATGGCTAGCAACACAGCAGCACGATATATGCTTGCTGGCATGCCATTTCTCTCAATAGTTTTAGCAAGCTCACTTAATTTATTCCAAAATAAATGGAAAAAAATCATTATAGTTTACTTACTTCTTGTAATTCTATCAATTGGTTCACTAAGTATTTACTCCCAATATACAAAAACTCAGCACGAAAACCAGATTCTAGGTTCATTTGATAACCTACTTAAGCAGAATCCCGGCAAAAGCTTACTTATGTTAGAGCAAGAAGATCTTATAAGAGGCTTAGTCAATTTGCATTTTGACATAACCCCGATTGTTGTAAAAACATTCACTTGTGAAGAGAAAATGAAAACATTGAGTATACTTAATTACTGCATAAAAAATAATGAAGTTTTTGTCACATCTGAGAAATTTTACTTATTTAAAAAATACGAAAACAGCTGACATGGGAAACCAATATTAACATAGGATTAAGGATATATACAAAAAAGTTTATGCTACAATATGGTTAAAAAAAAAGTTATAATACTCGGAGCTGGTTTTGCTGGTTTGGGTTGTGCTTTAAAACTATCAAAAGATTATGATGTAACAGTGGTTGAAAAGCAGTCTAATTTGGGTGGAGTTGTTGCAAGTAAGGACTATAAAAATATAAAAATTCCGTGGGGATCTCACTGGATTCTAAGCACAGACAAAACGCTTTTGTATATAATAAGGATTTTAGGTCTAGAAAATAAACTTAGATGGGAAAACATAAGAATGGGATTTTTTTTTAACAGTAAAATTTACGGTATAGCAAATCCTATAGATCTACTGAAATTTAAACCGCTTCCATTTTTAGACAGGATAAGATTTGGAATTTTTGCACTGAAATTGCGACTAAAGAAGCAAAAAAACCTAGAAGGTCAAAGTGCAAAAAAATGGCTAACGAAATCTGCAAGCAAAAACATCTGCAATAATTTGTTCGAACCACTATCTAAAATTAAATTTAATCAAACACTTGAGGATGTCTCAGCATCGTGGCTATATAATAGGCTTGTTGATACTGTTAGGGGTGGAGAAAAGTATGGTTTTGTTCAAGGGGGATTCGATACAATAATAGATGCGATTAGAAATTCTGTTGAAAAAAACTCTGGAAAATTCATAATTGAGGCGGATGTAAAGCGAATAATTTCAAAGAACAATAAAGTTTTGGGGGTGGAAATAGAGAAAAATAAAAGAACGGAGTTTATAGAAGCAGATGTTGTAGTGAGTACATTACCTACCCCAATTCTTCCGAGGCTTGTTAGTCTGCCAGCTGATTTTGCCAATCAAATTTCTAAAATAAAATACAAATATATAATTAATGCTTTTTACATATTAGATAAAAAACCAATTAAAGATTTTGATTGGGTGAATTTTTGTTATGGTGATTGGCCTTTTGGCGGCATTTTACAACACGATCTTAAGATATACTCAGGAAAGGTTGATGGTACGATATTATATGTTTTTACATATCTGAATGAAAATAATGATCTGTGGGAAAAAACAGAAAGGAGTATATCTGAATGTTATATGAACTCTCTTAAAAAAATAAATCCAAAAATAAAAGAACTTATTAAACATGAAAATATCACAAAAAGCAACCTTGCGTGGCCTATATATGATAAAGAGTACAGCAAGTATATGCCAGGGCCTATAACCCCTATCAGAGGTTTGTTTTTGGCTGGAATATACTGTACCTATCCAAAAATGCCTTCTACTGGAGTAGCAGCAGAATCTGGTTTTGAAACAGCAGAAGAAGTTAAAAAATATCTAAATTATGAAAAATAAGATCATAATAGCCATTTGTATATTAATAATTTTTTCTTCGATTCTAGAATTCAAGTTCGCTAACTATTCTTTAACACCAATACAAGGCAATTGGGAAAACAATGACCAAATGATACAAATACCTGCTGCATATTATCTCTCTAATGATGGATTTTTCTCCAATGATCTCCTAATAAGTGAGTACCTTAAGATATATCCTAGTCTTTTGTTTCCATTTGTGGCCTTTTTATATAATATTTCATCTAGCATGTTTCTAACCTATTTTTTATTGCTTTTATTCCTAAAAATAGTTTTTATTTTCTCTGTTTTCCTCTTAAGCCGATATATATTGAAAAAGAACAATTTGGCTCTTTTGTCAACTGCCATTCTAGCATTCACGCACTTTATGGGGGCTGATGAAATTGGTATAAGCGAAGTTGTGCCAAAAAACTTTGCCTTTGCATTTATGCCGCTCATACTCTACCTATTTTTAAAGGATAGAAAAAAATACTCAATTCCATGTTTTGTTGGATTAGGAATATTATCATATTTTCATGTTTTTAGCGTCGTACCTATAGCGATTATATTTTTTTATTCATATATATCAAAAAAAGAATATGTTTCTTTTATAAAATTCTTGATTATTTTTTCTGTTTTGGTTATACCGTTCATATTTCTAACTGGTCTGGGTTCAAGCCAAATAGATCCCGATGTCATTCAAGTGATACCATACGCCAATTTGTTTAATGGTTTTTTGACCATAGCGAAGTATATACCGATTATAATTATAGGATTTATCCTTTCATATAGGAAGAATAAGGAAATATTTTTGTGGTTGGTTCTGATAACATTTTATTCTCTCCTAAGTTTAGGTGGAATTTTTAGTGAAAAAATCCTTCTAGCAACCTTCTATAGATCAATTAAGTATGTGATTTTCTTTTCATTTATATTTTCATCTTTTTGTGTTTCGTACTTATTTGAAAGGAAAAAAATCGCCGCCATAGGTGTATTTTTAATACTTCTTTTGTATTTCAGCAGTTTATACTATTCGACTGTCTTTAATGGGATAACTAAAAATCAGTCTGTATACTCCAGTGAAATTGCCGATGTGATAAAATTGAGCATGTGGATAGACAAAAACTTGGAAAAGAATGAGACCCTTCTAATACCGCCTGATTGGGGTGCTATAAGGTCATGGTCAAAAAGACCTGTTTACTTTTCAAATAGTGATTTTTTTACAACAGGATTAATGCCTCTAAGTTTTCCCAATAGAGGTCTGTACAAAGAACTTGCTGATTATTATATGCTGAAAAATGAAAGGGGCATTGTAGAGATTGCAAAACAGAACAAAACTAGATATATAATAACCTACGATATGAAGCTCCAACTTGTTCTTTTATTTGAAACTAATAGGTTTAGAATATACTCTCTATTTACTTGAAAGCCTATAGTCCAATTTTGAAAGGAATATCGCACCCAAAATTGTTGATGACCAAAATGTTGCTACTCTTGCTACAAGTGTTACAGTTGTAACATCTGTAAATGTTAAGCCAAAAAGTGATGCAAAAAACAAAACAGTTATTATTTCAGAGGATCCTATACCGCCTGGAAGAAGGCTTATAACAGCTATAAGGGTTGAGACAGGGACTATAAACAATGTAGAGGCTAAGGTTACATCCAAGTTAAATGAAATAAAAATAATGTATAGTATAAGACCTTCTATAATCCAGATGCAGCATGATAGCATAAATCCAATTCCATAAAGCCTCTTATTTTTGTATGAGAGAAATGATTGATGAAAATTTGTAGCAAAGTCTTCAAGCCTATTATTTAGCTCCTTAACCCTTGGAAAAAATGAAAACAATTTATATGTTTTTGAGAGCACGTAAAAAAATCTTTTTTTTGATGTAAATACAAAAAACCCTATACCAATAAAAAATGCATAGAAAATTATTGATATCAGAAACCAATATCTAAGTGTTAGTGGACTTCTAGACAGGAAAAACATAGCAATAACAGATATGAAGATAAGGGATGCTATATCAAAAACCCTTTCAAAAAAAATAGAGGGTAGCGATTTGCTTACATTTACACCTTGGTTTTTTTTTAGAATTAAGCTTCTTACAGGCTCTCCAAGTTTTGAAGGTGTGATGTTTGAAATAAACATTGATGCTGTAAATATTTTTAGTGAATCAAGAAACTTTAAAAATACACCATTTTCACCAAGCAAATAGTTCCATCTAACAATCTTTATTAAGTGACTTAAAAACCATAATCCAATTGCACAAAGAAAAAAGTAAATATTAATCCTGAATAGTGTTTGATAGATTTTGTTAATGTCAGAAAAAAGTATCAGGCCGCCGAGAAGTAAAAAAGACACCAATAGGGGAAGTATTTTTTTTATCATAAATTTATTTGATTTTTGAACTTAAAACTAAATTTTACTTAAAAACCTCCTAATAATTTTAGTCAGCCCTATTCTGAACCCGAGTTTCTTTTCTATAGCCTCTGATATTGCTAAATCCTCCATATCAAAAACTCTAAAAACCAACAGGAGTCCACAATATACAATCAAAAATATTGGAAGAATTGATATGAACATGACTAAGTTAAAATTGATAAAGCTTTTAACAGTGTAGAAAATCAATGCTGTTATTATACCTGCTCCTATCACACGGATTATACTTTTCCTATAAGGATTTAATTTAAAGAATTTATACGCAACAAGTGTTGCTGTAAATCCTAGGATACTATATGTTATAGAAGTTGCTATTGCAGCACCAACTATACCATTTGTTTGTATAAGAAAATAATCTAGTATTATGTTTAATGAAACAGCAAATATGGAATTATAAAGATGAAATTTTGTTTTTTTGAACAGGTTAATTATATCATATGACGGATAAAGAACAACGCTGATGAAATACCCAATTGCTAATATAGAAAGTGGCAATCCGCCACTAGAATAATCTATACCAAAAAGAATGTTTAAAATTTGATTTGGGAATAAAATAAAAGTAAAGAATAGTGGAGAGGATATCATTAAAACCCACTTAACAACCCTTTTATATAGCTCATTTATCTGACCTATTTTGTTTCTAGCATGAAGGCTTGAGATAACAGGCAAGAATAAGGCCATGAGGGCATTGGGTACCACAACTAATATATCAACTGTTGGAAGTGCTGCGTTGTATATTCCAACATCAGAACTTGTTTTAAAAAAGCCAATCATTAGGCTGTCTATCTGACCCATTACTATAAAAATAATCGAAGAAAGCATGAGAGGCCAGGAATATGAAAACAAACCTCTTTTTTCAGATAAACTGAGACTTTGGTGGCCACTTGTTATTTTAAGGAAAAAGTAAAAACCAGCTAGCATTGCAATTAAAAAGCTCAGAGTGTATGCAATTATAGATCCAAATAATCCAAACCCTAAAATAAACGCGCTGAAAACAAGTATAAGCCTAGATCCAGGCTTTACAATGTCATCGATATAAAGGCGATATTTAACATATTTCAGTCCCATAACTGTCCCTAAAAAAATAGATGTAATAGCAGTGAATGGTATCGAAATGCTAATAATCTGTAAAATTAGAGTCAGTTCTGGATTATGAAAAATAAATATCGAAATATAATCAGACATTATAATTAAAATTAGGCTGATTATCAAGGATATAGGAAGTACAATTTTAAGCGCATAATAAACAGCTGGTCTTATTTTACCTTGTTGTTTTTTCTCTTGGAATTCTGGTATAAACCTTAGTAGGCCTCCCTGAAACCCTAGTGAAGCGATGACAGATAGGATACCAAAGACAGATAGTGCTAAAATTAGGACTCCATATTCAGATGGCCCTAAATACCTAGCAATAATAAGTCGTGTAAAATAGCCAAAAAGTCTACCTATAATTAAGCCGAGAAAAACAAATCCAGCACCTTTGACAACAGTTTTGGATGCAGTATAATCAGTGGTTTTATCTTTAGAGGTATTTGTTGGTTTTTTCATGTATATATTTCAATAAGACTTGATTTAACAACTCCTAATAATAGGTGTTTAAGGGATTGTTTTGTCTATAAAGTTTTATAAACCATGCTACAATCCCCAATTGTGCTACCCAAACATCCAGCTGTTGTCTCATATACAAGTTGATAGCTTGGTGTTTCGCTTAAATATTTTACAAAATCTAGCGGATAGCTTTCCCCCTCATTGCCCTGGCTTATTGAGAATTTTTGTATGAATATATAATCGGCTCCGTGTGCCTTGAAAATAGCATACGTCCTATTGTCATGGGCTAAAATAGCTTGCCCTATTCCGGGATCAGATATCCACAATGTGTCTCTCTTACATGCATATTCTGCTCTATGTTGCCATAGTGTAACTAAAAGCGATCCTTGTTCTGTATTCTGTTTTATCCAGTCGCATGCTTGGAAAAAAGATGTTGAAAACTGCTTAATAGGTTTTAAAGATTGTGCTTTTAAGTTTGAAGAATTGATACTCAATAAAATAAGCATAATTACAACTACTACTGCAATATACTTACCTAAACTATGAAGTGACTTTACTTCAGAATAAATCTTTTCAACTGAGAGTCCAGCAAGAATTGATATAGGTACGGTTGTTGCAAGAAGAGCTCTTGCTGCATCTTCTGCTCTTCCATTGGCTGTAAGATAGTAATTTACAATAAGCAACACAAAAAGCCATATTAAAATTAATATTTCCTTTTTTCCTCTATTTAGCAGCACGTATATAAGGCCTATAAAAGAAAAAAATATGATAAATTGACTGTATGCAAATTCTATATAGTTAATGAAGCCAACTTTAAGTATAGTATCACTTGTTCCACCGCCAATTTCTGTTGGACTTTTGAACCCCTCAGTATTACCGTTTATGTTTTCTATATCTTTTGTGATAACCATTGAACTTCCCTTTGCAAAATTGCTCAGTATTGGTATTCTCTCAGCAAGCGGTATGCCAACAGTACCAGCAAGTGAATAATTGTGTATAAAATACCAAGGTGTAATTACAATTAAAAAAACAATGAAAATAGTTATGAATTTTTTGATAAAGTCAAATATGTTGATTTTGTATAGAAGCAAAATTAGGAAATAGATTGCAGGCATTATAAAACTACCAACATCTGTTAAGGCCGCAACCCCTGCACATGCTCCAGAAAGAATAATAAATTTTTTTTTGTTATCTGTGAGACCGCTATATAGGAAATATAGAGAGGCTGTTATGAGAAAGACAGAAACAGCTTCAACATATAGTAAAATTGTATATGTTATAAATGATGGTATGGCTATCAAAAATACTGTTGATACAACACCGGCTTCTTTTGAATACATTTTTTTAACAAACAAGAATACTAATAGCGCAGTTGCAAGAGATACAAAAGGAAGGAACCCCTTAACTAAAATCTCTCCACCTATACCAAAAATAGATGCCAATAAAGTAAGCATGAATGGAGGTCTGATAAAATAGTTTTTAAATGCTTCGCTTTGCGATTGAACATGGTAAATAGTAGGAACTTGTTTATTTTCCCAAATCCATTGAGCTCTTGATGCGTAGAAACCCTCATCACCAAAAACAGTTGGTGTTGTTAAAGTAACGCTTAAATTAATTATAAGCGATGCAAATATGACAATGATTAATATGCTTAACCAAAATTTATTTTCCATTATATAACCTCTCAAAGAGTTTTGTATAATTTTTAAAGATTTTTTGTTTGTTGTACTTCTCAATGTTTTTACAATTTGTTTTAAATATCTCAATTTGATTCTTGTTATTATAAAGATGGATTATATCTTCAGAAAACATAGCTTCTGTTGATACAATACCCACACCGTTTTCTTTGACGAGTTCCATTAGACCGCCTGATGAATTAAGAGTTATTATAGGGACCTTATACTCCATAGCTTCTAGTGCTACAATTCCAAATGGCTCTGGCCATCTCGATGGCGCCAAAAGCATGTCAGCTTCTTCAAAAAATTTATACTTTTCATCCCCCAAAAACCCGTGTATAAAGATGTTTAAATCTTCTCTATCTAAAATATTCTTTAACTCACCTTCCCCAATAACATCTATCCTGAAATCCAACTTGTTTTTCAAATCATTAGCAACTTTTAATAGTATATCTGCACCCTTTTTGTGATCAAGTCTACCAACAAAAAGCAGGCCTAGGGGTTTGTTGTTTTTTTTATCCCCCAAAAACTTTTTACCAAAATACGGGTATGGTATAACTTCGCTTTCATAACCCCTCTCCTCTAGTCTTTTCCTAACAAAATCAGAGTGGCAAACAATAGTTTTTGCTTTTGAAAGAGTTTTTCTTTTTATAGAAGACTCAATATACAAATTTGGTACAAATAATGGCTCGGCAGGAAAATTGAATTTTTTTGCTAAGCATATAGAGCATCTCCAATTCTCTTTTTGGAGGCAGAACTTTCTATCATCTTTAAAAAGATCTTTCGAAAAACAAACAGGCCAATAATCATGAACATCTAGCAAAAACGGCTTTTCTGAAGCTTGTAGTGGGGCCAAAGAAAGATGATATAAATTGTTTATGTGTAGAATATCTGGGTTTTCTTTTTTATATATTCTTTTAATTTGATCCATCAAACTTCTATTGAACCCTAACCACGGAAGAGTTACTCCGGGTATTTGTTTTAGATGTTTAAAACTAACTGGAGATGAGTTTATTCTATATGTTTTAAATCCAGTATCACCTACAACAGACTTGTCTGTGATCAAAATTATCTCAACTCCCTGGCTCCCCAAGTAATCGTACAGTGATTTTAAAAAAAGCTCTGTTCCGCCTGTTATTTTAGGCTGGAAAAAATCATTAACTAGACAAATTTTCATATTCTTAAATATATCAAATAAGACTTCTTTTATTAATACATTAAATATATTTTACATATTCGTTTTGTGGTAATATATGTTGGACATATTGAACATAAAAAAAATAGATATTGTAACAGCCATATTGCTGATCGCTATAATGTATATAGCGTTCTTTGTTAGATCGGCAACGCTCTCTGCGCCTACTGTTTTAGACCATGATCCTTGGTATTTTTACAGGCATGCAGAATCTATAGTTAAGAACGGAATGACCATCCCAAAATGGGATTATCTAAGCTTTTATCCGCCTGGCAGACCTGTAGAGCCGTTTGAGGGTTGGCCATATACAATAGCACTACTCTACAAATTTTTTTCACTATTTGGAAACTTTACATTGATGGACATTGCAAAATGGTCACCAATTATAATGGTAATTTTGTCTGTGATTCCAGCATACTTATTAGGTAAGACTCTTGTAAACAGATGGGCTGGAATTTCAACAGCGTTTTTTGCTACCTTGGCCCCAGCACTTATATCAGTTTCTATAGGCGGATATTCAGACAACGATGCTCCAGAAGTATTTTATTTTTTCCTTTCTGTTTACGCAATTATATTAGGAATAAAGAAAAAGAAACCAATATATTACGCATTTGCTGTACTATCAAACCTTCTTTTCGTTTTTAATTGGGGTGGTGGCTGGCTTCCAACAATATTATTTTTGGTCTTTATACCAGCCTATTTAATTTTCAGAGTTATAGAGGAAATAATTCATAATAGGAAAATAAGTTTTAACAGAGGCCCAATATTAACTGATTTTAAAGAAATAATAAAACCCTTGCTAATAATCGTGATTTTAACAAGTGCTGTTGGTTTTGGTTTAGGATTTGGATCACCAATTCACTCACTAATTGGTGGCTTGGGATTCACGGGTCTTGCTGGTGAAAGCCTAATTGTTAATATATCTGTAGCTGAACTTCAACCCTTAAATGTTTTTACACAAGAAGGTTTTGCCACTATAGTTAATAGAGTTGGTCTTATTCCAGTTGTTTTCACATTGTTTTTACTCCCAATATTGGTAATATACAAGCTAATTAAAAAGAAGAGAATTGATTTTGCTGATGTGTTCTTGTTTTTGTGGGCGTTGGTTGGCTACTACCTCATAACACGCGGTGTAAGATTTTCACTTTTGTTTGCTATAGCTTCTACAGCAACAGCTGGTTATGTTATAGGCAACATAAGCACCTATAATAAAAAGAACATTATAACTGCATTTATATTTGGAATAATTTTGTTCTTGTCACTTTCAACAATTTCAAATGCAATAAGTTTGGGGCTCTCTAGTTCTGGTGTAGAAATAAGTCAGGGTTGGTATGATATTCTTAATTGGCTTAAGCAGAATGCTGACAAAGATTCTTTAATATCAACTTGGTGGGATCCTGGTCACATAATAACTGGTTACACTGGGCTAAAAGTTCACGCAGATGGTGCTCATTGTACAGCTGATCATTGTGTACCCTATAATCATAATATAAGAATAAGGGATATGGGAAGGATACTTTCAACATCAGACGAAAATGAAGCAGCAAGTCTGCTTTTAAAATATAAGGAGCTTTCACCACAGCAGTGTCAGCGTGTTAAGTCAACTTTTGGAAATATAGTTCCTGAGGATGCATGCAAACCGGTTTCTGATATTTATGTTATTGCAAGCAATGACTTAATTGGAAAATATTATTGGCTGAGCTTTTTTGGAACTTATGATGCGTCAACAAAATCAGGACAGGGAAAAAACTTTGCAATAATGTCGCTATCAGGCCAAACAGAAAGCGAATTGACGTATGTCGGTGGCGGTTTGACAGCTTCAATAGTGCAGAAGGATGGTAATTTGATACCTATTCTAACTTACCAGGGTCAGAATGCGGTGATAAAACATTTGGCTTTTTTCAACAATAATCAGCTTCAAATATTAACTTCAAACAATACCCAGCATTTTGATGGCATGCTTTTTGTTGACCAGGGATTTAAATCAGCTGTTTTAATGGATGCTGCAATAAGGGATTCTATGTTCACTAGAATGTATTTCTTTAATGGGGAAGGGTTGACAAGATTCGAGATTGTATACCAAAATCCCGAAATAAAGGTTTTTAAATTGAAAGCTTAATAGTCCTATATGAAAATTAAGATTAGAGGCGCCGATAGATACGAGACAGTTGAGAACATATCTTTTTTGTTCATGGGGTTAGGCATACTTCTAGTTATTATTGGCTTTAGTTTATCTGTTTCAGAAGGTAATTCAATAGCGGGTTCAAGTGCTATTGTGGGCTCGTTTTTGTTTTTTATCTTTCTTGTAGTCTTGATTTTAAGCCTATTTCTTAAAGAATTAAAAGCAGATTGGAAGTCCTCAAACAATACAAACTGATAAAAAATTATAAAATTGTTAGAAGCGGTATATACATAATAAGCGCTAAAAGACATATTAAAATTTGTATAAACAGTAAATAGTTTGTTATTTGATTTTCTTTCAGTCTAAATTTCATTAGAATGTGGGCTATAGAATATATCTTTTTATATGGTGGCTCAAGGACATTGTTGTTTAAATTTCCAAGAGTCCGGGCTTTGAATTTTGATCTGAGCTTTAAAAGAAATTCTATTACCCAAATAGCAAAGATGAAAATTCCAAATCTTTCTATATTGCCTATTATAATAGACGAGACAATAGAAGCACCAACTAAGTATGTAAGAGAATCGCCTGGTAGAACTTTAGCAGGATACCAATTAAAGATGAGAATAGCTGCAAGGGCGCCTGAAGTTGAAAATGCTATTATAGCTGCTTCTGGTCTGCCTGCAAAAAAAGCAAAGATGCCTATCGAGATTGTTGTTACTAAACCCAATCCAGATTCAAGTCCATTCATCCCAGCAAGCATATTTGTGGCGTTTGTAACAAAAACAACTGCAAGCGGAACCAGAATAAGTGGGTATAGAACACCAAAATTAACTATACCTATAAATGGCAGTGCCATTTCTGTTACACCTGCCTTTACAGCCATTAATGGGATAGCTGCAGGTAAAACAAGAAGCGGTTTCTGCCACTGTTTTAATCCTAATCTATAATCTTTTAAACCCTTATCCTTTTTTGGTGCCCTAGCTACATTAACATCATCTAAAAATCCTATGAATGTGATAATAATTATAGAGAAAGAAGCAGCAAAGAGAGTGGTTAGGTCTATTTGAGTTTTTAGCAAGAATGTATCAACTCCAATGATTATGAATATTCCCCCAAGGAGCCCGGCCATCACTACAGTCCCTATTGACGTTGGCAGTTCTGGCCTATTTTCTTTTTGTTGATCTATTCCTTTTATTCCCGCTCTAAATAAAAATTTGCTGGATGGTTTTACAAATAAAAAAGCTATAATAAATGCAGAAACTAAAGCAATCAAGTAAATCATAATTCACGCTGTTTAGTGTTATGGCTCTAGAGATATAAAGTTATTGATAGTTGTTGCATATAGCATATTAAATATTAGTTAACTATAATATCAATATGTCTAAAGTTTCTGATTTATTTTTTTTTAAAAAATATTTACCAAGTGCTATTGTAAGGTTTGAAAAAATAAACAAGTATTCAGAAAATGTTGATCTTTGCCTAGATTTAGGATGTAGTGTAGGGATATTAACATTAGACATTTCAAAAAAATGCAAGACTGTTGTTGGGTTTGAAATAAGAAAGGATGCTATAAAAGTTGCTAAATCCATATGCCCAAAAAATTGCTTATTTGTTATAGGTGATGGTACCCAATTACCTTTCAAAGAAAATGTTTATGATCAGATCATATCTTCGGAAGTTATAGAGCATATAAGAGATTACAAAAAATATTTGATAGAAGTAAACAGGGTATTGAAACATGATTCTGTGTTTTTATTTACAACACCCAATAGGATAGTCAACTTCCCATCAATAGGTCCAATGCCTGCTCTTTCAGTTTCCTGGTTTCTAGGAAAGCTAACAAGAAACCCACTTTTCATATTTCCATATGGACACTACTATGGTGGGTTTTCACCTACTAGACTGAAGAGAGAACTCAGCTATTTTGGATTTAAAGTAGAGAGAATTGATTTCTGTGGATTTTGGTTTGTAAAATTAATAGATGATATAGCTTATATAGCAGCTGTTCAGAAAGGGGCATACGATGATGTTATGTGGTATGAAAACCCAAAGATGAAATACTTAAATTATTATAAAAAGTTCTTACCTCTAATTAGAAAATTAATAAAAATAGATTCGGTTATACTAGATACAGGATTAGAGGGTTACATAAATCTATTCAAGATAAGGAAGTCTAAAAATTGAATTTTCGGTAAAATTTTTTTATACATTGGAAATAACCAGTTGATAGAATATTGAAAGCCCTCTTAAATCCCCCTTCTCCATATATGTTTTCGCAAAAGATATTTAGCAGTGTGAAGTCGCCGACTTTTCTTTGTTTTTGTATGGCACGCCTTTTAATTAGAACTTTATTTAAGTTTTTTATGTTCCAGAAGATTGCCTTTTTCTCAGCATCAACAAGGTCAGGACGGTTGATACTTAGAAAATAGATAGTTTTTATTAAAATGTCAGCTATTATAAGAGGTGATAAAAGAAAAATTGTTTTCCATTTGAAAAAAGACAAGATGTTAATTAATCTGTTTCTTTCATTATAGTGGACCTGTATTTTACTGAAAAACCCAACAGTTATAGATCCGAAATGTATTACTTTTATTTTGTTTTCTACTAGCTTATATCCTCGAAGCCATGAAAGGAGGCCAAGGTAAATATCTTCGCCATAAATAAAATACTCAGAATCAAAGGGTAGCTTGAAGAGATTTTTCCTAAACATGCACGCCCCTCCCCAAGGAACTATAGTATAACCAGACTTTTTTGTGTCTGTCCTTCCAACCAAAATAGGCGAAGCATTTAGTAATTCACCTTCTTCCCTTTTTTCACCAACATTGATCATGGTAGATGTAACAGCCGCTATAGTCTTATCTTTTTCAAAAGAACCTACCATTTCCTTTACCCATTTTTTTGGAAAAATCATATCATTAGCCATTAGAGCCACATAGTCACCAGTTGCGTGTTTATATCCAACATTAGCACCACCAGAATATCCAAGATTGCCCCCAGAATCGATAACATTTACACTCTTATAATTATTTTTTATATATGAAACAGAAGCATCTTTTGATGCATTATCAACTACTATTATTTGCAATCTACCAATAGGATAATCTTGATTTACAATTGAGTGAAAGCATTTTCTTAGATATTCCTCACCGTTGTAGTTGACAATTATAGCAGTCACTTTTGGATACATAGTGTTATTTTTGTATATGTCATATAATAATATAGATAAGTCAAATGTCCTAATTGCCTGATATGGGACAAACTTTAAAAAAAGTCATTATTAGTTATCCCTATGTTTGAAAATTTATTAAAAGGAAAGCGTGTTCTTGTAACTGGTGGTACTGGAAGCTTTGGAAACACGATAATTAATAGCCTGCTTAAGATGGACCCAGAAAAAATAGTTATATTTAGCAGAGATGAAAACAAGCAATATCACATGAAGAACAGGCTAGAGGAACACGAAAGTAGACTTAAATTTATTATTGGTGATGTTAGAGATATTGAAAAGCTAAAACAGTCGTTTAAAGGTATTGATGTGATTTATCATGCAGCTGCTTACAAGCATGTTCCGGGTTACGAATCTTTCCCAATGGAAGCAGTTAAAACAAATTTGTTAGGTGCCTATAATGTGAAAATGGCTGCAATAGAAAACGATGTAAAAAAAGTTGTGACAATAAGTACAGACAAGGCAGTTAAGCCTGTAAATGTTATGGGTATGACAAAGGCTCTGCAAGAAAGGGTCATGTTCGATGATACAGATAGTACAACAGATTTTATTTGTGTAAGGTATGGTAATGTCCTTTCCAGTAGAGGGAGCGTGATACCGTTTTTCAAGGAAAGAATAAAAAATAAAAAATTCCTACCAATAACACATTCTGATATGACAAGATTTCTTCTGTCTCTGGAGCAAGCAATAGGTCTTGTTTTCTACGCTACTAAATATGGGAAAAATGGTCAACTTTTTGTCAAAAAAATGCCTGCGTGTAAAATAACAGATCTCGCAAAAGTGATGGGAGAAATACTAGCAAATAATCCTAATTACCCTACTAAAATTGTTGGTATTAGGCCTGGGGAAAAAATACATGAACTACTTGTTTCAGAGGAAGAAATGAGACGAGCCAAGGAAACAGAAGATTATTATATAATACATAAGCACGGTTTGCTGGAAAAACCTGAATTAATTAACAACCTCACAGAATATGGTTCTAATACATTCGCTTCTCTCAATAGGGAGGAGATAATTGATATTCTCAAAATAGCTGGCGAAGAGATCACGAATATTACAGAAGCATCTATCTATCAGATATGAAAGTTCTTTTAACTGGTGGAAGTGGTTTACTAGGAAGTTCAATATCAAAACTTTTTTCTGATAGTGACTTAGTAACAACGTTTTTGCATAATAAACCAAAAACACAGAACTCATTAAAATTAGATCTGTCAAATACTCTTGATATAACAAATATAATTAAAAAAACAAAACCAGATTTGATAATCCATGCAGCAGCTGCAACTGATATTGAGTGGTGTGAAACCCATAGAATTGAGTCATATAAAATAAATTCTCAAGCAACAGACATAATTTCAAAGGCAGCAAATAGGATAAGTGCAAGAGTTATTTATATTTCAACAGATTTTGTTTTCGATGGAAAAAAAGGAAACTATAAAGAAAATGATGACACGAATCCAATAAATGTTTATGGTAAAACAAAATTGGCTGGAGAAAGGTTTGTTCTTAAATATAAAGGAAATCTGGTAATACGAACTAACATTTATGGTATTGACCCATTTAATACAAAATTAAGTTTTGCCTCTTTTATTGTCAAGAATTTGAGAGAAGGAAAGGAAATACAGGTTGCCGAAGACCAATTTTATAATCCAATATTTGCAGATCAACTATCGAAATATATAGCAAAATATTTCCAAAAAAGCCAAACAGGTATTGTCAATATTACTTGTTCTGACGTAACGAATAGGTATAAATTCTGTATGGATGTTTGTGAGATCTTTAATTTAGACAAGGCCCTAGTCAAGCCTGTGAAATTGAAACAATTATCAAAGAATTTTGGATGGATGGCCAAAAGGCCAAAAAATACATCACTTAATGTAGACAAAGCGGGGGAAATCTTTAAATTGCCAACTGTAAAATCGTCTTTAAAAGAATATAAAATAGTTTTCGAAGGGAGATGATATGGACTTTAAGGGGAAAAAGGTTCTGATAATATCCCCACACCCAGACGATGAAATTATAGGGTGTGGTGGTTTAATAGAAAAATGTAAAAAGGATGGAGCAGAAGTCTTTGTTTTTTACATAGTTGTTGGAAATACAAGGCAGTTAGTTACAGGTTCTACAAACGAAAATATAAGAATGAAAGAAACTGAAAATGTAGCTAAGTTTGCTGGCTTTAAATATAAATTTTTGTTTGTTGGCGAAAATTTTGTTAGATTAGATGGTATTGATCAAAAAGATATTGTCGATCCTATCGAGGATTTGGTAGAAAAGTTTAAGCCAGATATTATTTGTATACCTTATAGAGACAGCTATAATCAGGATCATAGAGCTGTTTTTACTGCCTGCATAACCGCACTCAGACCTGTGCCTAGAAGTGTAAGACACATGCCATCAATTGTTTTAGAATATGATGAGCCATATTTATGGTCGGTGTCTGAGCATGGATTTAAGCCAAACTTTTTTGTGGAAGTTACTAAAGAAATGATCAATAACAAAATTAAGGCCATGGCACTACACGAAACGCAAGATAGGCCAGATCCCTTTCCAAGAAGCGGAGAAAATTTAAAGAGATGGCTTGAGATAAGAGGAAAAGAAATTGGATGTGATGCAGCAGAAGGCTTTAAATGTCACAGGTTTATAGCATGAATATAGCTTTTTTATCAGATGGGAGAGATTGGGCATATTATATTGCTAAGGGTTTATGCTCTATTGAAAAAAAATGGAAAATTTCCAAAATTGTGACAACACCTGAAATTTTTTTTCCAAATAATAATTTAGAGAAATTGAATAAAAATACAAGAATTATCGATCCTAAGGACTTAACAAAAATCTATAAGGAAGGTTTCTTTGATGATATAGATATAATGCTTTTTTATGGATGGTCTTGGATAGTCCCCAAAGAAATTGTTGAGAATAAAGTTTGTATTTGTTCTCATCCATCACCATTACCTAAATATAGGGGAGGATCCCCCCTACAACATCAAATAATAAATGGTGAAAAAAGAAGCGCAGTATCTCTTTTTAGAATGACAATGGGGATAGATGATGGTCCAATATATAAACAAAGTGAGTTTTCATTAGAAGGTCATCTAAATGATATAATTAAAAGAATAGGCGAAACTGGACTTAAAACAACTATAGAAATGCTTGATCAACTTGAGGAGAAAAAGTTGAAACCAATGGAACAAGATGGAAAAATAGCAACTGTTTATAAGAGAAGAAAAAAGGAGGAGAGTGAGGTAACAGAAGATAAATTAAAAAACATGTCTGCTATAGATTTTTTTAATTTTGTAAGGGCATTAGAAGACCCATATCCCAATGCATATATAAAAATAGGGGATTGTATAGCTGTTTTAAAAGAAGTAGATTTAGAAGAAAAGCCAAATTCAAAAATTTTGCAGCCTATAGAACTAAAATCAATGAAAAGGGATGAATTTTCATGTTTAAATTTTGTACTTGGTTTTAATGATGGTTATGTTAAAATAAAAAAGATGATTATAATATGAATTGGATACAAATAAAAAAGCTAAACCCCTCAAATTCAGACAATAGAGGCTCTGTTTATGAGTGGTGTAAGGGTGAAAAAGGGGTGCAGGTAACAGTATACAAAAGAAAGGCAGGTACAGTTTTTGCCAATCATTATCATAAGGGTCGCGATCCCTCAAAGAATCCTGAGAGATTTTTGTTGGTTTCAGGAAAAGCTAAATTAGTGGGGTATAATGGTCTCTTAAAGGAGACAATTGATGTCATTATTGACGAGGATACAGAAGTGATTATAATGCCAAATGTTTTACATACTTTCGAAGCATTAACTGATGTTATTTTTTTAGAGTATAGATCAACGGTTTTCGACCCTAAAAATTCAGACTGTTATTCAGCTGAAACCTACCTAATTGAGAGCAAAAATAAGTAACTATCTAAAAATCCATATTTTCTAAAAACTTTTTATTGTTTGTTTTTTTGTTGCTATGATTGTGTTCTCCAATATAAGTGCAACTGTCATTGGACCCACACCACCTGGCACAGGGGTGATATAAGACGCTTTTTTGGAAACATTTGAAAAATCAACATCACCAAGGCCTTTTCCATTGACATAAGTAAGTCCAACATCTATTACTATAGATCCTTCTTTTATCATAGTATTTTTTAGAAAATTGGGTTTGCCAACAGCACAAATAACTATATCTGCACTTTTTGTAAAAATCTCCAGATTTTTTGTTTTACTATGGCAAACAGTGACTGTTGAATTTCTATTTAAAAGAAGATGTATCAGCGGTTTACCAACATTTATGCTTCTATTTATTATAACAACATTTTTTCCGTCTAGTTTAATTCCATTTGCTTCCAAAAGCTTTATTATACCCTTTGATGTGGCTGCAGTCAGTTCTTCTTTTCCGAGAACAAGTCGACCTAAATTGTATGGTGTTAATGCATCAACATCTTTTTTTGGATCTATTGTTTCTAAAATTTTATCTTTTTCTATATGAGGTGGGAGAGGTAATTGTACTATTATACCATTTACTTTTTTATTCTCATTTAATTCTTTTATCCTTTTTATTAAATTCTTTTCAGTTATTGAGCTTGGAAATTCCTCAAGTTCAAAATTTATTCCAACTTCACTACATTTCCTTCCTTTTACAGAGACATATGTTTTTGATGCTGGATCATCCCCCACCAAAACAATATGAAGTGTTGGCCAAATTCCAAATTCTTTTAACTTTAAAACTTCTTTTTTCAGTTGAGACAGTATTTGATCAGCTGTTTCCTTTCCATAAATCACTTTTGACATAAACAATTAATTATCCTTTTTTCAGTCACTATCTTAGAAACTTGGATATCGTGTGGTTCTGGAATAATTTGGCGAGTCATCTGCTTTTCAAAACATAAACCTATAATCCGATTTTTGTTAACGCCTTTTAAAAACCTATCCCAGTATCCATATCCAAATCCAATTCTGTTACCATTTTTGTCGAAACCGAGTCCTGGTACCAAAAAAAGATCTATTTTATCCTTTTCTATTTTGCGTATTATTTTCGGTTCAAGTATGCCAAATTTACCTAAAGTTAGGTGACCAAACGATGAAACTAGACAAGGTATGAGATCCCTATTTGCGGCTTTTGTTTTTGGGACAGCAACTGTTTTTATATCGAGGCAGATTTTTATTAGATCATGCGTATCTACCTCTTTTTTTGTAGAAACATATAGCATTATTATTTTAGATTTTTTAAACTCATCTAAGTTCAAAACCTTCTCTCTTATTAATTTATTGCTTTGTAAAACATACTGATTCTTTAAATTTTTTCTAATAAATAAAAGTTGCCTTCTTGTACTCTCTTTCATATAGCTTATGACCATGGAAAACATATAAAATATGCCGTGCCTAGTTGTTGTATGAAAGCTATTCGTAGAACAAATTGTAGGATATGTCAAAGTGAAAATTTAGTGAAGTTTCTAGATTTTGGTAACATGCCTTTGGCAGGAGGCTTCATAAAACCTCAAGAAAAGGATGCGTATTACCCACTAAGTGTTTACTTTTGCAAAAATTGTAAAGAAGTGCAAGTAATGGATGTTGTTCCCTCTGTTGTTTTGTTTAAGGATTATAGATTTCTTGCATCTGTAACAAAAACATTGACTGCACACTTTGCAAGCTATGCAAAGGAGATGAAGGAAAGATTCTTAAAAAACAATTCCTTTGTTGTTGAGTTTGGAAGCAACGATGGTGTTTTATTAAAACCGTTTATGGATTTGGGACTCAAAGCAGTTGGTGTTGAACCGGCTTCAAACATAGCCGAGATTGCGAGGTCCAAGGGATGTGTTGTGATCAATGATTTTTTTACTGAAAAGATAGCAAGACAAATAGAATCCGATTATAGGAAAGCAGATATGATCTGTGCAAATAATGTTTTCGCTCATATCGATGATATGCATGAAGTTATGAGGGGAATAAAAACCCTTTTAAAACCAAGTGGTGTTTTCGTTTTTGAAGTCCACTATTTGTTGGATTTGATAAAAACTCTCCAGTATGATATGATATATCACGAACACTTGATGTATCACTCTGTAACTGCTTTACAATATTTACTAAATCTTTTTGATATGGAAATATTTGAGGTTAAAAGAATACCAATACATTCCGGATCTATACGTATTTATTCTAGGATAAAACAAGATAAAGAGATAGATGTATCTGTTAAAGAAATTTTGTCTTTGGAAAAAAAGGAAGGTTTGGATAAAGAAGAAACCTTTGAAAAGTTCGCAAAACAAGTTGTTAAAAAACGCGATGAAATAGCACAAATTATAAACAAGCTTAGGTCAGATGGTAAAAAAATAGTTGGATATGGTGCTTCTGGTAGATCAGTTATTCATCTAAACTACTGTGAGCTGAGAAGGGACAAAATAGATTATGTTGTCGATGAATCACCAGAAAGGGCGGGAAGGCTTGTTCCAGGTGTTCGTATACCAATTGTAAAGCCTGAAATCTTTAGAGAAGATAATGCGGATTATGTTTTGCTTTTTGCATACAATTATGAAAAAGAGGTTTTAGAAAAAGAAAAAAAATTTATAAACTCTGGAGGAAAGTTTATCATACCTATTCCAGAAATTAGAATTGTTCCATCAATATAACAGTGTTATGTTTATTTATAAATACTACCTTTAAGTAATAATATGTACAAGGGAAATGGTTGGGAAATTTTGTTCCCTAAGAGAAATCCGAGATTTTACAGAGTCAACGACCTTAATTTTGAAAGGGTTCCAGATCCCATATACAGAGACGATATTGAAGCAAAATTGGATACTGCAAGGGCAAAAGCAATTGAACATGCACAAATTGTAGGACAGGATTTAAGACAAGCTAAATTAATAGGTTTTGGGCATGTAAAAGAATCAGGAGAAGGCGCCACTGTAGGTTTGAGACAACTAGACTATATTACTTTTGCAGCAGCAACTTGGCTTGCTGATCATCAAATGGATAGCTATGAGACGGGTTCAAATCTTGGTGTAATGTCAACTGTAACAACAGTCGACGGCAAATCAATTCACAGTAGAAGAAGACAAGATCTCGCAAGCTGGGGAGGCTATGATGGGATTTTTGGTTGTGGATTAACAGGTGACAAAAATGGTGATCCTGATATATTAGTAAAGGGAGGCTCTCAAATGATTTTAGACATCATCCTACAAAGAGTTATAGCTGAGCTTGGTTTATCTGAAGTTGATATAAACGATATAAAAATTACTGGAGTTGTCGAAGCTCCTCGATATGGTGATCATATAATTGCTTTTCACACATTAGCTGGTGTGGAGTCTGAAAAGATTGAGAAAGGAAAGGCAAAATTGCTAAGAGACACTTCAGTTGGTAGAAAGTATGAAGACATATTTCCAATAGATTCAGAAGAGGCTTCTCTAAGAAAATATCTTCAAGAAGGTAAAATACTCGACGTTGCCAGGGGTGCAATTGTTTTGACTGGTATAAATTCTTTTGGTGAGGTATGGGGGGATTCAGTAGGACAACGTATAGGATGAAAATAATTTTATTTGACGTTGGTAATGTTGTAATACAAGTAGATCATTCTATAACAAACCAAGTCTTAGAAGCGTATGATGTACCAAAAGAAAATATGCGTCTTTTTTTCGAAAATGGTGCATATAGAGCATTCTCTAGAGGTCTTATTACTGGTGAAAATTTTTATCAAACCCTTATTGATCAATATCTGAAATATCCTTTAACATATTCACAAGTTGTTAATGCTCACAATTCACATATATACGGCGTTGATAAGGGAGTTCTTAAAATTTTATCAGGTTTACAAAAAACAATGATAGCATTTGTTACAGATACAAACCAGTGGCAAACAGATAGAGAAAAACAACTAGTTGATTTAACGGAATATTCAAGCATAATTTTTAGATCGCATATATCACACAAACTAAAAACAGATTCTGACTGTTTTCCTTTTATAATAAAAAAATTAGATATAAAGCCTAAAGATATTCTTTTGGTTGATGATAGTCTAGAAAATCTAGATAGTGCAAGAACCAGTGGTATTCGGGGTTTACAATTTACTGGTGCTGAAAAATTAAGGGAGGAATTAGAAAAATTACTACAATAAACGTATAAAATTGGTAAATTTATAAATAGTCAACGATAAGTATTAAAAAGTATAGTAAACTCAGGATATAGGTCTAAATATTTAAGTATACACCTTAATGTTCATTATGAAAGTATTAATGCTCAACCCATCTTTTGAAAGGAATGGAAAACTCTTGAATTTGTACTCCAGACAATCACGTTCTCCATGTGTAACAAACGGTGGAACTTTTTATCATCCATACTACCTTGCATATGGAGCTGGATGGGTAGAAAAAAACGGTTTTAAAACATGGCTAGTCGATGCTGTTGCATCTGAATGGACGCATGATTATACTGTTGAACAGTGTAAGCAATATTTCACAGATGGTACAGGTCTTATCGTAATGGATACATCAACTCCTTCTATTTTGAATGATATCAGACAAGCAGCTAAAATAAAGACCGCCCTCCCAGGAGTACATATTTCTCTTATGGGTATTCATCCATCTCATGTACCTGATGAAACATTAAACCATGGGAAGGGTGTTGTAGATTCCGTAATAATGTGGGAAGTAGATGAAACGGCCTTAGAATTAGCTAAAACTTTAGAGGCTGGCTTGCCGTTGCATGATGTTAAGGGTCTTGTTTTCTGGGATAACGACAAAATAGTTCATACACTTCCAAGACCGCTAATTGAGGACTTGGACAAACTTCCGTTTGTTTCAGAGGTTTATTATAAACAATTAGGCGAAAAAATAATGAAGAAATATTTCTATGCCTCTCTTACTTGGCCCGAAGTAACAATCCTTACAGGAAGAGGTTGTTCTTATAGGTGCTCTTTCTGTCACATACCTTTCAAATCTTCTTATCGTTTCCGTTCGCCTAAAAATGTAGCAGATGAATTCGAATACATAGCAAATGAGCTTAAGTTTATTAGCGAAATTCAACTAGAAGACGATACATATCCATTAAACAGGCAAAGGACAATAGAAATGTGTCAAGAGATAGTAAATAGAGGCATAAAAATTAAGTGGTCTTGCAATGCTCGTGTAAATACAGATTATGAAACACTTTCGTGGATGAAAAAGGCAGGATGTAGGTTGCTGTGTGTTGGCTTTGAATCTCCAGAACAAGACGAACTTAATTCTGTAAAAAAGGGAACAACAGCTGGAATGCAAGAGAAGTTTATGGAAGATGTTCGTAAGACAGGTCTTATTATTAATGGTTGTTTCATTTTAGGTCTTCCTAACGATGATGAAAAAAGGATACAACATACAATAGATTTTGCTAAGAAACTTCTACCAGATACAGCACAATTTTTCCCTCTAATGGCATATCCTGGAACCTCAACATTTTCATGGGCCAAAGAAAGCGGTTATTTGACAACAACTGATTATGATCAATGGGTAGATGATGAGGGTAAGCACAATACACTTATTAGTAGGCCAGGTTTAACAAACCAAGATTTGGTAAAATGGGCTGATATAGCCTTAAAGCAATACTACTCAAACCCAAAATATATTTTACACAAAGCTGTTCAATCTATTAAAAGCCCATCAGAGGGTATAAGAACAGCAAAATCAGCAGCAATATTCTTTAAGAGAATGGCACAGATATATGGAATAAAAAAGCAATGGCAGGAACAGCCTGAAGTTGAAAAACAGCAGGAATCACATAAAGTCAAGCTCCCAATACTTGCTGAATAATTAGTTTTTTCCTTTTAATACAGCAGCTAATATACCAAGTCCTATTGCTAAATTTCTTAAATTTATTAAAATTGGTGCTATAAAAATAAATTTTTTCTCAAATTTTGAAATATGTATTGTAGAAGGTAGAGACAAAATTAGGAGAACAGCCACCATTGTTATTGAAACTAAAAAATTAATTGGTAGGAAAGCAACAAAAAGAAGGCCAAGTACACATGTTAGCATGATATGTAAAAAATAGGAAATTGAGTTGTATGACTGTCCTGTTTTCTTTTTTGGGTGTTTTTTATAAAGCAAATGTCCCCAATAGCCTCTTCCATATTTCATTTTAAGGTACTTTTTAAGTGTGTCTTGATGATGGTGTAATACAATAGCATGTGGCGCAAAAACCATTTTTAGTCCAGCATCAGCCATTCTGTAAGAAATTTCTGGATCTTCTCCAGACGCTTTTTTGAATTGTTCATCAAACCCACCAAATTTGAGGAACGTTTCCCCTTTGTACGCAGCTGAATATGAGCCAATGAAATCTATATTTTTTTGCTTTTCCATCCTTTGATATCTTTCCTCTATCTCATATTGAACAAACCTTGCAATCAAACTGTCTTTATTAAAAATTTTATACCTGCCCTGAACACCAACAATTTCGCTGTTTTTGAAAGGCGATATCATTTCTTCTATCCAATTTTTTTCTGGAATACAGTCAGAATCAGTAAAAAGTAATATTTTGCCATTAGCTGCCTTTGAACCTGCATTCCTCGCAGCTGCTGGACCTCTGTTGATCTGATTTATTATCCTAATATTCGGATTTTTTTTGATAATATTTTTTACTATACCAACTGTTTTGTCTTTTGACCCATCATTCACAATTATTATTTCATACATTCCCTTGAAAGACTGATCTAGTAGAGAGGAAAGTGTAGTCTGTATAGTTTTTTCAGCATTATATGCAGGAACAATAACAGAAACGTCCATAAAAATATCTTGTTAAGTAGTTAATAAACTAAATCTTATATTATTATGGAAACAATCGTTTTGATCCCAGCTTACAATGAAGAAAAAACAATTGGAAAAGTTATAATTGGGTTGAATAAAGTTGGATTGAAAAGTATAGTGATTGATGACGGATCTTCAGACAGGACATGTGAGATATCAAAGTCCTTTGGTATTATCGTCCTAAGACATGCTGAAAATAAAGGCAAGGGAGAAGCGATAAAAACAGGTTTAAAATATATATACGAAAACTATCCGAAGACTAACTATGTAATTTTTCTAGACGCGGATTTACAATACAATCCAATAGAAGCACAAGGTCTTCTTAATTATGCAACAAAATCAAACTCTGATATTGTAATGGGGTATAGGGATTGGTCAAAAGTTCCCTTTAGACATAAAATAGGTAATATTGTTTGGAGGATAGCATTCAATTTCTTGTTTGGAACAAATCTTAAGGACACTAATTGTGGTTTTGTTGTTGCAAAAACAGATTCAATAAAACAAATTAAGATACATGGTGGCTATATAATTGAGAATAGCATCCTTTCGCAGGCTGCTAAAAAAGGATTTAAAATCGGACAGTTTAAAGTTAGTATAAACTACAGATCTAAATCCAAAACCATTAGAGGGATTAAAATGGTATTTGGAGTTCTGTTGTATATAGTAAAAACAGGCTTATTATACAGATTAAATAAAAGATGAGTAAAAGAAGTCTGGATTTAATTAAAATGACAATTTTGTCCTTTTGAAACAGTTAATTGGCTAAAATTTATATTCGGGATCCTAAAGCCAAAATTTAATTTGGTAAAAAAAGCATGTGAAATCGTTCCAAGCAAAGGATATATATACCCCAAACCAAATAGATATCAGAAATCTGGTCTAGGACTCTAGACTTATGTTTGTGGAGATCCCAAAATCATATCGAAACAAGGATCTTCTTTAATTGGAGGTAAAATATGAATATAAGAAAAATATTGGCAGGGTCGCTTGCTGCAGTAATGACTGGTGCCACAATGGGTATCGGTGTATTTGGAGCAGCTGATTTAGGCACATATCCTGCACCATTCGTTGACGGAACACAAAAAGACTTTATCTTGGCGCTAGGTAGTGGCGCTGCGGTTCCAGACGTGGTAGGTGCAAATGCACAATTGTCTGCTTTAGAGGTAGCACTTGCAGATGCAAGGGTTGCAGCAGCTGGAACAGGTACAGCACCAAAAGTTTCTTTTGGAGAAGGTAAAACAGAGCACGTAGCACCTGGTTCAGACTTAAGAAACAGTATAGAAAAACAAAGAGCTGGATCAAATGGCACAACTGAAAGCCAATTTTTTGTCTTGGTTCCAAAGGGTGAAGCTGGAGGATATGGAGTAAGCTTCTTAAACAAAGGTGAAATACTAAAAAGTGGAACAACCTATAAATGGAGAGAAGTTGTTAACGATACGCTAACAACAGATACAGATGTCGCTCCAGAAACATCAGCTTCAGATTCAAAAGCAAACTTTGAAAAGCTTACACTATTAAAAGTATCAGGTACATCTACTAGGACAACAGGTCTTGCATACTACTTAGAATTTTCAGAAAGAAATATTTCTGCAGCAAATTTGGAAGGTAAAGAAGTTGCATGGCTTGGGGAAAAGCATGTTGTAATAGATGTGAATTCAGATGGAACAAAAATTCAATTAGGTAAAACAGGGGCAAAACACTCTGGTGTAGTTTCTGGAACAGAAATTACAGTAGGTGCAAAAGCAGTAAAGGTTACAAATGTTGATATAACAAATAACAGAGTAAGTGTTCAAGTCGGAACAGATACAGCAACAGTTGACCAAGGTGACATTGTAACAGTAGGCGGTGTTAAAGTGGCTGTTGTTTCAGGTACTGTTGGCGAAGTCTATGGATCAGGCGGATCTAAAACAGGTAGTGCAGACTTGATTGTAGGTGAAGCTAGCGAAATTCTAGAACTTAAAAATGGTGCTAAGTACGAAGGCGACTGGTATGTTTTTATAGATACACAAGCAAATCCACAAGCAATAAGAAGAGTTGGTCTTTACAACATAAAGTCTTACACAGGTACAACCTCACTTAAACTTGGTGACTCAATAAAACTTCCAGGCGGTTTAGCACACCTAAAATTCGGTCCTTCACCAGCTGGTTTAAGTGCAACATCATCTGGGCTTGAAACAATGGGAACAACAGGATACTATGACCTAACTTTTACACAGGAGCAAATTGATGGTGGAATCAATACCTTTGGTGACGGTGTAGTTGATACCTATGCTACCAAGATTACAGCAACAGATCAAGATGGTAAAGCAGCAAAAATCTTCACAGTATCTGGAATAGATTCAATGGCAGGTGGTGGAAGTAAAGATACAGATAAGTTTTGGGTAACTGTATTTGGTACTGTTGCAAGTTCTCGTGCAATGTACTTTGTTGAAAATGAAACAGACTCTTCAAAACTTGGAAACAGTTCAACATCCCCAACACTGGTTGGTTTAGATAACAGTGGATGGGCAATAAACGCATTAAATAACTCAGATACATCTACTGCAACTGGTACTGTTACAGCCCTTCCAGAATATAAGGTTGATATCACACTACCACAATCACAGGACAACAATGTAAACAACATTTCTATACACGCAAACACATCAAGATTTAATGCATCGACCGCTGGTAGATCTGCAGCTGCATTGGGTTACGGGGGAACGGCAGACTCTGACTCATTTGCATATGCTTGGATGGTTGGAACAGGAAACCTAAGAACAGTGTCATATGGTACATGGTGGTTAGCAAGAACAGGAACAACATCATACGCAAGAGTTGGTTCAGCAAACTCATATGGTGCTACAGCTGAAGAACTTTCAACATCGACAATAAAAATAAGAGTTCCAAAAAGCAGAGCTGGTGTTCCAGTCTTCTTAGGAAAGGAAGCGGCTGAACACGCATCAGCAAGAACACCTGTTGCAAAGCTAGATACAGAACTGACAGCAGCTGATAAAACCGCAAACAACGTTATCTCTGTTGGTGGACCTTGTGTCAACAAAGTTACAGCTGAGCTTATGGGAAAAACATTCCCTGCATGTGGAGCTGACTCTGGTATTCCAGAAGGCAAAGGATGGATAAAGCTATATGAAAACGCTTTCAATGGCGGAAAAGTAGCTTTGGTCGTTGCTGGATGGGAAGCAGAAGACACAAGAAGAGCAACAGACATACTTGCAGATGGACCTTCAGTTCACTCTGAATTGACAGGAACAGAAGCAGAAGTTTAAATGAACTGGCTTCGGCCAGGTTTTATTTTTATACTGAATCCGGCTTATTTTTTGCCGGTTCAAATAATTTTTAAATCCTTCCTTCTATTTTTATTATGAAAAAAGTATTTTATGTTCTAGCAATCTTAGTAATTCTAGTAGCTTTTGTTGGAGCATATACAACGATAAGCGCCAATAATCCGAATGACTCAAAAATAATCACAGTCTTTTATAATAATGTTTCTTTCAACTTTAGGGATGATGTCAACGAAGCAGAAAAAATAGGTTTTGAGATAGTTGAAACCAACTTAGAAGACTTTAAAAGAGATTTTTATTTCCATGAAAATGATAAAATTTATATTGTTCATAAATTGGGAACAGAGGAAACAAACTCACTCAATGCTGTTGAGGCATTGGAATTAACAATAAAACTAACATATTGGTTGGAAAGGCTGCCCATTTGGTATAGACCAAAAGATTATATTCCAGAAGAAATAGATAGCTACCAAAACATCACTAATCATTCACCGTTTTACAATATAGTCTTAATACCACCTGAATTTGCAAACAGCACCTATGTTAAAATTGAAAACAAAAATATTTTTATCTCTGGTAAAACAAAGAAAGATTTTGATTTAGCCACAATGAAATTTCTTCTTTCCATGATAGGCGAATATAAAAAAGTTAAAAACACCCCAAATGGCTATGTTTTTATTGATAATTAAGCAGAAATATAACTAAAACAAATAATACTGCATGAAACTAGTATTTTTATTAATTGCACTCTTAATAATCCCAATAGCTTCTGCTTCTGATTTATCAATATACGAAAATCAGGTTCTTGTAGATTTGGATAAAGCAAAGTATAATATTCTCCTAACATTTGAGAACAATCCAGAAGGCAGAATTGAAATGCCCTTCTTTTTTGAGATAAACAATTTTCAGCATAAAGCCAATTTTGGTGGATACGATTGCAATCTTCAAAAAGAAAAGTGGGGAGGCAAAATAGTTTGTGATTTCGAAAATACGACAGGCATTCAGAGATCGCTTGTCTTTGAGTTTGAATCTGATTTGGTCCCCAAGAGCCTTGAAAGTGGTTATCTATTTGAAATAAACTCTAAAACACCTTTGAATGCAAAAAAAATGGTTTTGAGAGTGAAATTAGAAGAGGGTTTAGTTTTGTCTGGGTCATCGTCTTTAAAACCATATTCCCCAGAAAGTGGTGTGAAGGGTTCAGATGGCAGAAAAATTTTTGTTGAGTGGGTTAAAGAAAATGTTGTCAAGGAGGATAGCATAAATGCAAACATTGTCTTTGAGTCTTTACCTACATACAAGAGTGTTGGGCCTGATTTAAGCCTGTTTTATTTATTGTTTGGTGTAATTATTGTTGCAATAGCTGTTTTGTTCTTCTATAGAACCAGAGTAGGTGGGATTGAAACAGCTATGACAATCCTAAGGGATGATGAAAGAAAGGTTATTGGAATTCTTGAAGAACTAGGTGGAAAAGCTAAACAAAGGCAAATTCAGGAGAAAGGCGACTTTTCAAAAGCAACCTTATCAAGACTTATTAAGAATTTAGAAGAAAGAGGCCTGTTAAAAACAGAAAGACTAGGAAGGACAAACAGAATTTATTTGAACAAGGAAGTTGAAAAGAAGAAAGAAGAACCAGCTCCAATAGTTCAGAGTCAGCCAGACCAATCAAATCCTATTTCTTAAATATGAAATTAATTATAGTTGCAATAGTTTTTGTATCTTTTTTAGCAGCAGTATATGTAAACAACAACACCTTAAATTTAACAAAAGAAGTTGGGAATGTAAGCTTACCAAAACAGAATACACAAATTAACACTTTTAACCAAACTGAAATAAGCCAACAACCAAAAAATATTGAGGAACCAAAACTGTCAAAGGTTTGTCCTTATAAAGAACTTTGCATTGGTGGTTTTGTTCAATATAATGGTAAAATATATTGCAATGGTAGCTGCGAGAGAAAACAAACGAACTTGTGCAATTTCAACAGAATTTGTGAAGGATCTGAAAATTCTGAATGTTTGGATTGTCAATGTTTTGATGGGGTTGTGTGTAGCGGTATTTGCTATAGGAATTCAAATAAAGTTTGCAATAGTGGTTTTTTGATAGAAAATAAGACTCATAAAACATCTTTGGATTTTGATATTGCCCTACCTCACTTTTTAAAATTGAATCAGGTGTCTGAAGGAAAAGTAATAATAAAAAACAACAAAAATCATGATATAGAAAGCAACCTAACTTGGAATTCAAACAAAATAGAAATTCTAGACGCACCAAAAGGCATTAAATTAAAATCAAATGAGATCAAAGAAGTACCAATTAAAATAAAGGGGACTAAAATAACCAAAAATTTTCTTGGAACAAAAACACTTGACAAGAGGCTTGATGTGGCGATGATAAAGGCTGATTCTAATTTTGGAAATTTATACAGAGAATTTGTAGTTTTTGATGACTCTGCAACAAAGTGTGGTGATGGTTTTTTTAACTATAAAGGTGTTTGTGTTGGAAACATTTTCTTTGTCGATGGTGATTGTGAATCGGGTGAAGGTTGTATAGATAGGATAGATAATTGGTTTTCACAAACAAGATACTTAGATCCGAAAGGAAGCACAAAAATTGGTTTTGTTTTTGTTGATATTCCGTTTGTTGATTATTTTAAACAGCATCTTTCAGAAATAGGAAATAATGTAAGCAAATACTATAAGCAAGAAGCAATTAGGTATAATGGAAAGGATATCATAGATTTGAATTTCAGTTTTATAGGATCATATAATTTCAACATATCAAACATTGAAACCGACCTAGAGTTTAGTAAGGGCTTCTATACAAGCTCAACTTATACTAATCTCGCGAAGCATGTTGATTTTGATAAATACGATGTAATAATGATTTTGGTCCCCAAAATACCATCATCTGGCGGAGAGTCTGGTGGTGTTTACTATGGTGGAAAATTCATCCTTCTTGATGCAGGTGCCTATACTGATATAACAGTTGCACATGAGTTGGGACATGCTTTTGGCTGCAGGGATTTAGATGAAAAATTTTATTTGTGTAAAAATAGATGGAAGGGAAGTTTGTATTGTGAAGAAACAGGAAAAAAAGATATTTGGAGAACCGAATTAGGAAACTGTGCATATGAGATGGGGTGGTTTACTTCTCAAGAAGGAGGTTAACAAAGCCTTTGCCGTCTTTAGTTTTTTCACATAAATCAATAATTTCTTTTTTTGTCAATGACTGTAAAACTCTCTTTTTGGGATTGATTAAAAATATTTTAAATCCATAAAACTCTAACCTTCGCAAAAGTTCTAGTGGTTCTGTATTAAGATTTTTCAATCCATATGGCCAAAATTCCATAAAAATTTTCAAATTATTTTTCTTTAATATGTTTTCTGAGCCTTCTAGAACAAGACCTTCTGCTCCCTGAACATCTATTTTTATAATATCTAGATCAATGTTTTTTATCTTGTTTTGAAAAAAACTATCTAGTGTCAATGTTTCAACTTCTACAAAGCCTTTTTCTTCTGGTATGTTATTTTTTGATATTGATGGATTGCCTAAATTGTTCTCATCGAGATAAAGTTTTATTTTTCCGGACTTATTTGAAAGAGCTTTTTGAATGGGGTGTGTATTTTCGAATTTATTTACTTGAATATTTTTTGTGAGTAGTTCATAGTTTTTTGGTTCAGGCTCAAATGAATAAACCTTACCTTGTTTACCAACTGCTTGGGCTGCTATTAGGGTATAATAACCGATATTTGCGCCTATGTCAATCACAACCATTCCGGGTTTTAAAAAAGTTTTGAATAGTTGTGTTTCAAATTCTTCATATTTTTTGTTAACAAGTAAAAAATGCGCAATACCGCTGTCATGTGAGTTTACAAACATTTTATTCCCCTCAACGGCTATTTCAATAATCCCCTTGGGTTTTATTTTATTGTATAAAAAACTGTATAGAGTACCTGTATACGGTATTTTACCAGCACCTTTTTTTACTAGAAAACCCGCTGCTTTCGCAAATATACTGAAGACAATTTTTTTCATAATCAACATACACAATAGATATGGACAAACATTTTTATCTTATTGTCAACCTTTGATCATGTGTGAAATCATAACGATAAATTTATATACTAGTTTATCTAATAAATTGTATTATGGGGGCAAGTACTAATTATAAAGGTCTAGTTGGTTTAGCTAAAGGTACAGTTGTTTTTGTTGGATTAATTGCATTATTGCTTGTTTTGGTTAATTTACATACTCCAGTAGACGGCTTCCTAGTATTTAACATCACGACAAATTTGTCTAATCATTCTACAGGTACAGCACAACAGAGTCCGGGTCAGCCAATCAGAACAAATCACACAATTTATTTGGAACCAGGTTCTACTGTTGATTTTACTTTGGCTTTAAACCTTACTGCAGGTGAAAATATTACCGGTTATAGGACTAATAATTTAACAAATCTTACAGTTAGGTTGCCTTTTAATTTCACTTTCGTTACAAACAGCAATGTAACTGCAAATGGTACCAATAAGACATTCTTTTTAACAAATGTTACAAATTCGTCTTGGATAGGTGGGCAGTTAGTCAATTCAACTAATATAACATGGTTTAATGGAACATTTGGATTCCTATTCCCTAATAGTAGTGGGGGCGGTCCTGCTTTTGATAGCAGAGAAAGTTTTGGTAATTTCTCCTGGACATTTGTTGTTCCTAACATAAGTAATAATACCCAGGTTAATATGACTGTTTTCCTTTTCAATCAAACAGGTCACTCAAACTTTACAACAATCAACTTTACAATAAGAGATACACTAATCCCAATGCAAACCCTGAACTTAACAAATGATACTGTTGTAAACAGAACACAGGGAGTTAAAATAAATGTGACAGTAAGAGATAATACAACATATCAAGTATTTGCAGCAAACGGTACAAATGTTTCAATGAGTAGAGTTGCTGATGGTAGTGATGTTTTCCAAGTTAATTCAACACCAGATGCTCTTGGTTGCAATATAAATGATGGTACCTGTGTGATTAAGCTATATGCAAATGACTCTGCTAATAACCAAAATGGCACAGCTACTATATCATTAACAATAGATGGAACAGCACCTACAACAAGTCTAGCATTTAGACCTTCAGCAACTGGAAATACCCTTACTTCACGTGAACAAGGATCTGCTATCTATATAGATTGTACAACAGGCGATAACAATACAATAACTTCAACATCGCTAACTGTTCAAAGACCTGGTTCTGGTGGAACAGAAACAGTTGGATGTGATTCATTATACACAAATACAAACTTAGCTGGAACATACACTGCTACTCTTTCAGCAACAGATGAAGCAGGCAACAGTGGTCAAGTAGTAACTACATTCACAATGACAGCTGCTACAAGCTCTGGTGGCGGAACCAGTGGCGGCGGTGGTGGTGGCGGAGCAGGTGCTGTCGCATCTTCAAGTTCAGGTTTATTTTCAACTCTAGAGGCAGACAAACCAACTAGATTGGAATTAACAAAAGCAGATGAAACAAATGTCTTGGCTGTTTCTTTAACAGTTACAGAGGCTGCTTCAAGTGTCCAATTCAAAGCTGAAAAATTGTCAAGCAAGCCTTCGACTGTTTCAGATTTGGAGTCAACTGAGACTGTATTTGCATATTTAGGCTTAACAGTGACGGGTTTAGAAGCATCTAAACTAAAAGAGGCCCAAGTAGAGTTCAAAGTAACAAAAGAATGGCTAACAGCAAACAGTTTTGAAAAAACAGATATCAAATTGAAAAGGTTTGCAAATGATGCTTGGAATGATTTGCCAACAGAAGTTAAATCAGAAGATGATACAAGCGTAACATTTACAGCTACAACTCCTGGCTTTTCAACATTTGCAATAGTTGCTGAGAAGGCGCCAGCTGCTGAGACACCTCCTGCAGAAGAAAAGCCAACAGAACAACCTAAAGAAACAACACCTCCTGCAGAAGAAAAGCCAACAACTCCGGCACAACCAATTAATCCATTATTAATTGGTGGAATAGTTGTTGTAATCATTATAATTGCATTGGCTGTTTACTTCTTCGCCTTGAAGAAGTAATTTTTTAGTTTTTCTTTTTTTGAACAATTTTGTATTTTGTTTTTCAATTCTTTACTATTTACTGTATAAGTGCTTGATGAACATATATTTTACATATGAAAATTTCATCAAAATTTAAAAATCCTGTTTATCAGTTGAACCGATTAATAACCAGGAATTTAAAGAGAGAGCTACAGAATATTAGTAAACAGTTTCTAATCTACTCCAGGTAATTTATGATTTCAATTATTATACCAACAAAAAATGAGCCCTATATTAATGTTCTAGTAAGAAGGATACACAAAAATATCAAGGAAAGGAAAGAAATAATAATTGTTGATAAAAGCGATAATCCCCTCTTTTTAGAAGATGCCAAAGTATTGAAACAGACATCAAATGGGCTTGGGAATGCTGTCGTAGAGGGTATCAGTGCCTCAAAAGGAGATATCATAGTAATAATGGATGGTGATGGGTCTCATAGGCCTGAGGATATAAACAAACTAGTATCGAAATTAGATAGGTTTGATATTGTGATAGGATCGAGGTTTATTATAAATGGTAAAACAAAGGATACTACTCACAGAAAGATTGTAAGTTGGTTTTTTAGAAAGATGACATCTTGGATATTGGGTCTAAAGATAGAAGATAACATGTCGGGCTTTTCTACTTCAAAGAAGGATGTTTTTAACAAAGTTTCTCTAAATCCAAGAGGCTATAAAATCAACTTAGAACTTATCTATAAAGCCCAAAAGAAGGGCTATAAAGTAGGAGAGGCCCCAATTGTTTTTGAGAAAAGAAAGGCTGGAAAATCAAAGGTTGGTATAAATGTATCTGGGATAAAAGAGGTATTAAATATTTTGTTGCTGATAGTAAGCCTTAGATTGGGTGTTTAGTCTATTCTGTTAAATTTAGTTTATCAACTTCCTCTAAGCTCTCCCACGTGCCTATATCAAACCTTTTTCCCTTGAAAACATAAACATACATAGGAAGGTTAGCCTGCCTCATCAATTCAAGAGCATCTGTAAGTTGTACCTCATTTTTCTTACCTGGTTTTGTTTTTTCTATATATTCAAAAATTTTAGGGCTTAGAACAACTATTCCAGATATGCTTAGGAACTCGTTTCCTGTTTTATATTTCTCGGCCTCTTCTTTTGATGGTTTTTCAATCATGCCTAAGATCTTTCCATCTTTATCAGCCTTTACTAATCCAAATCTAGATGGATCATCGACAGGATGAACAACAATTGTAGCATAAGATTTTTTCCTTTGATGCAAATCAATAATTTGCTCCATTATTGAGTCTGGTTTGATATAATTGTCACCATAAATCACAACAAAATCCTCGTTTTTGACCCAGCTTTTAGCCAATAAAACAGCATGACCAAGACCCAATTGTTCGTCTTGAATTTTATAGTATGCGTCTACCCCAAGTCTTTGTCCAGATCCTATGTAATCATGTATTGCTCCTTTTTTCCAACCAGTGATAATGAGTATCTCACTTAATCCACCTGCTTTTAAAACATCAATAACATGATGTATAACAGGCTTTCGGCCTACGCGAATCATTTCTTTAGGGATGGCTAAAGTTAATGGTTCCAATCGTGTTCCTTTTCCTGCGGCTGGGATAACAGCTTTTGTTATTTTTTGATTTGACATATTTGTAAATTAGTTTCTTTGGGTACCATACCTCTGTATATCGTTTTCTTTTGGGTACGGTATACTTTCGTGTCTCGCAGAGTGCGTAGGACACGAGATTGTGTGAGCATCAGTGAACACAAGATGTGCTCACAGCTCGTGTGCAAGCACACGACATCTCTGCAACAATTTTATTGGAGATGCAGATTCTTTTCTGAAAAGAAAAGATAGCCTACCAACAAACTCCCTCAAAGTTCGAAACTTTGCTTTTATCTAAAATCTTTCTTCCTTCTATTATTAACTTATTCCTCATTTTGGCGAAATCTTGGTTTGTTAATTTTTTGAATTCTTCCCATTCTGTTAATAAAAGGCAAGCGTCTGATTGTCCTAATGCTTCCTGGGGCGAATTAAAATATTTTATATTTGAATAAATTCTTTTCATGTTTTCAATCGCCCGCGGATCATAGACATGTATTTTCGCACCCCTTTCCTGTAAAACTTTTATTATATCAACAGAAGGCGCTTCTCTTATATCGTCTGTATCTGGTTTGAAAGCTAGCCCAAGAATTGAAATGGTTTTTCCTTTTAAGTTTCCTAACTCTTTTTCTAATAAATCGATAATTTTAAACCTTTGTTTTTTGTTTACATCTAATATTGAGTCCAAAATTTTTGTTTCACAATTTAGTTTATGCCCTTTTGCCTTTAGTGCAGAAACATCTTTTGGGAAACAACTTCCTCCAAAACCTAAACCGGCATCCAAAAATTTGGGACCTATCCTATTGTCTAATCCAACACCTTTCATGACATCGTAAACATCTATACCCAAACTCTTACATATGTTTCCTATTTCATTAGAAAAAGAAATTTTTGTTGCAAGAAATGCATTTGAAACATATTTTATCATCTCAGCTGTTTTTAGGTTGGTCCTCAAAACAGGACATTTATAGTTTTTGTACAGTTCCTTTAGAGTATCACCAGATTTTTTATCAAATTCTCCAATTACAATTCGATCTGGATTGAAAAAATCTTCTAATGCTTTACCTTCTCTTAAAAATTCTGGATTCATACAAACGCCAAAATCTTTCCCAACTTTTTTTCCAGAATATTTTTCCAAAGCTTTAATTACTATTTCCTCTGTTGTTCCGGGAATAACAGTTGACTTAACAACAATAACATGGTAGTTTTTTTCTTTCAATAATTGACCAATTTCTTGAGAGGCTTTTTCTATATATTTAGTTTCCATTGATCCATCATCGCTTGATGGTGTAGGTACACAAAGGAAACTTATATCGGAATTTTTAATTGCGTAATCTAAATCTAAAGTAGCTTCGAAATTTTTCCCCAAAACTTCTTTTAGATATTCTTCCATCTTTGGTTCATAGATTCCGGGGTTTCCAGAATTAATTTTTTCAACCTTTTCTTTTATTACATCCCGGCAAATGACTTTGTGACCAAGCTTGGCTAACCCTATGCCTTGAGTTAGGCCTACATAGCCTGAACCGATGATAGAAACTTTCATTTTTAATATAAGACCACGTGTTTTTAAAATAATACCTGAGTTCCAACTGGTTGAGTGTATCGTGGGAGTAAGTATTTATACTAAGAATAAAAAAGGTGATATGGTTCTAGAGAATCTTTTACAAAAAATTAAAGCCGGAAAGTTTACTATAGGGATAATTGGAATCGGTAGGGTTGGACTTCCACTCGGTCTTGTCTTTGCTAATTCTGGTGTAAATGTTATTGGAATAGATGTAAACCCAAGTTATGTTGACAGTATAAATAGAAAGGTTCCACCATTCAACGAAAACCATATAGACGAATATATAAAAACAAATAATTTCTCAGCTACAACAAACAGTTTAGACGCAATTAAAAAAAGTGATGTCATTATTCTCACAGTTGGTACACCAATAGGCGAGCACATGAGACCTGACTATACCCAACTAAACTCTACTTTGGAGAATCTTGTAAAAGCAGATCTTAAAAGTAAAATGATAATAATGAGATCAACAGCTTCTCCGGGTACATTAGAAGATGTTATAAAGCCTTTCATAGAAAAGAAAACTGGTTTAAAATTGGGAAAAGATTTTGGTTTGGCTGTTTGTCCAGAAAGGATAGTTGAGGGGCACTCTATAGATGAAATAAGAGAACTTCCAGAAATAGTTGGATCGTTAGATAAATCTTCTGAGCAAATAGCAGGAGAGGTTTTCAAAAAAATAAATAAAGATAAGCTAATATTAACAACAACCCCGAAAGGAGCAGAACTTGGGAAGCTTTTTGCAAATGTCTATAGATATATCAATTTTGCCCTGGCTAATGAATTTGGTTTATTGGCAGAATCATATGGCGAGGACGGACACGAAATAATTAAAATAGCAAATTCCGGCTATAAAAGAGGTGGTATACCTGTTCCTGGGATGACAGGTGGGCCATGTTTAAGTAAGGATGGATATTACTTAACGAATAATTTGTCTTTTCCTGATTTTATTCAAATAGCGTGGAGGTTAAATGAATCAATACCTCAACACATAGTAAACAGGCTTAGATCAAGATTAAAATCCTATGGAAAAGATCTAAATAACTCAAAAATAGCTGTATTAGGTCTAGGCTTTAAAGCAAATAGTGATAATACTAAATACTCCCCATCTGCTAGACTTGTAGAAATATTAAAAGGATATAATGCTGATGTTGCTGTTCATGATCCATTAATACCAAATACTAAAAAGTTGGAAGACGTTGTAGAAAATTCTGATGCAATTGTATTAGCAACAAATCATGATAACTTCAAGGACGTTTACAAAGCAATAGCAAAGCTAAAAAAGCATAAAGAGAATTGTATACTTGTTGATTGCTGGGGATTTTTAGATAAAACAGAGGCCAAGAGCTTCGGTTTTGATTATTTAAGGTTTGGAAGCGGTGAACAATAACTCTAAATAATTATCTTATATTCAGGAGTTTGTTAGTTAATATTAAGATCATATGTTTTGGAAAGGAAAAAATGTACTAGTAACTGGGGGAGCTGGTTTCATTGGTTCTAGGGTTGTAAATAAGCTAGTTAATAGCGGAGCAAATGTTAGGGTTGTAGACAACCTTTCAAAGGGAGAGGCTTCTAATCTTTCTGATATTGTAAATGAAATTGAGTTTTTGAAACTGGATTTATTAAAACAAGAAAATGCAGAAAAGTCACTTAAAAATATTGATGTCTGTTTCCACTTTGCTGCTGTTATAGGTGGAATTGGTTATTTCCATAAATACCCAGCAACTAGCGTGAGAAATAATTCTATATTAAATCTTAACCTATGGGATGCTGCAAAAAAATCCAAGCCTAAAATGATTTGTTTATCATCTTCAATGGTTTTCGAAAGAACTGAAATATTCCCAACACCTGAAAAAGCTGTCGAAATTTCTCCACCTCCGTTAACTGGTTATGGTTTTTCTAAATTGGCTGCTGAGTATATAGCAAAAACCTATTTCGATGAATTTAAAGTTCCTTACGTAATTGCTAGACCTTTCAATGCATATGGTCCTGGCGAAACACCAGGAGATTATGTTGGTTATTCCCATATAATACCCGATTTGGTTAAAAAAATTTTAAGTGGTCAATATCCATTAGAAATTTTAGGAGATGGTAGTCAAACAAGAAGTTATACATATGTTGATGACTTGGCCGATGCGATTATTTTTGTTGCAGAAAAATCAGAAAACGATGATTTCAATATAGGAACAGGTGTAGAAACAAGTGTCAAGGAGCTTGCTGAAATAATATGGAAGCTAGTTGGGATTAAAAAAGATATAAAATTCAGGAACGTTCCGTCTTTTGAATATGATGTTAAAAAAAGGGTACCTGAAGTCAAAAAAATAAAATCCCTAGGATGGAAACCAAAAACAAGTTTAGATGAAGGACTAAAAATAACTATTGATTGGCTTCAGAAAAATTTGAAATTATAGTATATGAGAAGTTTTTGGATGTCTGATTCTGAGTACAAGCTAGTAACCAGTAAAACACCGATCCCAACTGTAGATCTTGTAGTTTTGAGAAAAAGGAAAACTGTTCTGGAAACCTTGTTGTTGATAAGAAAAACAGGATATGCAAAAGGTGAGTGGTGTATAATCGGTGGCCGGCAGTGGATAAATGAAAAACTTTCAGATACTATAAAGAGACAAGCAAAAGATCTTGGCGTTCAAGTTGAAATTATTCATCCATTTTCTCCAAATTTCCCATCATGGATTGATGACAATCCATTACAAGATAAAACAAAACACTCCTGTTCTCATGTTTACCCTGTAAAAATAGTTTCAGGAAAAGTAAGAAAAGAAGGAGAGGAGTTTACTGGTTTTAAATGGTTCTCTATTAATAATCTTCCTAAATTGGCGTATGATCACAAAATAGAAATTCAAAAAACAATTAAACAGGTTAAAAAATTTAACAAAAGATTGAGTCTATAAAAGTAATTTAGCAATACTAGCTATCAAAATTATTATAGTTGCTATTGTAACAAATGATGGCTTCGTCGCAACTGCGTACAAAAACCACTTTATATATCTTTTACTTTCTCCACCAAAGTTAAAGTTTGATTTTCCAAAATTCCTATTTTTCCAAACAGTAGGAACTTGGGAAATTTTAAAGCCTTTCCGTAAGGCTTTCAAAGGAAGTTCTATTGAGATATCAAAAAAATTGGCCTTTGTTTCTACTTCTTTTAAAACTTGAGTTCTATACATTTTAAATGCATTTGTTAAATCCCTACACCTGTTTCTACTGAAAATATTGATAAGTAAAGAGACAGTAGATGAAACTTTTTGTTTAAATGTGTTCCCAACTATACCTCCACCCTTACAATATCTGCAACCAGAAACTATATCATATCCTTTTTGTATTTCTTTTTCCATCAAATCGATTGTTTTGGGGTCATCACATAGGTCAGCCATCATTACAACAACAGCATCTCCTTTTACATTTTGGAAACCTAAACGGAGAGCTGAGCCAAATCCTTTTTGATTGTGTCTGAAAATTATCCTTATTTTGTATTTTTTGATTAGCTTTTCTGCAAGTTTATCTATTTTGCCCCTTAATTCTGATTTGGTCACATCCCAAACAAGCAAAATTTCAAAAATGTTTTTTTTAGAACTTAATGTATTTATTGTACTTTCCAGTGTTTCCTCATAGTTGTAGACTGGGATTAGAACAGAAATTTTCATAACTTAATTGAGTAAGCCTATATTAATCTTAAAACCAAGATTTAGTTAGTACTAAATAATGGTAATAAGAAAAAGATTTATAAATCCCCCTAATACTTTATTTTTATGAATTACAATTTGGTTGCTAAACTTGAAAATGAAGGAGTAAATGTCTCTAGGTTAAGAGAAGAATTTCCTGATGGAAGATTTGTTAACACATATGCTGCAAAAGGACCCGTGTCCATAGTAGATTCAAAGGGGGAAATTAGGTACTTTTGGACAGATAGAAAAGATTCTGGTTATCCTAATATTGGAATAAGAGATAAGCTTGTTTTTAGAGGCGGAAATTGGAGAAGGGAAGAGGGTAAACCAATACCAGCTAGTCCTAGAGATGTTTATTTGAAAGAATTAGATGAGGAACTAAGATCAGGAAGCCATATAAAAGGACTGAAAGGAGAAAAGGCAGAAGCTGTTGATAGAAGATTAAAACAGGCTTTGAGAAGGGTTGTAGAGCCTGTTGCTGATTTTTTCACACTGCTGCCCGCAGAAGCTGTAGGAAACCCAAAACTTCCTAAGAACTATTGTGATTTAACTTCAATATTTAGAACACAAATATCAGAGGATGAACTTAGGGACATTTTGGAGATATCTTCTGGAGAGAATTTTAGGAAAGCTGTTGAAAACAGATTAAATGATATGTCAACTGAATCTACTCAAATAGTGACACCAGTGTGTGATTTAAGAAATGGGCGACATAATAGATTTGGGTGGGGTGATGATTATAAATTAGCTGATTTGGAAACCCCATCAGGTATGTATTTTGTCAGAGGTGTGATTGTTCTTTCAACGGGGCAAAGCTCTATTATTTCCAGCACAGATACTGATTCTAAAATAGAGGTAGAAGGTGGAACCTTCAAACCGATTGTAGTTGTAAAATTAGACACCAATCCGGATTTATCTTTTGAAGAAAGAAGACAATATTTAGAACCTGTTCTAAGAGCAGATAATAATCCATGGCTTACACAAGCATCTGACAGTGCGGTTTTTGAAGGAAGGAAAAGAGTATGAAGCAACTAGTTTTAGATATCCTTCGGTTAGCAAGAGAAACCGAGGGAAACCTAGGTGAAGCTGGTAGACAAGAAGTGTATGGTCCTGGTGTGGTTGATATTTCGACAAGATCTGATTTAGCTGTTTCAGAAGCTGTTTTAGCATACTTGAAAAGACAAAATATCCCCGGGATTTTCCTGGACGAAGAAATGATCAAAGAAAGAGGACCTATACATCTTACAGCAAGCCCAAAATATACAATCGCTTTCGATGATTTGGACGGAACAGATAATCACAAAAGGGGAAGAGGAAAGCTTCCAGTTGTTTCTATTATTACAATTTTTGATTCGCTAAAACCAAGATATAGGGACGCTTTAGCTGCTGGAATTATAGATGTTAGAGACGGAAATGTTTGGTTTGCAGAAAGAGGCAAAGGGCTTGTGTATATTGAAAACGGGGTTGAAAAACCTGCACACACATCTGGGAGAGAAGTCTTAGACAGAAAAACTTTAGTTTGTTTGGATCATTACGGAAGCGAAGATCCTTCTAGATTTTCTAAACTTTATCCGCATGCATGGGTTAAAGATTTTGGAGCAGCTGGTTTTCATTTTGCTGGTGTTGCATCTGGAATGTTTGATGCTTTTGTGAACCTAAAAAATAAAGCACATGAAACGGGGTCAGGATACTTGCTTGTTAAGGAAGGTGGTGGTTGGTTTGCTGATTTAGATGGGAACCCATACGATCACAAGACTTATGATTTTAATTCTAAAGAACCTGTAATATCAGCTGCAACTGAAAAACTTGGAAGGAGAATTTTGGAATTGGTTGGTGAATAGTTTATGGAACCTTTAGCTCAAATTGAAGAAGTTTATGAAGAGCCTTTGACAGAAGAATCTCCGATTAGGATGCACTATTCAGCAGGACCAGAAGAATCGGCAAGGATTGGTCAAGTAAAAGATCGTATATGTGCTATAATAGATAAGAAAAGGGAAAGTTTAGGATTAGCTGAAGCAAGACCAATAAATCTTACATTAGAACAAGCAGAAAGATTGAGACAAGAAATAAAATCAGATGCCGAATGGATTGGGTGTTTTAGGGAAGTTGTTGATGTTTTAGCTCCTGAGCTTAAAACACTCGAATTGAGTGATCAATTAAATTCTATTCAAATACCGTGGTGGAATGCTGCTCTCCTTTTCCGTGAACGGGATAGGTATGATCCCAGAACTGGATTAGAAATAGATGTTAAAATGTCTCATTCTTATGTTACTCAATTAATGCGAGCTGGTAAATTACCTAAAATTTCTCAGGATTCTGCTTCCATTAGTAATGTTTTGATAACAAATGACGGTTTAGTAGTTCTTGGTTTAAGAGGTGGGCATACATATTCACACACAATAATGACTGTTCCAGCAGGAGCTTTAGAATATCAGTCAGGTCGAAATCCTTTGTTTGAAACCCTTTATGCAGAAATTTTTGAAGAAACTGGGTTGTCAAGAGAAGATATAACTATTGCAGAGCTTGAGGGCAGAGTATCTGACAAGACAATTGGAAGGAACTCGCTCTATGTTTTTGGATCAAGAACAAAGCTTTCTTTTGCAGAATTGCTTGAAGTTTGGGAAAGATCAATTGACCAGAGGGAACATGAGTATTTATTAGCACAAAGAGATGATCCTCAGAGTGTTTTAGAAACTATAAGACACAGAAACTATGATCCAACCAAAGCAAACCCAGAAAAGCCTGCTGTTACATCTTTGGGTAATGTTGGAAGTATCTTGCCACCGTGTGCAGCTTCACTCCTAACACGCTACACAAAAAGAGAAGGTATTGGTTGGGGATTAAAGGCTGAGGAATTGTTAAATGGAGCTTATAGGTTTAGAAGGTAACTATAACACTGTTATATCTATTTATCCTTTTGTCGTATTCTATATAGACAGTATTTAAAACTTGTCTATCACATATAGTAGATTAACCTTAAGTTTTAGGAGGCCAAATTCTAATATGTCTAAAGAAGAAAGCCGCGATGTTATTGCAGGCAAATCTGTTGGTATTGTAGGTTGGGGCGCATATGTCCCTAGGTTTAGAATAAGGGCAGAAGAAATAGCAAGGGTCTGGGGCAAGAACGCAGAAGACATAAAAGAAGGTTTGATGATAAATGAAAAGAGCGTGCCAGATATAGATGAGGACACAATCACTATTTCAGTAGAAGCAGGCAAAAACGCCTTAGCTCGAGCCAAAATCAATCCCCAGGATATTGGCGCCCTATACATAGGATCAGAATCCCATCCATATGCTGTGAAGCCGTCTGGAACAATAGTTAGCGAGGCTTTGGAGCTTGGTTATGATTTAATGGTTGCTGATTTTGAATTTGCTTGCAAAGCTGGAACAGCTGCAATGCAGTGTTGTTATGGTCTTGTAAAAGCAGGAATAATTCCCTATGGAATGGCAATAGGCGCTGATACATCCCAAGGTCGGCCAGGGGATGCTTTAGAGTTTTCAGCAGGCGCAGGCGGCGCAGCTTTTGTCATCGGTCCAAATCCAGTTGCTGAAATAGAAGGCACATATTCCTACACAACAGATACATCAGATTTCTGGAGAAGAGAAGGCGAAGACTACCCATCCCATGCAGCACGGTTCACTGGAAAACCAGCATACTTCAAGCATGTTTCAACAGCTGCCCAAACCTTGATGGACAAGCTAGGCTACAAGCCAGCTGATTTTGATCATGTTGTTTTGCACATGCCAAATGGAAAGTTTCCAACAACAGCAGCAAAGGCTTTGGGTTTCCCAATGGAAAAACTTGAGCCAAGTTTGGTTGTCACAAAAATAGGCAATTGTTATTCAGGCGCCTCGCCTTTGGGTTTGTCTGCGATTTTAGACATCGCAAAACCTGGGCAGAAAATTCTAATGACTTCGTATGGTTCTGGTGCAGGCTCCGATGCTTTTGTTTTCAATGTCACTGACTTGATCACAGAGCGCCAAAACCTGGCCACAAAAACAGAATATTACCTAAACCGCAAAGAGTACATTGATTACGGACTTTACGTAAAACTCAGGAAGAAACTGAAAATCTAAGCCTTTTCTTTCGAAAAGAAAAGTCTACAGTCTATCCAAAAGAAACTGATATACAAATTAGATTGAGGAGAAAAATATGATAGAGCAAGCAAGAGATTTGAGGAAGAAGTTTTTGGTCCACGCAGCTTCAGCAGGATTTGGTGTGCGTGCAATTTTAAAATCTCTCCATGAAAAAGAGGAAATGCAAGGAGGATTCAGACCTTATCACTATGAAATTTCAAATGGTGGTCCTAATCACGGTCATTATGTTGATGTGAATAAAAATGAGAGAGGTTTAATGGAGTGTGCAGTTTCAACAGATGGAAGAACACGAACTGTCTATGAGTGGGAGTTGTAATAATATGTCACAAAAAGTCGCAGTAATTGGTGGTGCGTACACCAAATTTGGAGAACATTGGGACAAGTCTTTGAGAGATTTATCAGTAGAAGCAGGAGCCTTAGCCCTAGCAGATGCAAAGCTAGAAGGAAAAGATGTACAAGCCCTGTACATTGGAAATATGGCTGCTGGAAAATTTATCGGACAAGAACATCTAGCAGCTTTAGCAGCAGAGCAAGCTGGTTTAAATCCAATACCAGCAACAAGATGCGAAGGTGCATGCGCTTCTGGGGCCTTAGCTTTCAGAAAAGCAATAATGGCAATTGAATCTGGAAGGTATGATATTGTTATCGCAGCAGGCGCAGAAAAAATGACAGACATAAAGGGCGAAGTTGCTGTTTCAACTTTAATGGGCGCAGGCGACCAAGAGTGGGAATCTGCAATAGGCCTGACATTTGCTGGTTTATACGCTTTAATAGCACGTGCGCACATGTCTCAATACGGTACAACAAGGGAACAGCTCGCCCTTGTCTCAGTCAACAACCACAAAAACGCAGCAAAAAATCCAAAAGCTCAATTTCCTTTTGAAGTTTCCCTGCAAGAAGTTTTAGAATCCACTTTAATTGCAGACCCTTTAAGGCTTTTAGACTGCTCACCGCTAACAGATGGGGCAGCTGCTGTTGTTTTGGCATCTGAAAAAATAGCAAAACAAATGGCAAATCCAATTTGGATAAATTCATGTGAGCAGGCTTCAGATGCTTTAGCTCTCCACGATAGAAAATCTTTGACAGAAATGAATGCAACAAAGGTCGCCGCAAAATTGGCATACCAGCAAGCTGGTTTGTCGCCAGAAAAAATAGATCTGGCAGAAGTCCATGATTGTTTTTCAATAAATGAAATAGTTGCAACAGAAGATTTAGGCTTCTGCAAAAAAGGCGAAGGTGGGAAGTTTGTTGAAGATGGTAAAATAAAAATCGGCGGCGAAAAACCAATCAACACAATGGGCGGCTTGAAAGGTATAGGGCACCCAGTTGGTGCAACAGGTGTCCGCCAAATAATAGATTTGATGACGCAGTTGAGAGGAAAAGCAGGCGTCTTACAAGTTAACGGCGCAAAAAAAGGTTTAGCTTTGAATGTAGGAGGTTCAGGCGCAACTTCGGTTGTGACAATCCTGTCTAACGAATAATATGCCACATAAAGCTAGCATACCAATTTATTGGAGATTGAGGAGACACAAATATAATTTAATAGGCACAAAATGTGCAACATGCTTTGCTGTCTTCTATCCGCCAAGAAAATTGTGCACAGATTGTAGAAGAAAAGGCCAACTAGAAGAATTTAAATTCTCAGGAAAAGGTGAAGTCCTTTCCTACACAGTTATCCATGCAGCCCCAGAAGGTTTTGAAAAAATATCTCCATACGCAGTCGCTATCATACGATTAGAAGAAGGCACAAATATTTCTGCACCAGTTGTTGGCGACCACACAAAAATCCAAGTTGGAAAAAAAGTCAAGCCTATTTTCAGAAAAATCTATGAAGACAATTCAGATGGTCTCATCCACTACGGTTTAAAGTTTGAGATTGCAGACTAGTTCTAATAACATTTAAACTTATTCGGCTAACTAATACTATGAAATTTGCTTATCTTCTTCCAGTCCTTGCAATTGTTATACTTTCTGGTTGTATCAAATGGCCAGGAAATGGAAATAATTTTGTTGGTGGGACAGATGTGATAAAAGTTTTTGAAATTGTTCCAGGCTCAACAAAGCTTTTTTCAACAGAACCATATTCCTTAGAAGTAAAAGTAAAAAACGCTGACACAAATTTGCTAAACCCACCAATAAAAACAAAGGTCATTCTTTCTAATCCAACATGTGAAGTGGAATCTGTAAAGCCTGTCTGTCCTGCGAATTCAAATCCATTTGGTACAAGTTCAATAACAGGATGGGGATGCCAAAATCTAGATCTCCAGCCTATAGGCGATACACCAACAGGCGAATCTGTCATATGGAATGTGCTTTTCAAACAAAGAGATATAGCAGAGATCGCTCCTCAATGTACATTTGATATCCTTACAGATTATGAGTATGAAACATCAGGGCTCACAAGTATTGCATTCAGAACAACAGCAACTGAGCAAAGCGTTCAGGAACCAACAAAGGGAACAGGCCCTGTCAAAGTTTATTTCAAAGTCGAAGAAGCTCAGCCAATAAAAGTCACATCATCTCCAAGGCCTTTTAGGATAAATCTGTACATAGAAAAAGCAAAGCACCCATCTTCAGATGAAAAAGAAGTCAGACTTGTAGGCAATGAAATTGAAATCACAGATATTGATTTGTTCAAAAAATTCCCAAACACAGTTTGCACAATAAACGGTAAAGATGTTGAAATAAATGCTGGGGACAAAATAGAGGGGATAAGTGGCGACTTGAAAGTCATACCATGCAAATCAGAAACCCCAACAAATGAGGATTCAACAGATGTTGTTGTTAAAGCAAAATACTCATATCAAATAGTCTACAGAACACCGCAAATAACAGTAACATATAGATAATCGATTGATTGGTTATCAAATATCAAACTTATAAATTAATGCAACCAAATAATAAGATGAAAACAAAATTTAACCGCAAATTATTGTACATAATTCCTATTTTCCTAGTTGTTTTTGTTTCTGGTTGTGTAGATGGTGGTGGTGGAGGCGGCTCAAATCAGGGTCTTATCATAAAGGATTTTTCACTTAGTCCGCCAGGGGCTGTTTCAAAAGGCGAACAATTTTTTGTAAATATAGAGCTGGAAAATAGTGGAAAACAAGATGCTAAAAATCTGAGAGCTGCTTTAAGTACGAATAGTAGATTCCTTTCAGTTCAATCACCTCAACTTCCAACAACAACACTTCCAGGAGTTGAAGCAGGCGCTGGTACATCATCTGTAACGCTTCCTCAGGTAACTGGTCAGGTGATAGATGAGCCAATTTCAACAGACACACAAAGCATCCCAGTTGATTTATATGTATCTTATGATTATGAAACAGAAGTTGCAAAGACATTTTCAGTTGTTGATGCTCAATCAATAAGACAAACACTTGATTCTGGTGGATCATCTGCTGTAAATGCAGAATCAAAAGGCGGTGAAGGCCCTGTATCTTTAACAATACAATCTTTAGATGTTGTCAAAGCTGGTCCTAATAGGCAAATGACAGTGAGCTTGAAACTACAAAATACTGGTCCTACTGGTGGAACAGTCACACAGGATATGGGTGGCGGGGCAGCAGCCAGAGACTTTTTAGTAAGATTAGATCAATTCCAAGTTTTAGGAAACACAGTACCGACATGCTCTGTCAATCAACCTGAGGTAAAGGTAACAAGAGACAGGCCAACAACAGTAACATGCTCTGTCCAACTTCCTTCAGATGTCCAATTCCAGGAATCTGGTGTCATCAAGGCAAAAATAACTTACACATATAGGGTTCAAAAAAGCCTTGCAGTCAGCATAAAGGGAACAAAAGTTGAATAGACCTATGCGTAAGAGCTTTCTCTTTTTTATCGCTTTACTAGTTTTTCTTTCTGGTTGTGTTCAAAATGGTGGCGACATTCACAAGGCCACAAGCGGATTAATAATAAAAGAGTGGGCGCCAATAATAATTGATTCTTCACAAACATTCCTACCAAACCAACCCATTGAATTTGACCTTGTTTTAGAAAACATAGGAAGCGAGGAGGCAGATTCAATAAAGGTGGAAACAACTTCTGAGTTCAATCTTCAGCCCTCATGTAAACTGAATACTAAACTCATGGCCAGTCAGGAAGAATCGTGCTCTTTCTCAGGACATGTTCCAGATATACCTTCTGGATTAAAAGTGGAAAAGCAGGCACGGATTTCTGTTATTTACAAATACACATCAGTTGCCACAGAAGCAATACAAGTGAAATCATATGAGCAGGCTAGATTAGCGCGTGATTCTGGTGCACCACTTACTTTTGTAGAAGGTGTATCACCTAAAAATTCACCTTTGAGTATAGATATTCAAGCAAAAACTCCAGTAACTGTTTTCCAAAATACATTTAGCTCGCCAATATTGATAACAGTGAAAAATGTAGGTGGAGGAATTGTTTGTTCACCAGATTGTAAAAATGGGGAGAACAAGTTCAGCTACCAAGTTGAGCTCTTAGAGCAAGGCGTGAAATTTTCTGACACATGTCAATCTACTGGTGTCAAATCTTTGAAAAAGGATGAGTCATATACGCTGCCTTGTACAATCATCGAGTCTACGCAGCCGCAATTCGACAAATATCCTATAATCAGAGTCACTCTCAACTATGAATACAAAACAGAAGACGAAGCAACAATAGCAATTGATACTTCTGGAAAAATTTAGAGCTAGCCTTTTCCAGGAGTTCTCAATTGGAAGCTGACGAAGTCAGCTTCGGTATCCGACTCGTCCTCAAAAGGCTCGTGTCTCCAACTAACAGAGTGAACTGTTAATAGTTCACGAGACATCTCTGCATCATCTCTCCGAGAGATGCAGATACCGTACCCAAAAATCAAAAATATACACTTAGAAATCCAGCAAATTTTTTTGTGCCTTTGTTTTCTTTGTTGTCTCTTTGTTTGCCATCAACTTGTCATATTCCTTTTTGTCAAAAAATATTTTCCCATATTCACCATCAAACCCAGGGAAAACCCAAACTTCCTTGTTCCTTACAGCGATTATTTTTTCAGCTAGTTCCTTTTCAACAACTTTTTCCAAGTTTTCTTTTGAAACATCTAAAAGTATGTTCAGCTCATTTCCAAAACTTTCAATCAATTTGTTGTAAACTTCCCAAACTTTTTTTGATGCTACATTTGTTTGGTTCATATGGTGCTGTATGATTTCAGAAAGCGGTATAAGCGACGAAAATTCTTTTGCGTTTTTCGGCTTGTAGCCAGCGGGTCTTTTTGCAAGTTGTTCAACCCTGTATTCAACACCCAAAGTCAACTTACTTCCACACTTCGGACAAATCCCACCGACCTTCTGTGATTCCTGCGGCGACAAAACAACTCCACAATTTCTGTGCCCATCCCAGTGATACTTCCCTTCCTCTGGAAAAAATTCTAATGTCCCTGTTAATCCTTGTCCTGTTCTAATTGCTTTTAGTAAATTGTCATACGATAATTCTTTCAAATCAAATACAGTCGCCTCTCTTCCTATTCTCCAAGGCCAGTAAGAATGATTATCACTAAATGAAACTAGATTGATATTATCCAAAAACGGTATGCGCCAATTCATTGCAGGATCGCTAGACAGGCCTGTTTCAATTGCATGTATATATTTTGTTTTTTCCTGAAAGCATTCTTCCAAAGAATCAAATCCTGTTTTCTCTCCAAAAATTCCAAACCAGGGTGTCCAGGAATGAGCTGGAATAATTTCTATTTTGTCTGAAATAGAATTCATCATCTCAACAAGTTCAATTGCTGAAAACCCAAATATAGGGCGGCCATCATAATCTACTCGTCCTCTTTTTTTCAAGGCTTCTGTTATCTGATCTACAACTTCCAAATTCGGTGAGAGCAAAACAAAATGAATTCTTCTTCCTTTTTTGTCTTGTGTATACATCAGAGAAACTTCTGAAGTACAAATGAAGGGAAAGCCTGTTTTTGTTTTTAGAATCCCAGAACCATCATCTTTAAGATTTTCTTTGAGTTGAACTATCCATTTAGGATGTTGAAAATCACCTGTGCCAATTACATTCAGGCCTTTCATCCTGGAATATTTTTCCAAATTTTCTATGTTCAAATCCTTGCTGCAGGCCCTGCTATAGCTGCTATGAATGTGAAAATCGCCGTAGAATTTCATTGGGATAATTAATTTCAGATAATAAAAAGCAACTAAAAAGGTTAAATAAAGAAGAAGCAATATTTTAGATTCAGAGGTTCTGCGATAACATCGCAGCTTTCTGTTAAGGACCCGTAGCTCAGTTGGCCAGAGCGCCATATCAATTGCATTTTGCAATTATTGTGCAAGTCTTATAAGGCTGCTAAGCATTCGTGCTTAGAAAAACATCAGCTCAGTTTGCTGATTAGTCCAGCGTAGATGCTGGATGTCCTGGGTTCGAATCCCAGCGGGTCCACTATTTTACTTCCAGAACAATCTTTCCCAAATGTTTTCCTTCTTCCATTCTTTGTTGGGCTTTTGTTCCATCTTTGAGCGGGAAAACTTTATCGATTCTTGGTTTTATTTTTCCTTGTTCAACAACCTTTAGAACTTGTTCAAATTCTTCTCTGTTCCCCATTCTACATCCAAAAATAGAAAGCTGTTTGTAGTATAAGTCGCTCAAACTTTGTGTCCCCATTTCACCGCTTGTTGCTCCGGCAATTACAAGCCTCCCACCAAACCTAAGAATATTCAAACTCGTGTTCCATGTTTTCTCTCCAACACTTTCAAAAACAACATCTACTCCATGCTCTGTTAATTTTTTCATTCTTTCTTCAACATTTTCTTTTGTGTAAACAACAACTTCGTCTGCTCTAATTTGTTTTATTTTTTCAGCTGTTTTATCTGTTCTTGCAGCTGCTATCACTTTCGCGCCAAAATATTTTGCAATTTCTATAGCAGCCATCCCAAGACCGCCAGAGGCACCCCAAATAAAAACAGTTTCTCCCTTTTGCAGTTTAGCTTTGCTAACCAACATATGCCAGGCTGTTAGAAAAGTCAAAGGAAAAGCAGCTGCCTCTGCCCAGTTTAGGTTTTTTGGTTTTCGATATAATTGTTGAATTGGTACAACAACATATTCAGCATACCCGCCCCAAGTTTTTGCGCCAAAAATTTTCACCAACTCACATGGCTGCTGTTGTACACACCTAGGGCAAGAACCACAAGGAATAGCAGGATTAACAACAATCTCGTCTCCAACTTTTAGTTCGCTCTCCCCGTTTATTTCTTCAATTATTCCAGAAACATCAGAGCCAGGGACATGTGGAAGAGGTATGTTCCTTGTCTCATCTTTTCTAAGCCAAATATCCAAGTAATTGAGTGCACACGCTTTAACACGAATCAATGCCTCGCCTTTTTTCGGTTTTGGTGTTGAAAGTTCACCATATTTTAGGACATCGGTTCCACCCAACTTATCAAAATAAACAGCCTTCATAAAGACTTTTTGTATTAGATAAATATAAGCTAATATAGCCTTAAAGTGTGTCGATGTTAACTGGTTTTCCACTTGGCGAAAGCTTTAAAAACCTAGTGTGTAATATAAGCTATCTTTTTGAAATCTACAACTAGCTTCTAAGCTAGGTAAATAATAATTTCAAAACGGAGGGATTAGTATGAACGGACAATTTAGCGGACAACCAATTTTGATTTTGCCAGAAGGCACTTTGAGAAACAAGGGAAAAGATGCACAGAGAGTAAACATTGATGCAGCAAAGGCTGTAGCAGACGCTGTGCGAACTACATTAGGTCCAAAGGGAATGGACAAGATGCTTGTTGATTCTATTGGTGATATTACAATAACAAATGATGGTGCAACAATCTTACAAGAAATGCAGATTGAACACCCAGCCGCAAAAATGATGGTTGAAATTGCAAAAACACAAGACCAAGAAGTAGGCGATGGAACAACAACAGCAGTTGTTTTGGCTGGAGAACTTTTGAAAAAAGCAGGCGAGCTTTTAGATGATGAGATACATCCAACTGTAATCACAAAGGGATATAGACTTGCAAAAGAAAAGGCATTAGAAACTTTAAGAAAAATGGCAATCGATATTTCTTTGAAAGATGAAAATCTTTTGCAACAAATTGCAAACACAGCAATGACAGGAAAATCAGCAGAGAGAGCAAGTGAGCATTTGTCAAAGCTTGTTGTTCAAGCAATTAAAAAGGTTGCAGAAACAGAAAATGGAAAACTAAAATTAAATTCAGACAATGTTAAACTTGAGAAAAAGCATGGTGGTTCTATATCTGATACTCAGTTAGTTGAAGGAATAGTTATTGACAAAGAAGTTGTCCACTCAGCAATGCCAAAGAAAATTGAGAACGCAAAAATCGCTTTACTGGACGCTGCTTTGGAAGTCAAAAACTTGGAGAACGATGCAAAAATCAACATAGACTCACCAGAAAAAATGCACGCTTTCTTAGGCGAAGAGGAAAGAACATTGAAAGAAATGGTTGACAAGGTTGTCAAATCAGGTGCAAATGTCCTTTTGTGTCAAAAAGGCATAGATGATGTTGCACAACATTTCTTATCAAAACATGGTATAATGGCTTGTAGAAGAGTCAAAAAATCTGACATGGAAGCTTTAGCAAGAGCAACAGGAGCAAAGCTTGTAAGCAGCCTAAATGATTTGTCAGCAAGCGATTTGGGATTCGCAGGTGTTGTCAGAGAACAAAAAATCTCAGGCGACCAAATGACATACATTGAAAAATGCAGGGATCCAAAATCTGTAACTGTTCTTGTTAGAGGCGGAACAGAGCATGTTGTAGATGAAGTTTACAGAGCACTTGAGGATGCTGTTAAAGGATGCGCAGCTGCTTTAGAACTTGGAAAAATTGTCCCAGGCGCAGGGTGTCCTGAAATCAACACAGCAAAAGAACTTAGGAAATTCGCTGAAACATTCAAAGGAAGAGAACAGCTTGCTATCAATGCTTTTGCAGATGCTTTGGAAATCATACCAAGAAGCTTAGCTGAAAATGCTGGTTTGGATCAAATAGACAAGGTAGCAGCATTGAAAGCAGCAGTTGAGAAAAACAAAAACTCAGGCCTTAATGTTTTCTCAGGCGAATGTGTAGACATGTTGAAAGAAGGTGTTGTCGAACCTTTGAAAATCAAGCTACAGGCAGTTGAATCTGCTTCAGAAGCTGCTGAACTGATCCTAAGAATTGATGATGTGATTTCGTCAAGTGGATCAAAAGGCGGTATGCCAAAGATGCCTCCAGGAATGGATGGTATGGGCGGCGGAATGGGTGGCGATTACTGATTTAGTTTTTTGGGGGATTTATTCCCCTTAAACATTTTATTTATTAACCCATACACTAATTTCTTCAATGGGATTTTTTGAGGAATATTTTCTAAATCACTATCTGCAAAACGGTGGTTTCAATATTTTAGATACTTTAGTCTATGGTGCAATTCTTATCTTAGGTGTTATCGGTGTCTACAAGCTGTTAAAATTTTTGGATATCCAAATTGACAGAAAGTTTTTTGTCGCCCTTCTACCTTTCATATTTTTCGCATCGCTAACACGCGCTTTTAGGGACTATATTTACACAGGAATAACCTCTGGAGTTTTGGTATCAACACCTACTAATTTTTATACTGATCTATCAGTCAACTTCCAAACAGTTTATTCAACATCCTTGGTTCATATAAAATCTATCCTGCCTGTGCCTGGAATCCCAGAATTCTATAGCTCTGTAGTCACATGGTTTGTGACACCAGGAAGCTATTTGATAACAGCTGGAATAGCTTTTGTGATTTTCCTAATTTCAGTTGGTTTGCAGAAAAAGCTAAAAATAGTATATTGGAAACCAATGTTTGTTTTGGGTTTGATTGTTTTGTCGATGACCATTGTCACACCGATAGCTCAGATTTTCCCTCTTTTCCAGGTTTTAGCAATAGCTGTTCCATTGACTGGTTTGTTCCTTCTTATTTCTTGGGCTCTCAAAAAATCCAAGTGGCAAAAACCAAAAGAAATAGTCAATTATTTTTCAACAGCTATCCTTTCAGTCCACCTTTTAGATGCAGCTGCTACATCTGTGGCTATTAACTTCTATGGTTTTGGCGAGCAACACGTTGTGGGTGGCTCACTTTTCAGTAATCTGGGTGGCTTCTATGGTGCAATAGGCTTTTTCATTTCAAAAATAGTTGTTGTCTATCTAGCTGTTTGGCTTTTCAAAAAAGATGTGCAAGATCCCAGACTTAGGAACTTTTTACTTGTTATAATTCTAATACTTGGTTTAGCACCTGCTTTAAGGGATATAACATCTCTCCTTATTCCTAGTTTTTATTAAGAAGCTGTAAATCGTTTTCTTTAGATACAGTAGCCTTTCTTTTACAAGGGAGAGGCTAGCTATTTAAACTTATCGGTGGTGAAAGCAAAGGTTTAAATAGTCTACTTTCAAATAATGTCATAATTTTAACTAAAGGGTGGTTAAACTATGTCAAATAGATATGTAGTCGCTTTTGCATCGGCATTAACACTGACAGCAGCAGGTTGTGTTAACCTTAGAGATCATGGTCAAGATAGTGGAAGATATAGTGAGCTAGATGAAACACACGTCAGACACCCAGTTACAGAAAACGAAGCAAAAAGAAAGCCTACAAGTGATAGAATTCAATTAAACTTTCCAATTGAAGATGTAGGAAAAGACAAAACAGGAAGGGAAGTTGATTTATCCTCATATTCAGATGGTAGGAAAGTTAAAAGATCTGTCAGACCAAGTGATTATAGAACAGGTATAGCAAGCGATGTTCCTATAGCAAATGAAAAAGCACGGTATTTAGTTCTAGAAAAAATCGAAGGTGCAGAATACCTTGATGTTGTTTTCACAAATGGAAGAAGACAAAAACAAGTTAGATTCAAAACAAGCGAATTAGATACAGAAGGAAATGGTTGGAGAATTTATCTTTCTGATTTAGGTGTAGGTGATGTTTCAGACCTTAGACTTGGTTTGGAGACAGTTGCTTACTTAGCAACTGTTCCAGAAAGTCAGCCAGCTCCTAATCCAGCATCAGCAAGCCCAGCTGCAGTAAATCCAAGCGAAGTCCCTATTCCAATGCAAGTCCCAGTTAGTCCATCAACCCCAGCAGAACAACCAGTTGGCGGTTCACCAAGAGCTGATGTTGTCCCAGGAAATTACACTCCAGACGAAGCTCGAAGAGCACAATTCAGAGCACAAATAAGAGCTCAGAGAGATAGAATGGTAAGAATTTTAGCTGATGGAAACAAAAGAGCAGAAGCTGCACTTCAAGGTTACATACAAAGAGACGACGAAAGGGTTGTAGAAACTGTAGTTGACGAAGTTGGCAAAGGCGTTGATATTTTGAGAGAAAGAGTAGATACAATAAATGCTGATGTTGATGAAGTTTTCAGAACTATAGAAGAGCAAGAAGCACAAAGAGAAGCTGCAATAAGAGCACAAGCTAAAAAGTTTAGAGAAGAAATACTTGGCGAAGAGCCAGCTGCAGAACAACCAAGAGAGGAAGCAAAATAATATGTCAGATACAAAATATGTTGGCGGATTGAGTACACGTGCTAAGCTTGGATTAACAGGAGCAGTTTTAACAATATTAACAGGTGCTGTTATTTGGGATAGATTTCACTATTCAAGAAACGATTCTGAGCCTCAAATCTCAGGAGCATATGGTGCTAGAGATAGAGTGCCTCAAGACACTGCAACTAATGTAGAGCCTGAAGAAATTGTTCCAGAACCAACAAAGCCAGTAGATGATTCAACTTTACCGCCAGTACAAAAACCTGAGCCAGTTGCTCCAAAAATCGCAGAGCCAACACCAAGACAAAGTAGGTATTTGGAATTAAGAAAAAGATATGAGCAACAAAAGGACAGAGCAGCTGCTGAATTTATAAGAGCAAGATATATTGAGTTAGGAGCAGCAGGCGATGCATACGAAGCAGGTATGGAAAGAAAAATTGAAAGCGTCTTGAACAAGGACAGAGAAGCATTTTTAGAAAAAATGGAACAAGGAGTTGAAGAAGCAAACCCAGTTCCAAAAGGAGATGAATAATATGCCAGAAGGAAGTCGTGTATTAGGGTATGTAATAGCAGTTGGTGTCGGAGCTGCATTAATGGGGAGCGCAGTAGCGATTAGAGATTGTAGAGAATTAAGAGCACTCGAAGCTCAAAGAGCAGCTCAAGAAGCACAAAGCGAACCAGCACCTAGACGACAGCAACTTGATTTGTACAGATTAGCAAGAGAACCAAGCATAGTTTACGATTCAGTTAGGTTAGATGCTCCGCAAGGAATAATTGCAAAAAACACATTGCCGGGAGAAACACAACTTTCATTTTACTTAGCTTTCCCAGAAGATTTTAAAAAAATAAATGAAGAAGTAGTGAAGGCAACAGCAAAGGATCCTACTCAAGCGGGAAGAGATACGGTTTACAAAGAATTAGAAATACAAGGATTACTTACTCAAGTTGTTTTGAAAGACAGAGCGGTCACACCTGAAATGCTAAAACTTGCAGCAGATAATTTGGCAAATGTTGATTTAGATGAAAGAGGTCAACCAAACTATAAATTTGTCCTATTGTCAGAAGAAGTTTTGAACCAAAGGACAATGAGGATAAAAGGTGCGCAAGTTGATACAGATTGGCCTTTGGAAGTTTTAATAACAGATCAAAACGGAATATTTTTTGCAAATGGATATGAGTGGGAGCAAAGCAGAACACCAGTAGGTCACCCAAGATACAGGTTGGTTGATTCAAGTTCCCAAGTCCACTTAACACCATCTGATCCTGCATCAGCTCTGAGATACAGTGCAATGGGTGATATTGCAAGAGAAGCTGGAGCAGCAAGACGTATCAGTGCACAAGACCTGAAAGCGTTTAGGGAAGGTGTTTACAGAGAAACAACAGCTGACATGGAAGCAACTGCATCAAAAGAAAAAGACAGGTTCACACGAGATGCAGCTGATCTTAGAGACAGAGTTGGAGCTCGATTACAAGGCGACGCTGCCCTAATTGTAGATGAAACAGACCAAGCTTTAATGGATGCAGCATCAGCAACGCTTGGAAAATCAGCTAAAGAATTCCAAGACATGTTGAAAGACCAAGAAAATGCTTTTAGCGAAGGCAAATAATTTTTTGAAGCCTCTGTTTTTGGGCTTCACTATTTTACTTTCTGAGCTGATCATTTAAAAGAAACTATCTAATTTTTAAACACTAAAATCAAATATAATTAGGTGAAGTTTATGCAAGAGCAAGTGGAAAAGCAAATTCTCCAAGAGTTGAAAGGGATAAAAGAAGAATTAAATGAAATTAAAGATCATATGGTCGACGTAGATACTATACTAACCAAGGAAGAACATATACTCTTGGACGAAAGCATAAGAAATGAGAAAGAAGGAAAACTTGTTCAGCTTGAAAAGTTAAGAAGGGCTTAGGGAATATGTTTGAAGTTTTCCTTGATAAGCAGCCAATTAAATTTCTAGAAAAATGTGATGTACATCTATATGATAGACTTGTTGAGAAAATGCAAAAACTCAAAAATGATCCTGTCCCCCAAGATGCAAAACGAATAGTTGGTAGGTCAGAGCCCATCTTTCGTGTTAGAGTTGGAAAATATAGAGTACTTTACAGGATAAATCATGCTGAAAACAAAATAATAGTTGTTGAAATTGATCATAGGGATCGTGTCTACGATTAATTCTAAATAGTCTTAGTCAGTTCTTTTGTAAATTCGTCTCCACAATATGTGTCATAGCTAGGATCATTTGGACAGCAAACCGGATTGTTTATTCCCGGAACGTCTCTACAGATAACAGGGACACTTGTTCCTGTTACTGGGTTTCCAGGAGCTGTCTGGTCCACACATTGGTTTATATCTGTGCACCCACCCCAACCAACTTGACATTCTTTTCCTTGGTTATTCCAATTTTCGCAAAATTTAGATTGTCCAAAACCAGTTGCATTTCCGCTTCCCCCATTTCCTGGTTCTGCTTCACATCTTCCCGTTTCTGTATCACCTGGTTTCCAAGAGCATTTCAATCCAGGAGAGCAAACTCTTTCCGAACAGCAGCCTGTTCTCCATTCTATTTTTTGGTTAAAGTCCCTTAATGTTGAAACAGAATATTCAGCTTCTGCTGAAAATTGGAATGTTGTTGAAGGCACATCTAAAAGTGGAACATCAAAATGGCAGTTAACTGCATTTGATTTAGGGAATGACCCTGCCCAAATTATTGTGTTATCCAATCCAGACGTCCATCCCTTGCATCCTCTTTTTTCGTTCCACTGAAGTTCTTTTGGATAGTGTAAAACAATCTTAGAAACATTTTCTATTTTTATTCCGTCTTTTGCTGGACTCAAAGATATACTTACTATAACTTTTTCCCCTTCTCTTTTTGGCTGCTCGCCAACATCCAAATTCAGTTTAACTGGAGAATTTGTTAGCTCAGCTGGCTTTTTCTGCACACTAACTCTGTTTGTTTTTTCAATTTCTTCATCCCACTTAACTGAATCATAAACTTCAAAATCTAATTTTGAGTTAACATTGTAATCATATTCCAATTTTGCGACAAGAGGAAGGATTTTTGATTCTAACTTGTATTTGTTCACAACTTCACATACCAGAGGTGTTGCTTCAAATTCTATCCTCCTAGATTCCTCCTTTGATAGCTTTCCTATTTCCTCAATTGATGGCGATGCAAAGCCAAGCTCCCTTAGTCCTATTTTATCAGGATTTATCAAACCTACTTCAGGAAGTTTTTCTCCGGGAAGCATACTTATCCTAACATTTTCAGCATCAACAGCGCCTTGGTTCTTCACTTCCATTGTTACAGAATAATCGCTGTAAGGGAACACAGGAGTTGACCTTGGGGGTTGGATAAACTCGACACCAAGTGCACCTGCTAATCCTGTTTGTGGATCTTTTCCAAACCTTCCCTCAATTATGTCTTGCACAACACAGGATGGACAAGATATCAGTCTCCATCCTTCTTTCATAGAATCCATGAAATTTCCAATTGAACTTATCACTGGTCCTATCGTGCTATCCCCGAAATCCTTTACAAGCGGCCACCACTGGCCAAAAGCAGCCTCTCCAACAATGTTTGAGCCAATTCCCAAAGTGAAGATGACAAAAGAAAGCAGAATCATCACAACTCCCATGATTTGCCTTGATTGGACATCAGAGAAAACTCCACCGAGGAAGGAGATGAGCCAAATTCCAGTGAAAATTATTGCAGATGAATTCCAAAGCCAAGGCTGGAGGCTTGTTGCAGTGAATGGCCAAAATAAAGGCGGTCCAATCAGCAAAATTAAACAAGCAACTATCAAAATTATTAAAAATGTAGAAAATCCACTGCTCCTAACACCTCTCATAGATCTTCTGAGAGCAGTTGCCCAATTAAAATATGAAACAGAGGATGCTGCGAAAAAAAGAGCCCTATACATTATTCCAGTCACTAATAAAAAGATCAAAAAATATTGAATGGGCTGAAGCTGAGTACCTAAACTTAGTCCTAAGCCAATATCTGTGATTGCACCAAACCCAAAAGCAAACAATAGGATTATCACCATCAGAATTCCAAATATCGCACCATTGAATGTCCGCTCAAGTACATCTTTCTGGAAAGGAATGAAACACAAGAACGTAAAGGCTAAGAGAGCTAAGAAAACAGAATTCAGTACATACAAAATTAAGAGAGCTACAACTAACCCAAATGCCGACCTCATCCATGCCCTGATATAATCTGTCCTTGCGTATGTCATATTACGAAGCTGGTGGTGTTGCAGGCGTTGTTGTTTGTTGAGTTGGTAGCCTATATCCGCCCATTGCAAAGTATCCTACAAATGCGCCAATTAAAGCTAAGATATTTGAGAATGGTAATCCTGTGTTTACGAAAGCCAAAACAAAAGATAAAATTCCCGCTGCTTTGAATAGATGTTTTAAAATCAGCGTTCCGTTTACCCTAAATGAATCATCTCTATGCATGCCTATCAAAAGTCTTTCAACATTAAGGCTATTAACTTCTGTCTGGACAATTTCATTTATTTGTCTTATTTTGTCTGCATCAGGTATGTTACTTTGTTGTATCCAGTTTATTCTACCACTATTTCTCTGCCTGATAGCCCTCATTAATCGCTGTACAGTGTGAAGGTCCTCTGCATTTGGCATAAGTATCGATGCACCAAAAAGCAAAAATCCAAAAAAGAAATATGGGTTCCCTAAAAGAGATGAAACTATCAAACCCATGATTATTGAAATTATTGATCCAACTAGCCTATTGAAATTTACACCAAGACCAACAGCAACTCTATCTGGAACAGGGACTCTCCCTGAACGAACTAATTTGAAATCAGCTTGCGATGATTCGTCTGGATGTGCTCTGCTTATTGTCTGTGTTGCTTGACTGTAGTTGTTTGCTCTAGCAACTACTCTTGTTGCGCCTCGCCTATTCACGTTTCGTATTATATAATATCCATCGTTTCCTGTTGTTGAGGATAGAGGCCCTCCTGGTCCAAGTATTTGAGGCAAAGTGATTGTTGCCCCTCTAATTGGAGTATCCTTTTTAGAATCTGTTACATATCCCCAAATTTCTCCTCTATATGGTGTTGGGGGAGTTGGTGTTCCTGGTGGCGTCGGCGCCCCTGGAGGTGTTGGTGGTGCCGGAGCTCCCTCAGATGGATTCAACTTAAAATCACAAATTTGGTATTTGTCTTGACGTGCTCTTTGGAGTTTTTTTATTTTTGTTTTATAGCCGTAGAGATTAACAGCTACTCTAAATTCGCCCTTTAGATTGCCAACATCTATTCTGTAATAGCCTAAGTGATCTGTAATAGCATTGTAATTAACAAGATCCCCACCAAGTAAATAGACATTTGCGTCCTGTAGAGGATTTCCATCAGCATCTGTGACATGTCCATGTATGTTTCCAGGCCCAGATCCTCCGTGTGGGTGCGGTCCAGTGATTTTCGGCGGTTTGTCAGAAGAAGAAAAGTTGAAATCCAATATAGTTATCTCTTGAGATTTCACAATTGCACTTTTGGTTTTTTCAAGAACACTGCCAGATGGTGTTGTATATTCAATAGTTATTGTGTATTTTCCAACTGGGACCTCTACTGGTCTTGTTGGGAGAGTTTTTCCCACAAGCTGAATACCAAGTGAATACAATTGGTTTTTTGGTTCAGCCCGCGAAATAAAAGCATCATCAACTATAGGTGCATCATCATAGAAACCTCTAATAACCAATGTGCCTGGGGATCTTCCCATTCCCTCCATCATTTCATTTATTCGTTCACGTGCATCAGGATTTGCTGAAAGATTTTCTTTTCTACCAAGATCCGCGTACATTTGTTTTATTTTTTTTTCAGCTTCTTTTGGATCGTGTGGTTCATCCTTTCTTCTACCTAACCTAGAAAAAAGGTCCTTGATATTTCTCTTTGCTTCTTCTTGATTTATTGGTTCACCTTCTCTTTTTTTGAGGTCAGAAATAAGCCTCCTTACATTTTTTTCAGCTTCTTCAGGACTATGTGGAACCTCTGGTCTCGTGACTGCTTCGTATTCAGAAAACCATTCATCGTATGTATATTGTCGTCCGCAATAATTGCAAGAATAGATTAGCTGCCTTGTTCCAGGATCCCTCACATCAGTATTTATCAACTTTCCATTTTGTCCTTTCTTAAGACATTCAAGACATTCCTGGTTTTCCAATCTGGGATCCCTTGCCATAGTATTACTTTGTAGAATTCGTATAAATAACCTTTTTCTCAAAAAAGGTTAATCAAAAACAGGAGCCTAAAATTTTCTCATTTCGATTCGAAAATTTTTACGGCTTCCACGCAAAACAATCTACTGCTTTATTGTGATCTTGTTTATCTCGAAGTTTCCTGTTGATCTAAACAAGATTGTGTTTTCGCCTTTTTTCAAATAAGATTTGTCAAAGCCTACTGTCTTCAATCCAGGGTCTTTTATGTCTAGCTGTATCCTGTTTTCGTTCAATTCCACAATAAGCGAGCCCTGTTTTTCAACATTTTTAACATCAACAACAAGGTTTACAAGCGCATCTTTTAGTTTATCCATCCTTGCTTGGTCCAAGTCAAAGTTCTTCTGTTTTGTCACTGTTTTTGTGTTTGAATACAAGTTTAGTGCAACATCACTCAGTTCAAATACACCTGTTCTAGCAACAAAACTCAAGACATTGTTGCCTATAACAAACAGGTTAGGATCATCTATTTTAGCTTCGCCAAGCGTGCTTGGATATTGATTGTAAATTTCATTCCCATTTAGCTTGATTATCAAATCTCCAAGAGAGGTTTTGCTTGTAACAACAAATTTCAATTCTCCCCTGTCCAAGGTTTCAAACTCATTCAAATTAATAGAAAATGGAACAATTCTGGCTTCTCCATATTCTTGCTTTACCTTGAAATCCTCAATTTCATAAATTGTTGACGCCCAAAAATACCAGCTACCTGAAGTATAAATTTCTAATAAATTTTGCTCTGTTATGTTTTCTTTTGGTATTTGTATGTTCTGGACTCCCTGAGCTTTTTGGTCAAAAACTTTTTGTCCATTCCACTCAACAACGAGGTTGTTGTAGAGGTTTGATTCTTTGATATTGAAATTGATATTAACTTTTTCAAGACTTTTTAAAACATTTTTGTCAACAGCAACATCATATGTTTTCTTGTCAGCTGAGAAAGCATTTGCACTCACTTCGAAAACAGGTATATCCCTTATTGTCTCTTCTTGTTGCAAGCCAGCAATGAACCTGCCTATATTTACTTCGCGTGAAGGCACAGAAGATGAGTAGCCAACTCTTCCAACATCAAATTCAATGAGTGTCAGGCTATCTTTTGGTGTTGGCAAAGGTGCATTTGTGAAAAAGAATCCAAATACAACTATCAATGCTAAAGCAATTACCAAGACAATTAAAAAGTCATCCATAAGCTCTTTCTCAATCAGCATCTCACGGGATGTATTGGATGATGAGATGTCTCGTGTCCTACGCACTCTGCGAGACACGAAAGAGCTTAAGCAGAAACAGGAGGCTAAAATTTTCTTCGTCTCTGGACTCGAAAATTTTTACGCCTTCCACTACTCAAGCCCTGCTGATCTTAATTATTATAACCATAAACTTTAATACTTAATCAGGTGATAGAACTATGGAAAAACGCCTAAAGATTGAATTATCAGAGGTTATATCAAATAAAAGCAAATTAACACAGAAAGATATAGAAGAATTAGAAATTTTAGTAAAACGAGGTATAGCTAAGCATCATGGTTTAGTAAAATAGAAATTTTCTATGGAAATTTTGCATGCGGACAAGAAAAATGGGATATATAGGCTAAAAATCTCAAGCACAGATGATATTTGGCATCTCAAACATATCCTCGAAAAAGGTGATTTGGTTAGGGCAAAAACCACAAGAAGGACAACAATCAAAAGAGGTTCTGAGGTCTCAAAAGGCGACAGGGAAACAGTTGTTCTTACAATAGAGGTTGAGAAAATAGACCTAGATTCTGAAGTAAGGCTATCTGGAAAAATATCAGAAGGGCCGGATTCAGTTGACAAAGGCTATCACACTCTCAGGTTAGAAATAGGCGATGATTTTGAAATAAAAAAAGTTTGGAAAAGGCACCAATTGGATAGATTGGAAAAATCAAGGATAAAAAAACCGCTTTTACTTATATGTGTTTTAGATAGGGATGAGGCTTCTATTGCAGGTTTGATGGAATCTGGAATAAAATATTTTGTGGACTTAAAGCCAGATGTAGAAGGCGATGAAAGAGATCCTTATTACAAGGAAGTTTCAGAGTATTTGGAAAGCAAATCAGTTGACCCAAACCAGAAAATAATTGTCGCTGGTCCTGGTTTTGAAAAAGAAAACTTATTAGAATATATCCAAAAAAACAAAAGAGATCTAGCAAAAAAAATTGTTTTGGAACAAGCATCCTATACAGGCCAACCAGGTGTTGAGGAAGTTTTGAAGCGAACAGCAAACAAAATCCTAACAGAAACCCGGGTGTCTAGGGAAGCAAAATTTGTTGACGAGTTTTTGAAAAGATTGAACAAGGGTGAGCTTGTTACTTATGGGAAAAAAGAAGTTCAAGAATCAGTAGACATGGGTGCTGTTGACACGCTTTTAGTTTCTGTTGAAAAAATAGATGAATTTGAACATTTAATGCAAAAAACAGAAGAGATGAAAGGCCAAGTTGTTTTGATAAATTCTGACCATTCTGCAGGCGAGCAGTTTTTGAAGCTTGGTGGAATTGGCTGTTTTTTGAGGTTCAAAGTTAAATGATATATAAAGATCGCTTGTATATTACTTCTTATGGCTTTTCAAAAACCGCAGCCCCAAGGACCTCCTGGGGAATATATAAGGGTTAGACTTCCAAGAGGAAAGGAAGTCCTAGGTATAACAGAAGAGATGTTAGGCGGAAGTAGGTTTAGGATTGCATGCGTAGATGGAAAAACAAGAATATGTAGGGTTCCTGGTAGCCTCAAAAGAAATGTTTGGGTGCAGCTCGGTGATGTTGTTTTAGTTGAGCCATGGGAAATAGAACCAAATGAAAAAGGCGATGTTATTTTTAGATATACGGGTGTTCAAGCTAATGTTCTTAGGAAAAGAGGATTGTTGAAATAGCCTATTTATCTAGTTCTATCACACCTGGATCTGGCAAAAGTTTGTCCACAAATTCTATAATATAGTAAAACAGTGGGAAGAAAATTATTATTGATAAAATATATTCTGTGGTTATCGGAACAATGTCATAGATAGCCGGTGTTAAAACAATGAGAATGTAGCTCACTTCCCTTATCCTTCCAATAAAATGAATGAATCTCTTAGCTTTTATCCCATCAATGATTATCACAATCCCATATACCAAAATAATAAAACAAATGAAGAGTTTAAGTCCAACAACAGAATTTAGTGTAAATTCCCTACTAACCAAACCGTTAACAATTAGCCTCATCCAATCTATCCCAACCCAAACAGGAATGACCCCGTTTGATATTGCATTTCCAAAGCTCGTGCCAATTTTTTCCTGGAAAAACTCAGCAAAAAACCAAGAGATCCACACAGGAATAAGTATCCAAAGTATGTCAAAATTTTTTAGCGGGGACGAAAAAATAGATAGCCACTGGTAGAAAATTTTAGGTAAAATAATACCAACAATAACCGAAAGTAAAATAGCCAGAACAGGAATCAAATATTTATTCATCAATTATAATTTAGCTGTCGAGCATCTTATATTCTTTTGTAGACAAATAGTGTATGGCTGAGCACTTGATTACAATCAAACCGAGCAGAGTGAAATATTTAAGCTATTATTTGGTTGCTGTCATAGTTTTTGCTTTATCAATATACATCGGCAATTTTTATTCAATTAATAGGTCGCTTATACTCCTTTTTTATGGAATGGTTTTAATCCTTCTTCTGCTTCCCGAAATTCTCAGGCACAAAGACTATCACAAAATTACAAAAGAAAATATAGTAGAAATAAAGAGCTTTGGTCAGAGAAAAAGAAGCGTACTGCACAGTTTCAATCTAGATATACATGTCCATCAAAACCCATTTTTAAAATACATTTTTGACATAGGTACAGTGAGGATAGAGTCATTTTCAGGCCACGGAATCACAATGCCGCACATAAAAAACCCAAGACATGTAGCAAACATGTTAGAAAGCCTGACTTCAGAGAACAAAATCAATAGATAAATCTTTAAATCTTATAAAAACCAAATATTAGCATGTCATACGAAGGCTATCACGAGCAAATGAGGAAACCTTATCATAAGGAAAAGAAATTTAGTCCAAAACTTCTTGGTTTGATTGTACTTATCCTAGTTGTTTCAATTGCTGCCTTTATTTCAAGTACACCAACAGAAGTTAATGAAGCCGCAGGAATAAGTGGGTTTGTAGTCGAGCCAGATGGTCCCTTGGACGTAAATTCTGTTTCAATATCTTATGGTACATTAGAATTTAATGCAACAAAAACAGATTCAGTTGTTTTGAAAACAAACAAACCAAGCAACTTCAAACTTGCTGGAGAAGAAATAGATGTATCTGACCTTTCAAATGCAGAAATTTCTTTGGCAGACTTTTCAGGGAAGATAAGAATCAAAGATAAGAAAATAACTTTGGAAGGCGATTCAAGTTCATTTTATTTGAACACAATTGGTCTCTCAAAAAGAAAATCGCCAGTTGAAATAACTTCTGATTTTGATAGTCTACAAATCTCAAATATTAGGCTTTCAAACCAAGTTTTGGATGAGCTCGTTGGCGAGTTTTCAGTTTCTGAAAAAACAAAGCTTGATTTGACAGATGCAGAGGTTTGGATGAACACATTCAAAGGCAGTATAGTTGTTGATGAGAGCCTTAGGATTAGCGGTTTAGCAGATAAGATTTCTGTGAAAAATAATGACCAAAGGCTTGAGCTATCTCAGCTTTAAGTCTTTATATTCCTTAATTCTATTATCGATTCTATGTTAGAGTTAGTGAGCATACCAGAAGAAAGGAAGCCTATTTTGATTGGTGCAAATGGTGAGACAAGGAAAAGAATAGAAAAACTCACAAATACGAGGTTGATTGTCAGAGAAGATGTTGAGATAGAAGGCGAACCAATAGATGTTTTAAAAGCAAAAGAAGTTGTAAAAGCGGTTGGAAGAGGCTTCGTACCTGAGATTGCTCTGAGTCTTGTGCAAGACGATACTGTCTTGATAATTACAAAAATTACAGGCTCAGAAAAGACAATAAAGAGGCAGCTCTCAAGGGTTATTGGAAGCCATGGAAAGGCGAGGAAAAATTTAGAGCACCTAACAGGAACACACATATCAATTTACGGCAAGACAGTATCTGTGATTGGAAAATACCAAGACGCTGAGAACACAAAAAAGGCAATCGATTCTATCTTATCTGGAAGCAGGCACGGCTATGTGTACAAACATTTAGAATCTAGGTTCTCCAAGAAAAATAAAGAAAAGAAAAAAGAGAATTCAATCTCCCCCTTCTTTTAGAAAAAGAAGTGGTAAGTTATCCCAAGAAAACTATTATTCAAACTTCAAAAACTAAAAAACATTTAAATGGTTGGTGTTATATTATCTAATCTTATGGCGGAATCACAAAAGTCAGCAGAGGAATTAGCAAAGACACAAAAGGGTGTTTCTGTATCTGAATTTTTCGAAAAAAACAGGCATCTTCTTGGATATGACAACAAGATAAAGGCGCTTCTTATTATCGTAAAAGAAGGTGTAGACAATGCTCTGGATGCTTGCGAAGAAGCCAGGATTCTACCAGACATTTATGTGAAGTTGGAGGAAGTAGGGACAGAAAAATACAAAATTGTTATAAAAGACAATGGGCCTGGTATAATCAAACAAAATATACCAAAGGTTTTTGGTTCGCTTTTATATGGTTCAAAATTTCACAGACTAAGGCAGAACAGGGGTGCACAAGGCTTAGGTATATCGTGCGCAGTAATGTATTCACAGTTAACGACTGGAGAAGCAGTTGAAATCCTTTCTTCTACAGGCGACGGCAAGACACACAGATATAGAATGAAAATTGATGTCAAAAACAATGTTGCTCAGATACTTGAGGAAGAAACCCTAACAGGAAAAGAGTGGCATGGAGTCCAAATAACATTTATTTGTGAAGGTACTTACAGGGAACACAAGCAGTCTGTTTTAGAATATATGAAGCAGACAGCCATCATAAATCCATATGCAAATCTGATTTTTGATTCCCCAACTGGAAGGTTTGAATATAAAAGAACTGTCAAAGAACTTCCTAAAGAACCTAAAGAAATCCCACCTCATATAGAAGGGGTGGAGTATGGTGTTTTTGAAAGGATGCTGCGTGCTACGTCCGCAAGATCTGTTTCATCATTTTTGACAAGTGAGTTTTCTAGGCTAGGAAAAACAACAGCAGACGAGATCTGCAAAGTTGCAGGCATTGATCCAAAAATTTCTCCAAGAAGAGTTGAGGATAAGGATATAGGAAAACTTGTGCAGGCCTCAAAACAGGTTAAGCTGATTGCGCCTCCTACAGATGTCCTGTCTCCTCTGGGTGATAGACTTGTTGAAGAGGGTTTGAAAAAAGAACTGAACCCTGAATTCATAGCAACTGTAACAAGGTCACCTGCAGTTTACAGAGGTTTCCCTTTTCAAGTTGAGGTTGGAATAGCCTACGGTCAATCGATTACAGAATTCAAGATAATGAGGTTTGCCAACAGAGTTCCTTTGCTATATCAGCAAGGCGATTGTGCAATGACAAAATCTGCGATGGAAGTTGATTGGAAAAGGTATAAATTCCAAGCTGACAAACTTCCAACAGAACCAATGGTTTTGTTTGTCCACATTTGCTCTGTGTGGGTACCTTTTACATCAGAATCAAAAGAGGCAATAGCATCTTATCCAGAGATAATGAAGGAAATAAAACTTGCAATGCAGGAAGCTGCAAGGAAATTGTCTTTGTACTTATCTGGAATAAGGAAAGCAGAATATCAAGCAGAGAGAAGGAAAACATTTGAAAAATACGCAGAGGAAACAGCGCTTGCACTTTCTGATTTGTCTGGAGAAAATGCAAAGAAAATAAAAGAGATGATTGAAAAAGTTGTCGCAGAAAGGGGCGGCGATTTTGACGATACTGTTGAAGAAGAGGAAGAAAAACCAAAAAAGAAAAAATCAGAAGATGAAGACGAAGGCGATGAAGAGTGATTATGGCATCAAAGGAGCGTACTAAGGACACAAAGGAAGGTTTGAATAGTTGGGGAAAGGGGATAGTTGAACAACTCAAAAAAGTCCAGAACCCAGACATGACTCTGCCTGTCAGAAATTTATCAAACATTTATTTTGATGAAAAAAGCAAGCTGATCCAACTAGGCGACAAGGTCAGCCACAGGACTTACCTAAATGTTGCTCACACAAGAAAATTCATGCAAACAGCGATGGTAGCTGCTGGTTGTAAAAAACTCCTGGAACAAGGTGTCACAACATCAATCAGAGATTTGTTCTATAACATGAAGCACACAATCCCAAAATACAATGAGGAGACATTTGAAACACAGGAAGAGTCAGACCCTTTGATTGAAGATATAGAAGCTTCTTTGAATACTCTTAGAGAAAATTTACATTTACACGCAGAGCAAAAAGGTTCTTTAGTTGGGCCAATCACAATAAAGGAGCCAAATTTTGGAGTTGAAAATGATTGTACAAAACTTGGTGCATCTGGTTATGGAATACCCTCAATTTGCGAGCCAGATACTGTCCAGTTTTTAGACTGCAAAGCTGAGTTTGTTTTGATTGTTGAAAAAGATGCTATTTGGCAAAGGTTGAACGAGGACAGGTTTTGGAAAAATCATAAATGCCTTGTCTTAACAGGGAAGGGTCAGCCAGACAGGGGAACAAGAAGAATGATAAACAGGTTGCACAATGAATTGAAGCTCCCTATCTATGTTTGCGCAGATGCAGATGTTTGGGGATTTTATATTTATTCTGTGATCAAGCAGGGATCAATTAATTTGTCTTTCGTGTCTGATAGGCTTGGTACACCTGAAGCAAAATACTTAGGTTTGACAACACAAGATGTACAAAAATTCAATATCCCCAAAAACGTGACAATCAAGCTCAACGAAGGCGACAAAAAAAGGGCACAGGAACTTTTGAATTATGTTTGGTTCAAGAAAAAAGAATGGGAACACGAGATAAAACACATGCTCCAAGTAGGATATAAACTGGAACTGGAGGCCTTGTCTTCAAAAGACATTAGGTTCATCACAGAAAAATATTTGCCGCAGAAGATTAAGGAAGAGGATTTTTTGCCATAGCTAGCCTTTTCCAGGAGTTAACAACTTCCTCAAAAGGCTACCGTACCCAAAAGTCAAAATTTTACAAAACTATTTTTCGAAAACACAAAGTTGATCAGCATTTTCTATGAGGATGTAAATCTATTTTACTGTTTCTAGAGATGTTGTATATTCTCCGTCATAATTGTTCATGACAATGCTGAAAAGTTGGAATGGTTCTTTTGTTTTAAAATTAAATAAGCCAGTATAGTTTTCTATTATCATTGAATTTATCTTGTTTGTTTTGAATGTAAGGTTAGATTGGAAATAATTACTAGCAGTTCTAGTATATGAGAACTTCGTGGGCCAATCCTCAGGTTGGTTTTTATACTCTATCTTCAACTCATATTTTTTGTTGTCTAATATATTGGGAGTTATTATATCTGGTTTGTCTTTTTTGTTTGTTCTGGTAATAGAATATCCGGGACTTAGGTAGACTATTTCTGGATTAAACTGTTTTATCCTGATGTTGTCTGCAATATATCCTGCTTCACCTAAAGGCTGGGATTGTGATGTTTTTAAGTTAGTTATAAACACCTCAAAATCTTTTAAGTAAGAAGGGAACGTGCTCTCAAGAGATGTTAGCCATAGACCACATTGTGTATCCTGATTACGGAAGAATATGTGAGATGCTCTAAATTCTCTATTTTCTTCGTCCAGATAAGAATATCGAATCTCGTGGATTTCTTTTCCTCCAACAACTCTTTTTTCCTCAAAATCAGGATTAATTCCTTTGTCTCGTATCAATCTATATGATTCAGAGGCAAGACTATTTCCTAAATATTGATCTGCTAATATTGTTACCGTAGCAGATCCAGAATATGCTACATTAGACGTCAAAGGATCCAATTCCCAATTATCAGGTATTTGTGTTGAACATATTTTTTCATAATATTCTTCTGAAATTTCTTTCTTTTCTGCCTGTGTGTTTTGCGTGCATCCAGAAATAATAAGTATTGATAATAAGAAGATTAACGGGATCAGTTTCATTTTATTATATTGTTGAGTCAACTTTTAAATAAAAAATGGGTTCGGTGCGGATCGAACGCACGACACTCCGCGATAGATGTCTATCTCCACGGTATCAGTCAGCGAGTCTTCAGCCGTTTAAGCTGTAAATGGAAACCATTTATATGTGCTCTCCCACTGAGCTACGAACCCATGAGCGCCTCGGGTAGGACTCGAACCTACGACCTGCCGATTAACAGTCGGACGCTCTACCTGCTGAGCTACCGAGGCATTTGTTTAACTGACTCTTTCTGTTTGTTTAGATGGTTTAATTGGTCTGTTGTTTAATAAATATTAATTGGCAAGGATGATAGATAATTTGAGAACAGTGTGGAAGACGTAATCGAGTGAGGAGCAGCGGCGACGAACGAGATAGCCTCCGATTTGGCATAAGCCTTTTGCACAGAAAGGCTTATTAACAGCGTTATTTATATACAACCTCTGTCAATAAATTATATGGCTGAACAAAAAAATTCTGCGAAAATTGCAACAGAAGTCGGCGTCACAAAATGGGCCGAGTTGCCTTTTGATCCAAAAGCTTCTAGAGTCGAATTGTTTGTCAGAATTGTTTGGGGTTTGCTATACATGATTGTTAATTTTGTATATGCAATTGTATTTACTGTTATCATATTTGTCTTCAGTTTTGTTGCACTAATATTGAGTGGTATACAGTGGTTAATTATTTTATTTGCTGGAAAAAGATGGCAAGCTGCATTTGATTGGAATGCCAAAACGATGTATGAAAGAACAATACCTTACTATGTTAGGTTATACAATTATAGCTTGAGATTTTTGCCTTATTTACACTGGATGACAGATAAAAGGCCTACACTTGGTTTCAATGCATCAAACGATGAATACTTCAAACAAATTGTGAAATCAGCAAAAGCGCCTGCAAAAGCTAAGAAGCCAAAAAAAGGCAAACCACCTGAAGAAGGCTCTGTTTAATTTCTTTATTAGTTTAATTGTCTATTTTTTTATATGAACGATAAGCTGTCAGCTATACTTCTAGAAAATAAAGTTCTAGTTGCAAAAGATTTTCAATCTCTATCAGACAGAGATTATGGGAAGGAATCGGATTCTGGGTTAGATTTGTCCTTTGTGGAAGCGCTCTATTTGCTGAAAAAATCAAGAATAGAAATTAAAAAAGGAAAGACAAAACTTAGCTTCAACAAGCTTCTTGATTATGCGCTAAAGCTCGATCCAAGAATACAGGAGAAATATGTAGTTTACAAGGACATGAGAGATAGAGGTCTTGTTGTTAAAACTGGGTTTAAATTTGGCTGTGATTTCAGGGTTTATGGCCGAGGTGTCAAGGTTAAAAAAGGCCCAAAAACAGCTGCAGAGCATACAAAGTGGGTTGTGTACACTGTTCCTGAAGACTATACATGCTCTTTCCAGGAGCTTTCTCGCGCTGTGCGATTGGCTCACTCAATTAGGGCAGAAATGTTGTGGGCTATTGTTGATAATGAAAATAACGTTACATATTATTCGGTTAAACGACAGTTACTCTAAGCCTTTTTCTTTAGTCAGCATCTCAGCAAATGCGAAAGATGCTGAGATGTCTCGTGCTCACTTCACAGTGAGACACGAAAAAGAAAAAGTCTACATGCTATCCAAAAAGAAACTAATATAGAAAAAGGAAAAAGTCAAAAACGTTTAAATATTAGGTAAACAATATCTCCATACAGAATTGAAAGGTGATTAATATAGGTCGAATAAAGTCAACAGCAGTGAAGACAATGGCTAATGATCTGATAACAGAGAATGCTGAAAAGTTTAGCGAAGACTTTGAGAAAAACAAGAAAGCCTTGGCAGAAATAAGGCCAATGTTCTCCAAGAAAATGAAGAATGTTATACTCGGCTACATCACAAGAAGGATGAAGCAGATCAAAAGATCTGGACTGTAAAAGTTTCTATTATTCTGGCAACTTTCTTCGAACTAGTTGTGAGTGGGCTTCTCTCAAAAGACGCCTGTGAAAACCTTTTAGAATAAACCTAAATGGTTCTTGAAAATATTCTATCTTTCTCATACTATTATATCCGCGATCAAGAAGGTCATATGCTTGAAAAGTATCAGGTGAGCCGTCACAATCAAGATCGTTAAATCCTGGATTTGGGAGATCGGTACATATAATGCTAACATCATTATACCGATCGCTTAATCTATAGGATACTATAAAATGTCTATTTTTGATATTTACTACTGAGTCCCATTCATGAGGTTCAAATCTACCAATGCGATTGAGAATTGGAATACGATCATATGGATATTCCACACTTCCATATACATTTCCATTTTCCCTTAAACGTTCGCTAATCTCCCTTGTCATCTTTTGATATTTTGTTTCGATTAACTGCTCTGTCCGCTGTTCTCTTTGTTCTTCCCTTCTGTCAGCTCCAAAAAACAAAAGCCCTGCAACAGCAGCCGCAGCCAAACCATAAGCCAATTTTCTCATATTCAGCTAATTAAAAACAAATATTATAAACACAATCAGCCATAGTATACATATTAACATTATGGAGGGTTAGAGGAACCGGAAACAAATGAACTGCAGGTTCCCTATATGAAACTAAGCGATGTTGCTGAAGAGCCTTTGGTTTTTGATGCTCAAACACCTGTGTCAAAAGTTATTTCTAGGCTAAGTGAAACTGGTAGAACAGAAGGTCTGGTTCTCAGTGATGATTCATATGTTGGTGTGATAAGCGCTGAAAATTTGATAAAAACAAACATAACAGATCCAGACAAAACAAAACTTGGAAGCCTAAAATCAATAGAAAAAATAGAGCCTTTTTCAGATGATCTAACACTTGAGGAGGCAGTGAATTCGGTTCTGATAAACAACTACAAGTCAATACCAATTTACAAGGGTAACAAAATTTGTTTGCTCTCAAAATTAAGCCTGCTTAGCTTTGTCCCAAAAGATGTTTTAAAAGGCAAGAAGGCCTCTGATGTCATGATTTTTCCAGATGTCATAAGCACAGAGGATAGCATATCTGTTGCCAAATCAATTGTAAGGGAGGCCCATGCAAACAGGATAGCTATTCTAGATAAAAACGATAAACTTATTGGCATACTCGGTGCTTTGGATATACTTTCTTCATCGATAGCCAAAATAAGAAGTAAGAGAGGCGAAATATCAGGCGAGAAAATAAGTTTAGGAAAAGTTTCAGCTGGCTCAAAATTCTCACAAGAAAACTTTCCTAAAGTCGACGAAAATAAGCCGCTTTCTGAAATTGTTTCTGAAATGGTGAAAAGGAAAAAGAACACAGTCATTGTTGAAAAAAACGGGGCATTTAGAGGTCTGGTTACACCTAGGCATATACTCAAGCTTGTAAGTGCTAAAATATCTGGCGTCTATGTCCAAACAACAGGCTTCCAAAATGAGGACGAGTTTATTCGCTCTGTTGTAGATGATGAAATAACAAGAGAGGTAAGGCTTCTTGCAAAACTAGCACACATAGATTACATGACCCTACATTTAGACAAATACAATGAGACAGGAAAGCGAACCAAATTCTCTGTGCACGGAAAATTAATAACAAACATAGGCATGTTCTTTGCACAAGATTTTGCATGGGACTTGACGCAAGCTGTTAGAGGGGTTCTAAACAAACTCGAAAAAGAACTGAAAAAGAAAAAAGGAAAGTCAGAATCCAAAGACAGGGATCATGTTAGGCATTCTTGAATAGCCCCACATTCAGTATTTAGTAAATAATATTTATACTTTCAAACCTATTTTTGCAAATATGCGAATTAGCAAATTCCTTCCTTTAGTTGGTATTGCTATTTTTATCTATGTTCTTAGCACAATAGATTTGAGCAGACTTGTAGCTGATTTCCAAAGTATAAACTTAGGCATCTATCTTATCTCGCTTGTGATTGCTTTTGGAATGATACCTCTAAAAGCTTTGAAGTGGAAATATTTGATAAAAACTTACAATATTGATTTCCCTTTGTGGAAGGCTTCGAAGGCTTGGTTAGTTGGTTTTGGAATTGGACAAATCACTCCTGGAAGAGTCGGCGATTTTGCCCGCGCTTACTATCTAAGAAACGACACAAAAATAGGCAAGTCACTGACAACTGTTTTGATAGATAGAGTTATTGACGTTGGTATATTGATAGTTCTGGCAATTTTGGGTTTGTATATGTTTATTACATACTATGTCAACAATCTATTTTTGCTGCCTGTTTTAGCTTTCATATCAATTGCTTTTGTTGTTTTCCTATTCCTTTTGACAAAAGAAAATCTAGTCAGAAAAATTTTGAGGCCCTTTTACAAAAGATTTTTTCCAAAAAAGTTCAAGGAATCAGGAGCTGGCCTATTTTCAGATTTTTTCCTTGGAATACGAGACATGAAATCAAGTAAGAAGAATATAACCTTGTCTATTATTTTAGGCCTTCTATTGTGGTTTTTGTCAATTGTTCAGATGTATGTGATAGGACTTTCTTTAAACCTAAATATAACCTTATTTTTCATGGCTATAGCAGTCCCAATAACAATTTTGCTTGAAACCCTGCCTATATCCTTCTCTGGTGTCGGTGTTAGGGACATTTCCCTAATTTATTTCTTCGGATACCTGTCAATAGCATCTGCATCTGCTGTTTCTGTTGGCCTACTTTTGCTTGTTTCAAATTATTTAGTCACTCTTCTTGGCTTGCTTTTCTGGCTAAAAGACCCAATAAAACTTGATCAAATTATAAAATCATCTTGAACCAAAAGTATAAAAATCTTACAAAGAATTATACGGATGGGCACATTTTTGGAAACAATAATCTAAATCTAAAATGTGTCATTTCATATCCCTATGTTTCTAGACGAGGCTCAGGTTTCAGGTTTCTATACAAAGTATTTGGATAGTGTGAAAAAGGCGAAGATTGAGTTAAACAGGCCTTTGACATATGCAGAAAAAATCCTATTTGCTCACACCCAGGCCTTGAAGGCTACCAGAGGAAAGGATACAATACCACTCCAAGTAGATAGAGTTGCAATGCAAGATGCAACAGCACAAATGGCTTTGCTCCAATTTATTCTTACAGAAAGGCAGAGAGCAGCTGTCCCAACAACAATCCACTGCGATCATCTTATCCGCGCATATTCAGGAGCAAACTCTGATTTAGAAACAGCAAAACATGAAAACAGTGAGGTCTACTTGTTTTTGAAAAGTGCAGCAAATAAATATGGGATAGGTTTTTGGAAGCCTGGTTCTGGTATCATTCACCAAGTTGTTTTGGAAAATTATGCTGTGCCTGGAATGTTGATGATTGGCACAGATTCGCACACACCAAACGCAGGTGGTTTAGGGATGGTTGCAATAGGTGTAGGTGGCGCAGATGCAGTTGATGTAATGGCTGGGGAAAAATGGAATGTGTTGATGCCTAAATTAATTGGCGTCCATTTGACTGGAAAAATGAGTGGATGGACAGCTCCAAAAGATATCATTCTAAAAGTTGCAGAAATGCTTACAGTAAGCGGTGGAACAGGATGCATAGTTGAATATTTTGGTGATGGAGCAAGGACAATAAGCGCTACAGGCAAGGCCACAATTACAAACATGGGAGCTGAGATTGGTGCGACTACATCTATATTCCCTTATGATGACCATACTGAAAAATATTTGAAAGCTACAAGAAGATCCAAAGTCGCAGAGTTGGCAAACCAGGCAAGTGAAGAGCTTAGGGCAGATCCAGAAGTTGAAAAAAATCCACAAAGGTTTTTTGATTTGGTGATTAACATAAATCTTTCTGATTTAGAACCACATGTTGTTGGTCCGCATACACCTGATTTGGGTCGACCTGTTTCAGAACTTGGAGCAGAAGCAAAACAAAACAACTGGCCAGTTGAATTGAAATATGCTCTGATTGGAAGCTGCACAAACTCTTCGTATGAAGATATGGAAAGGGCTGCTGCAATAGCCAAACAAGCAGCTCAAAAAGGTTTGAAAGCAAAGTGTGGTTTCATGGTTACTCCGGGATCTGAGCAAATTTACAAAACAATACAAAGGGATGGACAGCTAGAAGTTTTCCAAAAAATTGGAGGAACAGTTTTAGCAAATGCTTGCGGTCCGTGTATAGGACAGTGGAAAAGGACAGACATAAAAACAGGCGACAAAAATTCTATAATCACTTCTTACAACAGAAATTTCAAAAAAAGGAATGATGAAAACCCAGAGACGCATGCATTTATTTCAAGTCCTGAGATTGTGACAGCATATGCGCTTTCAGGAAGGTTGGATTTCAATCCAATGACAGACTTTTTAGAAACTCCATCTGGAGAAAAATTTGTTTTGAGCCCACCACCTGTTGTAGATGAGCTTCCGTCTAGGGGTTTTGATTTCGATATTTCTGGATATGAAAATCCAACAGGACAGGGAGAGGTTTTGATTGATCCAAAGAGCAATAGGCTCGCATTTCTTGTTCAGTTCGAAGAGTGGAACAAAGAAAAAGATTTCAAAGATTTGTTTGTTTTGTTGAAGGCAAAAGGTAAATGTACAACAGACCACATATCTCCTGCGGGCAGATGGTTGGAATTCAGAGGACATTTAGACAAAATATCAGATAACATGTTTTCAGGAGCTGTGAACGCCTTTAGTGGCGAAGTTGGAAAGGGAAAAAATATTTTGACAGGCGAAGTTTTAGAATACAATAAAGTTGCAAGGGATTACAAAGCAAAGGGAAGAGGATGGATTGTTATTGGTGATGAAAATTATGGTGAAGGCTCAAGCAGGGAGCATGCTGCAATGGAGCCTCGGTATCTTGGTTGTCGCGCAGTTGTTGCAAAAAGCTTTGCTCGAATCCACGAAACAAACTTGAAAAGCCAAGGAGTTGTTCCTTTGACTTTTGCCAACAAAGAAGACTATGATAAAATAAAGGAAGATGATGTTGTAAGTTTACCAAACTTTAGCATAGAAATAGGAAAGCCAATCCATCTTTTGGTGAAACATGCAGACGGCGCAGAAGAAAAAATAGAAACAAAACACACGTTCACAAAAGAGCAAATTGAAATATTCGAAGCTGGGTCTGCGCTGAATTTGTTGAGGCGAAAAAATCAATCAACCTTAAATAAGTTAACTCCAATAAATAACATGGTTCACAAAATCACTTTGATAACAGGCGATGGAACAGGACCTGAATTAGCAGAAGCAACACGAAGGTGTGTTGAAGCAACTGGTGTGAAAATTGAGTGGGATGTTCAAACAGCTGGGATAGATATTTATGAAAAAGGCGAAGACCCTTTGCCTCAACGGGTTATCGATTCTATAAAAAAGAATAAAATCGCAATAAAAGCACCTATCACAACGCCTGTTGGTACTGGTTTTAGATCTGTGAATGTTTTGTTGAGAAAAGAGCTTGATTGCTACCAGAATATCAGACCTGCAAAATTCTATGAAGGCGTGAAATCAAATTATCCTGGCTTGGATTTGGTTATTTTTAGGGAAAACACAGATGATTTGTATACAGGCGTTGAATTTGAAAAAGGAAAGCCGGAAACTTTGGAACTGATAAACAAAATAAAATCCTTGAACAAAGATGGAAAAATAATCCGCGATGATTCTGGAATTTCAATCAAACCAATTTCAGTTTTCAAAACAGAAAGAATTGTGCGCGCTGCTTTCGAGTTTGCAAAGAAAAATGGGAGGAAAAAGGTTTCAGCTGTCCACAAAGCAAACATAATGAAGCACACAGACGGCCTATTTTTGGATACTGCAAGAAAAGTTGCTGCCCAATATCCTGAGATACAGTTTGAAGATGTGATTGTAGACAACATGTGCATGCAGCTTGTACAAAAACCAAATCTTTATGATGTCTTGGTTCTACCAAACCTTTATGGGGACATAATATCTGACCTATGCGCTGGTTTAGTTGGAGGCTTGGGTGTGGCTCCGGGGGCAAATATAGGGGATGAGTATGCCGTTTTTGAGGCTGTCCACGGATCTGCTCCAAAATACAAAGGCCTGAACAAAGTCAATCCAACTGCAATGATTTTGTCTGCTGCAATGATGCTTCGGCATATTGGCGAAAAAGAGGCAGGAGATAGGTTGGAAAAAGCAACAGCAGAAGTCATCCGCGAAGGCAAACATGTCACATATGATTTAAAACCAAGCAAAGACGACCCTACAGCTGTTGGAACTTCCCAGATGGCAGATGCTATAATTGCAAAGTTGAAAGCCTAGGCTTTGACAGTCTGTCCAAATCTTTTCTGATACCACCAAAAAGGAAGCTTGAATTTTTTTGGCAAATAATTAACATGTTTTGTTTTTAGTGTAAGAAATTGCCATTTGTGTTCCCTAAAAACAACCATACAACCAATGTCCCATAAAGGTGGAATTAAGATTGTTACATTTTTCCCAACTCTTTTCAATTCGCTATAAAACCTTTCTGGATTTTCTAAATGCTCGAGTGTATGCGAGCAAACAACATTTTCAAATTCCTTGTCTTTGAAAGGTAGTTTGTGCATATCTTTTATCAAAACAAAATTTGGAAGCTCCCTTTTCACAACATCTGCATTTGTTCCTCTCAAATCAATGTTACCGCAGCAAATGTTTAGGTCCCACTTTTTGTGCTTTGTGTAATACGATTTTAGAAGCCGATAATCAACAACATTCGCAATTATTGTGTACAAAGCCAATGGAAGAAAAACAATAGCGACAACAATTAGCAGAATTATTTCAGGGATACCAGGAATATAGTCCCAAATTTTTTGCATAAGAAGGATTCTGACAGAACTTCCATAAAACTATTGCTAAAAGTTCTGTCAGCGGTTTTAGTGGAGATCTTCTCCATTCAAAAACTTTCTCAGAACTTGTGGTAGATCTTTTATTTTTACTCTGATTTGTTTCATCGAATCTCTGTCTCTGAGGGTGACGTCGTCTTGTTTTAGTGAATCATGGTCTATAGTCAGACCAGCTGCGACACCGATTTCGTCTATCCTTCTATATCTCCTTCCAATTGATCCGCTTTCGTCATAAAAAATAATAAATCCATGCTCTTCAAGAATTTGCTGGACTTCCTTTGCTTTTTCTTGTAGGCCATCTTTGTTTACCAGTGGGAAAATTCCAGCATCAAAAGGAGAGACAATCCTCGGGAATTTCAAAACTGTTCTATCTTTTTCTTCTGTATACGCTAGTTCCAAAAGCGAATAAAAATTTCTATCCACTCCAAATGAAAGCTCCAAAACGTGTGGCAAAACCTTTTTACCTTCTAAGCTCACTTCCATTGATTGGCTCGAAATTTTCTGGTGGCCAGAAAGATCGTGGTCTGTCCTATAGTGTAGACCGCCCACCTCTTTGAATCCGCCAAGGCTGTCCAAGTTCAATTCCATGTCCCAATGAAATTTATTGTAAAATGCTTTTTCTTCATCTGAAAGCTGTTTGAATCTAAACCTTTCTTTTGGAAGTTTCAAAACATCCAAATAAAATTGTTGAATTTTGCAAAGGTGGTAGACGTAGAATTTAGGAAGTTTAAATTTTTCAACAGCTTGTTTAGCTGTGCACTCTTCTTTTTTTCCTGTTTTTCTGTTTTCAAAAGGAAACAATTGCAGTTTGTAATTCTCGACTTTATCAAAATCAGGATGCTCTCCAATTGTGTCTGGGTCAAAAAATATCTGCAGTTCAGCTTGTGTCAACTCTCTCATTCTTATCAAAGCATTTCTTGGAGCAATCTCATTTCTAAAAGCCTTTCCAATAATCGCTAGACCTAGGGGAAGTTTTTTCCTGCAAACCTCAAACATTTGCTTAAAATTAACATAAGCGCCTTGTGCTGTTTCGCCTGTCAAATATCCGGTTTTTTCTTGTTTTCCAACACCAAGTTTCAAAGGAAACATCATGTTGAATTGCCTAACTTCTATTATTTCGCCTTTGCACTTGTCGCATTTTATTCCATGTTTTTTTATGAGCTTCAAAAGATCTTCTGGAGAGACACCTTCAAATGCTTCTTTTAGATGGGCTTCCAAAATATGGTCTGCACGCTCAGAGTTTCCGCATTTGCCACACTTTGCAACAGGATCAGCGAAGCTTTCTAAGTGACCAGATGCCTGGAAAACTTTCTCATGCATGATAAGAGATGGTTGGATTTCGTAGTAGTTTTCGTCTAGACCAAGGAAAAATTTTCTCCAAGCATTTTCCCATCTTCTTTTTAGAAACACACCTATGTGTGCATAGTCGTAGAATCCTGCAAGCCCACCATAAATAGCTGAGCCTTGCCAAAAAAAGCCTCTTCTCTTCGCAATTTCTATGAGTTGGTCTGTAGTTACCATAGTCTTATATTAATTCTTGAGTAAGCCTCTTAGTATGCATCTCTCAGGGAGATGATATAGAGATGCCCAGTGAACAATTAACAGTTCACTCTGTTAATTGGAGACACGAATCTTCTTTTTCTAAAAGAATAAATTAGGCATAATAAAATTATAGGAGCCCAAAGGCTTAAAAATCTATATAAAAGAGTATTTATCCAACCTAATATATTAGACTGGGTTCCGGCCAACATATAGCGTTTTCCAACTTATGTCAATAATAGTAGCCATATTCATATTAACAGGAATTGTATTTTCGTATTTTGCTTACACATGGGAATCTAATTTGAAGAGGCCGAAATTGGGAAAAACACCATTTGTCTCAATACTAATTCCAGCATATAATTCAGAAAAAACAATAGAAAAATGCATAAGGTCAGCCCTAAATTTGGACTATTCAAAAAAAGAAATAATTGTTGTAAACGATAGTAGAGATAGCACGCCAAAAATATGCAAAAGACTGGGAGTGAAATGTATACAAAACAAAACCAGGCTAGGAAAAGCAGTTGCCCTAAACGAGGTAGTAAAACAAGCAAGGGGCGAGGTTCTATTTTTCCTTGATGCAGATACAGTAGCAAGAAGGGATAGTTTGATAAAATTGGTTCCTTGGTTCGACAAAAAAACAGTGGCCGTTGTCCCAAAATATGTTGCTCAAAGTCCGAAAACTTTTGTCCAAAAACTGGTTTCAGTTGAAAATTGTTTCATGTCCTCGCTGTTCAAAATACATATGTATTTTGGCTCAATGATAGCATTTAGGGGTTGTGGTGTTGCGATAAGAAAATCAGAGTTCCAAAAGTTGGGCGGCTGGCCAAGGACACAGATGGAAGACAATGAGTTCGCAGCGATTATGGGGAAAAATGGATATAGGATACAATATGAGCCTGAAGCTGTTGTTGAAACAAGCGAAGCTAAAAGCCTTTCAGAGTTGAAAAAACAGAGAATGAGATGGGGTAAGGGGGCATTTTACACTTTTTGGAACCATAGAAAAGGCTACAAAGCAAGCAGACAGTTCTTGGTTTCCACACTTCCGTATACTGTTTTGGGATTGGTGTTAATTGGTTTTTTGCTTCTAACACTTTATAGCCTTGCGCCAATTGTTTCATTTGTATCTTTTTCTTCGCCTGAATACCTTTCAATATCCCTAAACCTTATTCTACCTATAGTTGTCAATTTTTTCATTGTTGTAATAGCTGCGACTCTATCCCATTTCGCTTTATTGACCTACCACGAGCAACCAAAGAAAAGTAGGCTTATTTATTTGGTTCCATTCATATTCTTCTATATACTTGCCATACTTGCATTCTACAGCAAGGGCATATTGGCTGGTATAAAGGATAAATTAGTAAAGAGGGATGAACTAGACTTTGATAATTGGTAAATATGCTGCCTACAGTTAGTGTGATTATACCCGCGAAGAATGAGGAAAAGACAATATCTAAGTGTTTAGACTCTATCCTAGCTTCGGATTATCCTAAATTAGATGTGATTGTCGCTGTTGATGGTTGCACAGACAAAACAATTGAGATAGCAAAATCCTATAGGAAAGTGAGGACAATAAAACTAAAGCAGCAGGGATGCAAGGCAGCTGCTCTCAACAGAGTCTTAAAACATACAAAGGGAAGCATAATAGGGATCTATGATGCAGATTGTATAGTTGAGCCAGATTGTATATCAAAAGCAGTTAAATCATTTGAAGATGAAAAAATTTCAGGTGTTTCAGGTACAGTGCTTTCTGGTAACAAGGATTCTTTTGTTTCTAGAGCTCTTTCTTTGGAAACTTCGATGATATCTTTTTTCCAACACTTCTTTTCTAAAAATGGTAGAGATTCCCTTTTCATGGGGAAGAATATGTTCATAAGAAAAAAAGTTCTCCTTGAAATAGGTTTTGATGAATACAGCTTTTCAGAAGATGCTGCGCTTTCTTTGCAGATGATGGATAGAAACCACAAAATTCACTTTGAACCAAATGCTGTGACATACCACGAAGAGCCTTCAACCTTTGCATCTTTTATTAACCAAAGGAAAAGATGGTGTAGAGGCGCTTTGAGAATAATGAGAGCGAGGAAATATACTGGTTTCAAAGGTTTCATCAACGATGCTCAAAGGGGAATATATTTTTACATAGCACCTTTTGGAACAATAGTAGCTGTTTTGTACCTTCTTTTCACATTCCTGAACATGCAGATTTTGGCTATTCCTTTCATTGCTTTGTGGGTGCTTTGTGTTAGTGTCATGGTTTATTCAAAATTATTTTTCAAAGAATCTCTGAAAGATTTTGTGTCATTTCCTCTTTGGTTTGTGTTGAGTAATATACAGTTGCCTATAATGATATATTCTGCTTACAAAGAATTCTCAGGAAGCGAAATGAAATGGTACAAAGCTGAAAGAAAGTAAATTATTTTATTCTCTGACCAAACCTTTTCTGATACCACCAAAAAGGAAGCTTGAATTTTTTTGGTAGTTTGTTAACATGATGTGTTTTCAATGTTAGGAATTGCCATTTGTGTTCGAACAAAAAACCAAGTCCTGCCAAATCCCATATAGGTGGAAGAAGCAATGTTACATTTTTTGAAACTCTTTTCAGCTCATTGTAAAACTTAACTGGGTCTTCTACATGTTCTATTGTATGGGAGGAGACAATGTGGTCGAATTGTTTGTTTTTGAATGGGAGATTGTATATATCTTTCACCTTAACAAAGTTTTTTACCTTTCTCTCAATCACATCGGCGTTCAAGCCACCACCGTCTGTTGGTCCGCAGGAAATATTTAGATCCCACTTTCTTTTGTTGAAATGGATTGGTTTGAGGATTCTATAGTCTAAAACATGGCTGGCAACTGTATACAAAATTATGAACAAAAGTATTTCCAAAATCATATATTTATTAGGTTGAGTTATTTAATAGATGTATGGCACTTAAGCTTAAGCTCACAGAAGAAGGTTTGTCCTATTTGAAAAAAGGCCTTCCTGAAATTAATCTTGCAAATTTATTGAAGAGGGGTAACATTTCAATAGATGAGGCTGGAAAGAAAGTTGAGAATTTCGCGATCGCATTGCAGTGGGCCAAGAAAAATGGATGGGTTGAAATCAAAGAAGGAAAGCTCATTCCTGTCAAACAACC
>CAYPFW010000002.1:0-241076 GCA_964410585.1 uncultured archaeon | reverse complement strand
TGTCTCTTAATCTTAAAAGACCTTCTTCTGCTTTTCTTACTCTTGCACCTTCCATCTTGAAAGGCATTGTTGTTGCTGCAATGACAATTGCACCTGCTTCTTTTGCATATTTAGCAACAACTGGAGCAGAACCTGTTCCTGTTCCACCACCAAGACCACATGTTACAAAAAGTAAGTCACATCCAGCCAGTGTTTCCCTTAGCTCTTGTTTTTGCTCTTCTGCTGCTTGTTTTCCAACTTCTGGATATCCACCTGCACCTAGACCTCTTGTTAACTCTTTTCCAATTAGAAGTCTTTTGTGTGCGTGTGTGACTGCCAAATGTCTTGCGTCTGTGTTTATTGCTACTGTTGTAGCTCCTTGTATGTTCATGTCGGTTAATCTATTTACTGTGTTAGATCCACCGCCACCACAACCAAAAACAACTATCTTTGCGTTGTGTACTTCGAAATTTTGTGCTGCCTCTTCAGTGAACTCCATATTTTATACCCCCCAATTTATAGACAGGAAAACCCTGCCTTTTACTGAAATTAATCTTCCAACTAAGCATTTATATAACATTGTTATTAAATCTATATTTCAAAACTTAATAAACGTTTCTGAAAAACGCTCGCAGTTGGTGTTATATATTTATATGAACATATTTAAATACTTACCTATTTGGGCGGCAAAAAAAGAAAAACATTTAAAAACCCACAAATATAAATAAGTAGATTAGAAAATAGAAACCTTTTTAAATACATATTTGTAAATCTTTTAAATACCGTATCCAAAGATCAAAAATTTACAGTTATAGAAAAAGTTTAAGCGTGGAAGGCGTTTGAAAAAATTCGAGCAGCAGCGAAGAATTTTTTAGCCTCCTGTTTTGCTTAAGCTTTTAGGATAAAAGCTTATGGGGGACGAGGCAGAAACAATCACAACAACAATCGAGGTTGAAAAAGAATTATTTTTAAAATTCAAGGCTCAGTGTGTTTTGAAAGAATTAAAAATTTCTGAAGTCATCCAAAAAATGATCGAGAAATGGGTCAAGGAAAATTCTGATTGATATTCTAAGTCCTACACAGATTCAAAATCATCCTCGTTTGTTATAAGCGGTTCTTGGTCTGCTGTTTCTTCTTCAATTGTTCTATCTAAATTGTATTCTCTGACGTGCATCCTCTCGAATTTTTGCAAAGTTGTTGCTGTCAGTCTTAAAATTTCACCGAATCCAATGGCAATATAACTCAATACATCAGAATCTCCAGAAACCAGTCTAGCTGTTCCATATCCCAATGCTATGTCTGGCAAAGCTCTTCCAAAACCTAAAAAGAAATACATTTCTTTTGATGTCTCGCTCACATATTTTTTTAGCCTTTCTGGATCAAGAACAAATTCCCTAGCTTTGCTTACTTGACTCATGTACCATACTCTTGTTTCTGAGCCTCGAAAATATTCATCCAGAAATCTCAAAGGTCTGATCATACAGAAATAGGAAGGAAAATTTTAAATATTTAACCTGAATCAACTTGATAACATACACTTTCAGGTTGATTCAGGTGCTGTAAAACAAGAGCAGATTGTTTAGTTGTTTTACATTATTTTCCCAAAAACACCAAAAAAATCTCAGTGAAGAACCAAACAAAAAACAATACAGTCATTAATATTTCAACTATCAAAAGCCTTTTGTCCCAAAGCCTTCCAGAAAGTGTCGAATACATGTCTTCTAAAGTATCTAATTTTTTCTCTACACTGTTTCTCCAACTGTCCATGTAAAATCTAGATGAGGCTGCAGAATAAACCTTAGCAAGATAATCGTCTCCTATCAACTTTATTGAATTTGAAACCCTTTCCATTATTTCAGAAACTTCTAACTTAATTGTGGATAGGTAATCTATTTTAGATGAAAATGGTGACAGGCCAAGTGCTTTTTTTGCTGGCACATCTTCATATGCTCTTTCCAAAACAATATCCAAAACAGTGTCATATGTCCTTAATTCCAGAGACTCTATCAAGGCATATTCCAAAACATCGATGACATCATAACTGTGCTCTCTATCGTATACAAAAGAAGCATTCCAATCAACAATAACTAAATCATCGTCGTAGTAAGACAGCGGATTTTTCACAGCGTCTTGAAGCTCCCTTTCACTCAAATTTCCAGAATCACATCTCAGGGCATGACCAATTTCAGCTGAATAGTTTTTCAAAAGCTCGTCTGACTTTATTTTTTTATCAAAAGAGTTTGCTTTGAAAACTATGTAATCTTCGAAAAACTCATCAACCTCTATATAGTGTTTTTCCATCGATGGGCCAATTTCTTTTTTTATTTTTTCCAGAATTTTCTTTGCCTCATTTTCAAGGTCTTTGTTATTTGCAAAATTAGCAGAAACTTTTTTCAAATTAGACAGATCTCCATCAAGCTTTTTTTGAAGCCTTATTGTCACAACCCCAAAATCATAGAGCTTTGCATCAACGAGAAATTGATCTTTTCCAACAACAAGTTTTGGCATCCTAACCAAGAGCGGTGCAACCCTGTGCTTTATGTATTTTGGCGTGAGCCTTTCAATTACAAGCTCTGAAGGCTCTGGTTTTTTTCCGAAAACCTTTTCAACTTTGTCTAAATGGATTTCGTTTGCAATATCAAAACAGTAGTACAACATCACCAAGCCGTCTTTTATTTGAAGAGACATATTGATAATTGGCTAGTATATTAATATAACTTGTAAAACCATATGTATATATGAAGCCGCAAGAGGATTTTCAAAAAGTCGCAAAAGAAATAGCAGAGATCAAAGGTGTTAACGCAGTCTATCTTTTTGGGAGCTATGCAAAAGGAACACAAAAACCTTATTCCGACATCGATCTCTGCGCAATAACGGACCAAAAAATTTCAAAGAAAACTAAAAATGAAATCCTTTCCTTAGCCAACAAAAAGATCGAAACACATATTCTTTCTGACCTTCCTTTGTATATCCAATTTAGTGTTTTCAAAGAAGGTAAACCACTTTTTGTGAATTCAGAAGAAAATTTAGATTCTATAAAATGGCAAGTTGTAAGGCTGTATTTGGATTTTCAGCCAAGATTAGAAAGGTTTCGCAGGAGGGCGCTCCATGAAAGATTTAGTGAGAGTACCTAGCATACTCACAGATTTGGAAAGATATATTTCAGAATTGGAAAGCTACAAAATAAAAAGTGAGACTGATCTTAAAGATAGCAAAACTTTTTTTGCAACATCAATGTTAACTTTTCAAATATTCAATGGCATAATCAATCTTTCTGAAGAAATAATCAACATAAAAAAACTAGGAATACCAAGCACATACAAAGACACTTTCTGGACACTTGAAAAAGGAAATGTAATTAGCTCTTCAACTCGACAAAAAGTGTGGGACATCGTAAAATACAGTAATGTTCTCGCGCATGAATATGGTGAAATAACTGAAAAGGAGCTTTTTTTCATAATCCAAATTTGGACCAGTTAAAAAAAATTTGTGCAACAATTGAAAAAGACTTTAGTCTGAAATTTTCTCGCTGCAAGTCATCTCATCTGCAATAGAAATAATTTCTGTTTTCAGTTTTGGGTGAGTCAAAACAGCCTTCCTAAACTCTTCGCTTGCCCAGCTTGTGTTGTCTGCAATTATAAGGCCGCCTTTTCTGACGAGTTTTATACAGTTCTCCAATACTTGGATATATTTTTTCTTGGCGAAGTCGATAAAAATCAAGTCGAAGTAGGGAACCTTAGGTTCCTCTAACCCTCCTCTTTTATTTACAAGATTTTTTACAATCTCCACACCATCCCCAACAACAATTTCTGCATCTATACCGAATTTCCCAAAATTATTTTTTGCCTCCGCCAATATTTTTTGATCAATATCAATTGTAATCAGTTTAGCACCTTCAGAACCAAGTATGCAACCAGAATATCCATTTGCTGTCCCAAGCTCTAGGATATTTTTAGGTTTTGTTTCCAAAACCTTTTTGTACAGCCACGAGCCTTTTTCGCTTCCTAAAATAGGTATGCCTCTTTCAGCAGATTGTTTCTCTAGAAATTTTAATTTTTTAATCATCAAATAAATAAGATCCTGGAAATAAATCTCTATTTTGTTTCCCCAGCTTTCTTTTTCACAACTTCTAATTTTTTTCTAGCATCGGCTTCCTTCAGCTCATACTTTTCCATTAGTTCTTGGTAAGTTTCTTTATTTATTGAGCCTTCCTTGAAATATTTTACCTGAGCTTCTTTTTTCAATTCTATTAAATTTTTAATTTCTTTTTGCAAATTTGATTTGTAATTTTTTTTATGCCTTATGTAAACAACTACACTGGAAAAAACCACTATTGCAATAATTGATTCTATAATAATCACTATATTTTCCTTTATTTTGTAGAAAAGAGTGATCTTTTCTATTTTTAATCTGGTAAGTTTTGATCCAGAATTTCCTGATGAGTCAGAAGCAAAAACTTCCAGCGCCCAGACTCCTTCCTCTCCCTCTTTTATTTTATATGTGGCCACGTAATTATCCAATTCTTTTACAAGATTTATTTTTTCTCCAGACGGAGAAAAAAAGTAGATGTCTAAATTCTCTGCTATAGAATCACCTGGGTATTTTGCCCTAACTTTGATTTCAGCTTCTTTTCCTGAGATTAGTTCCTCTATAGTCGGCGAGAGAATATCAAGCGATATGAGAACCCTCTCAATTGTTATAGGGAGCTTTGCTGTACCCAGATTTGTTTGTTCACCTATTTTTTTAGCACCAATCACATACAAATTAAACCTGTCCACAGGCGAATCAAATCCAAGCTTATATTCAATTGAATATATTCCAGGACCTGATTCTTTTAGATTTATTAGCCTCCCCTCAGGCGATCTGAATTTAAAATCAGCCCCCTCTACTTTTGCGCACCATTTCATCACCTATTATATATTTTTAGTGTGGGCTGTTAATAAAATAAAAACAATCTATTTGAGAAGCCATTTCCAGAGGGGGATGAATTTTATTCCCCCCTCTTTTTTTTCAGTATCCATTGTGAGGAGAATAAGCTCTTTCACCCTTGGCCCGAACTCTTTTTTAAATTCTAATAGGGATGATGTCTCTCTTTCGTCTATTTCATCTGTATAAGAGACGTTGAATGCTGAGAGTGATTGGTCTTTGCTTTTTACTACGAAATCAACCTCACCTTTTTTTGTCCAGTAATATGGGCTTTCTCCCCTTCTCGCCAGCTCAATCATCACAAGGTTTTCAGCCAGCTTGCCCTCATCTTTGGAAAATTTGAAGCTGACAGAGTTCCTTAGTCCATTATCTATACAGTATATTTTTGATGGAAGTGTTTTTTGCTCTTTGAAGGAATATGAGAAATGGTCTACTGTAAAAAAGAGAAAGGCTTCTTTAAAATAGGATAGATACTCCTTAATTGTGTCATATGATAGTTCAAGGGAATTTCTAACGCTTCTCAATGAAATCGTTCTTGTGAAATTTGTCATCAGGAAGAGTGCCAGATCCTTTGTTTTCTGGCTGTTCAGATTATACCTGTCAATTATGTCCTTGTAAAGAATATCATCGAAATATTGTTCCAGAATCTTTATTTTATATTTTTCTGGCTTAAACAACACTTCTGGAAAACCGCCAAGATTAAGGTATTCATCAAAAGCTTTCAGAACAGCGAGTTTCGTTTTTTCAAGAAGTATTCCCCTTTTCAGGTTAGTTTCTTCTAAGGTTATGCCCTTAAACATTAAAAACTCCTGAAAACTCAGAGGAAAAACTTCAAAAGTAAGGTTTCTTCCTGTAAGCAGAGTGGAATATTCTTTCTTCAGCAAATAGGAGCATGATCCGGAAATCACAAACTTGTCTCGTGTCTTTAAATCATATTTTTTCCTTATCCACAATTCCCAGTCCGCTTTTTTGTGGATTTCATCAAGAAAAATATATGCCTTCTTGTCAAGGTTTATATTTTTAAGATAACTGTTATGAATATCATCAAGACTGTCTTTTGCCAGCTTTTTATCTTCCAGATTCACAAACAGTATTTGTTTCGGGTCTATCCCCTCTCTTAGCAACTTGTCAATCATCTGGTACATTAAAGTGCTTTTTCCAGACCTTCTTACACCAGTTAATATTGTTATTTCCTTTATACCAACAGAATCTACAAGATCATCGCATGGTCTTGGTTTTCCTTTCAGAGCCTCAATAAACTCCTTATTCTCCCACCATGGGTTCCATTCGTTGAGTTTTTCTGTTTCCATATGTTACATTATTATGTAACAGGTAGTATATAAATGTTACACTTCCCTGTAACCATATGGAGCAATGGAAACTCATATATAAGCTTTTAGTTTCCTAGAGAAAACTAATAATTCAATGTTCTTTAGGATTGTTTTTTGTTTATAACAACCTTCCATCCTCAAAGTCAAGTTTTTATTAAACCTCAGCCAATATATCATATGCCAAAAATGAAAATAAAAAAGGTCGACAGCACAATTGTAAACAGAGTAAAAACAAACATAAAGGGCTTTGATGATCTGGTTGAAGGTGGGTTCCCTGACAAGTCTCTTATCCTTCTTTCAGGAACTTGTGGAACAGGAAAAAGTATTTTTGGAATAAATTTCTTGGTTAATGGCGCGCTTAAAGGCGAGCCTGGTGTATATATTTCTTTGGAGGAATCACCAGAAGAAAACATAAGGCAAATGAAAACATTTGGCTGGCCTGTCGATCAGCTAATCAAAGAAAGGAAGCTCCTAATCATCCAACCAACTTTGTACAACTATGAGGCTCTCCTGACAAAAATAGAAGACGCAGTCACAATGATTGGGGCAAAAAGGCTTGTTCTAGACTCGCTCTCCATCATCGGTATGTATTTTGAAAATGTCTACAAGGTGAGGAAATCTGTTTTAGAATTGTCCTCTGTCCTAAAAAGGCTTGGTTGCACAACAATCGCAATAGATGAAACAGAAACAGAAGGCGACCTTTCAGCTTTCCATGTCGAAGAGTTTGTTGTTGACGGTCTGATTTTAATGTACTTTACAAAGAAAGATGGCCACTTCGAGAGGTCTCTTGCAATAAGAAAGATGAGATCAACAAAACACTCCCATAAAATTCATTTATTTGACATTCTCAGCCCAGGCGGTATAGTTGTCTATCCCGGAAAAACAGCAAGCAAATAGATTTCTATTTCTTCTAACATCCTCTAAAAAAGCTCAAGCTAGTTCCTAGAAAAATAAAATAAGAAAAGTAAAAAATCAAAAATCTACTGTACAGTTCCTGTACAAGTTGCTGTGTCTGTTTGGTTTGCTATTCCACCTGTTGCGCTGTAGGTTACAACAACTTGCATGTTTGATGGGTATGATGATCCCGCTGTCAAACCAGAAGGTACAGTTGATGTTGTTAATGTGAATCTGTCTCCAGATTGGATGTCAGAATCAGATACAGTCGGAGCTGCTGCAGATGCAGAACCAACCTTTAGGTTGGAAACTGTAATCTGTGTTGTTCCACCGTTCCTTATATCAAGCACATATTGGGATGATGTTAGTTTTTGGTCGTTGAATGTGAAGTGCTGGAATCCTGTACACCTGCTTTGTTGGTAAGTAGACGGATTCAAAATTCCCATTGCATAGAGAGCAGCGACTACTATGACTATGACAAGTAAAGCCCAGCCATAAGTCATTAAGTATTCTAAAGCCCCCTGACCTTTTTTGTTCATTTTGCCTCGTTTACCTCGTATAGAGGTTAATACTATATTTGGTATGACTCTCTATTTAAAGGCTAGCTAGACAGGGAAGATGCTCGCCGTTATAATTTTTGTGACAAAAAACAAAACAAGTGAAATCACCAAAATCATTGGAATATATTTTACACCTGCTTTTTGCTTTCCATCTTTTATCAAACCTATAATCAACCCAGCAAAAAGGCTTGTTACAGCCAGAGCTAGGACAGAATAAATAACCAAAAATCCAGATGGTAAATTAACTTTTCCTACGCCTCCAAGAGATATTCCACTAAATGGGCTAGCTCCTTGAATGGATGATATATCAAAATTTGCAGATTGTTTTGCTAATATCTCAACAATGTTTGTTGATATCCCATACACAACTGGCGCGCCTATTGCAGCTGCGAAAAAAATGAAAATCACGTACATAAGGATATTTGCTTTTACCTCGCTTTGGATAATTTTGGTTTTCTGTATATCTTGAGCTGTTTCTTCCAAAAGTCTTGCAAGCTCACCACCTGACTCCATACCTTCAACAATCAATTTTATTGTGCGCTCAAAAAGTTCTGATTTTATTCTTTTTGTCATGTCTAGAAGAGCCTTCCTTATCTCTGTTCCGCTGACTATTTTTTTCCCTGCTTCTCTCATTTGCCTTTCCAAAGGGCCGAACTCAGGCCTTGCTGAAAGCAAGAAAGCCCTGTCTGTTGTCATTCCAGATTTTATATTCACAGCCATTAGATTGAGCGCATCTGGCAAAACAGTGTCAACAAACTTTGATTTTGATTCAGCTGAAAACCAGAGGACCATGTAGACAAGGCCAATTATCAAGATATACAAGCTCACCAAAAGCCCTAAAAATATCTGGAGTGATAAGGAAAGCAAAATTTGGAAAATAATTGAGACGAGAACAGAAATGCCCAAACCAAAAGTCAGGACAAAACCCAAAAACCTGTTGACATCTAAATCTACGTTAGAGTAATAGAAAAGATTTTCAAATGTTTTCCTGAAACCATGTGGAAGATGCGAACCAATGAACCTATTCATAACTTTCCTTTTCGACAACCATATTTGTATACTAGTTTTCTTTGGGTAGCCTGTAGCCTTTCTTTTTCTAAAAGAAAGGCTTAGATGTTAGGCCTCCTTGATTTTATTATACCTAAATATACAAACTGCATGAGAGCTAACCCTCCTAGTATTGCATAAAATGTGAATTCTGAAATTGAGAGCGAGGAGAAAGATGAAAATATGAAAAGGAATGTTGTGCCAAGCGCAGGAATTATCACAGCAATCATCATGTAAACAAGAGTAAGCGGATTTAGCTGAGAACCATATCTTCTTATTGAAACAACTTGTTCCTGGGAAATGTTTGATATGATTTCCCTCAAAACATCACCGACATCTGATCCGGCTTTCATACCATTTGATATTTGCCACACTGAACGTCTGAAAATTTGCGAGGGATTTTTCACTGAAATTTCCTCCATTGCAGATTCCATAGATGTTCCTGTGTCCACTCTTTTTATCAACTCCCTAAATTCATCCGATAAAGCGCCGTAGTTTCCTTTTGTTATGGACACCAAACCATCATATAGCGGCACACCAGACTTTAACTCAACCAAAAGATGCTTCAAACCGTGGAGCAGGTTTCTTTCTATATTTGAAACTCTTTTTTTTGTAATAAGTTTTGGATAAGATTTCAAGTAAAGAACAACTGCTACAAAAATAACCATCCCAACCAAAAGACTTAGGCTTACTGATTTTAGTATATCCAAGCTTGTCAGAGTTATTGCAATCAAAAGCAAGGTTGTTAGACTAGCTGTGAAAGTTGCAGAGAACAAGGCTATTGATACATATTCAACAGCAGTCAGGGGTATGTTAGCTTGCTCTAGATGCATTTTTAGGTTTGAAAGTTTTGCAAGTGTTTCCGCAGGCCCCGAAAACTTTCTACTAACAATTCGTGCTTTCTGAATTGGCAGGGGGCAGAATGGTATGCGCATAAGCTTTTAGCCAAAAGCTTAAGCAAAAACGGAGGCTATTTTTTGCTTCGCTGCTGCTTGCAAAAAATTACGCCTTCCACGCTTAAGTTTCTGATCAATTACAGTTTTCTTTTGGGAAATCGTTACTTTTTATATCATGACTTCCTAACTTTTTTGATGAAGTTATCTTTGTCAAAATAATATTCAGCTATTGTCTTTCCAACAGTGTTCACATTGTCCACTCCTTTCTTCAACATCCATTCCAACACATACATTTTTTCTTCAATATCTGCAAGCATTTCTTTATCAGTCATTCCAGTATGCATCCTCAAAGTGTCAAAAACCCTTATAGAGGGATCATGTGCGACAACATTTCCATCGGGCCGCATTCTATAAAGTATGTTCAGTTTGGTTGTTGTTTGGGAACCAGATTCGCCAACTGGAAGAAGTTCAGCGACTTGATAGGTTCTTCTCACCCCAAGTCTCCTATCTCTGTGTTGGACAACTATCAAATGCAAGGCCTCCATCATCACATCTGGTATGTTTATCGGGGGGTTTGTCATTCTCCTTACAACCTGATCTGCTGTATCAGCATGTAGTGTCGCATAAACAGAGTGACCAGTGTGCATTGCTTCGAACAAAACTTCTGCCTGATCTGCTCGCCTAATTTCTCCAACAATTATTCTGTCAGGCCTCATTCTCAGCGAATTTATCATTAGATCCAACATTGAGACTTCGCCCTTCCCTTCTGGATTTGGTTCCCTTGTTGTTAAAGGCACCCAATGCAAATAGTCAGGGAGCTGAAGTTCTCTAGTATCTTCGATTGAAACTATCCTGTGATTTGGTTGTATAAAAGGCATCAAAGTGTTCATAAGCGCTGTTTTTCCAGAAGATGTGCCACCGGCCAAAATCATGTTGAGTTCATATTCTATCGCAAGCCAAAGGAAAGAAGAAACTTCCAAACTTATTGTTTGGTTTTTTATGAAATCGATAATTGTCCAAGGTTTCCTTCTAAATTTTCTTATTGTTATTGTATTTCCTTTTGTTGAAACAGGGAACAGTGTCGCATTTGCCCTGTCTCCAGTCGCTAAATGCGCATCCAAAAGAGGCTCCAAAGTTGTTATTTGCCTTCCTATCCTTCTTGCTATTATACTCGAATAGTTTTGTATATCTTTTTCTGTTTGAATTGTTATGTTTGTTTTCAGCCAGCCAAATTCCTTGTGGTAGACCCATACAGGCTCCTTTGATGTGTTTACAACAACTTCCTCCAAGCTTGGATCAGAAAGTGGAACTTCTAAATCACCTAGACCGAGCATGTCGCAAAGAAGATTGCAAACCAAAACATTTTTGTCTTCTGGCTTTGTCACAGGCAAAATATTGGCAATGAGTTTGTCAGCTTTTTTTGTAAACTCGTCGCTCATTTTTTTGAACGAAGATTCTTCAAAGAGCTCCTGTATGCCGATTTGCGAATCTTTCAAAAGCTTGTCCCTGACATCTGACAAAAGCAACTCTGTTGTTTTGGTTATTTCAGGCTTAATTACTTTATATAGTGTGACTATATCCTCGCCTTGGACTATTTGGATATCTACATTATTCAATTCATGTAAATTGACTGTGTATTTACTAAGTATCTTGATCATTTTGCCCCCACGCTAACTTTTTTGAATTCCATTTTGCCAAAAGGTGGATAATGTATCTCTATTAAATTATTGTTTTGTAATATATTTGCAAGTTCTGCAACCTTTTTCTCTTCCATACCAAAAGCATCTGCAACATAATCAACGCTTACTTTGCCCTGATAATTAACGATTTCCAAAAGCAGGTCTAAATTTGTCAGTATCACATTTTTTCCATGAGCTTTTCTTATGGCTTCTATTATTTGCTTGAGCTCATGTTTTTTCTTTGGGTCTAAATGGATTTCTTTTTCTTTTTTTTCCTCTTTTTTCTTTGGCTCTTCTTGTTTTTCAGTTTTTTTAGACAATCTGAAAAAAAATGTGTGCTTTGGTTTTATTTTTTCGTCTATTTCCCCTGCTGATTTTTCCTGTATTTTAAGCTGGACTTTTTTATCTGTTATTTCTTTTGAGTATTCCCCATCAATGTCTGTGCTTTTTTCTGCAACTTTTAGCTCTGCTTCATGGGTGTGATGTTTTGGTATACCATATACTACTTTCTCACTAACCACATGTTGTTTGGTTTTAGGTGGATTTATAAGCTGTTTATCCTCTTTTTCTATTTTAGGTTGTCTTTTCACTTTGTGTTTTATCTTTTGGATTTTGTGATGAATTTTAGAGTGTTTTTTCAGGTGGTGATGGATTTTTTTAACATGAATTTTGACATGTTTTTTTACCTTTGTCCTCACATGTTTCGTATGTTTCAAGTGTTTTTTTTTGGGTCTGTGTGATTTTGGTTCAGATTCAATTACTTTGGGGATAAACAAGTCTGATAGAATTTCCTTGAGCCTTCTAACAATTTTTGACATAGAGAATTGTATGCATCTCTTGGCAATTTAATATTTCAAAAGATGTGTTAACTAATTAGGTTGCTTTTGGGGTGGCTACTCTACTTATATTATATAAACTTGAAGTGATATTTATAATTCCAGTTGGGAGAGTGACCTTGACTTCACCTGTTGTATTAAGTGTGATGTTTGTTATCAAGGTTATTGGAAGCTGATCTGTATTGTCCATTTTGAAGAATCCAGTATCAGAGCCTTTACCTACGCTGATTTCTATCTCGCTTGATCCTACGCTAACCTCTAGGTCATTTCCTTTTGAGAAATCCAGGTTTTTTGAGGTTGTGTTTTGGTTAGTGTTTGTTTTAACTGTAAGTGTGAAGTTTTGGTTTCCTGGATTTGTGCTTCCCCAATTAAAATTCACAGAACCTGCAGCTTTTACTAAAATAAAAACAGAATAGTTTGCAACCAAGCTTGCATTTTCAACTGTTATTTTGTTACCACTTACCCCATTTGTATGAGTGTATTGAACTTGGTCATTTATTGTGAGAGGTAACCTGCTTTTGATGTCATCCACATCTACTATGAGAGAAAAATCAGAATTCGACTCTGTAAAACTTTTCCAATCATCCATCAATATTTCAAACCTATTTCTGTTTGGGAAAGGATTGTCCTCTGATATTGAAACTGTATTTCCAGAAACAGAGACTGTAATATTGAAAATATTGATGATTGAAACAAGCTCTCTTGAAACATATTCAACTTCATCCTGCATTCTATTGAATACAACAAACCTGCTAACAGCACCTTGATCTTGGTATCCTGAATTTGAAATCAAAATTACAAAGGCTAGAAGCGACAGACCCAAAATCGTTACACTTGCACTAAATAAGAGTCCTTTCATTTTCATATTACCTAAATCCCACCTTGTATTCCACAATCACAAAATTTTTCACATCTGTGATGTTGCCTATTATCAACAACCATTTACCTTTGTAATAGCTTGTGTTGAGGTCTGTGTTCACTTGTTTTGTTTCCTGAAATTGGAGATCATCTTTGTATACATGGAGCTTGAGACTCATGTTTAAGTTGTATGGGAGCACCTGACTGAGGTTGTTTGAAATTGATGCTGTATCCAAAGTATCAAAAACATTTTTCTTGTCTAAAACAGAAATTATATCAGACGATATTAGAACAGAAGACGTGTCTGAAACCTGAGAAGAGAAAGGCACTCTCATATAAAAAACAATTGCTGACATTATTATAAGCAATATAAAAACTGCAAAAGCTGCATCCAAACTGAACACATATCCTTTCATTTTCATATGTAAATTCTTTCTTTGGGGTACTGTAGGCTTTCTTTTGAAAAGACTAGCGCCATAACCTCATTTCCACTGTTTCAATTGAACTATTGTACAGAGCAATTCTTCTCAAAAAAACAACGTTTTCCACACTTGAATTTGGTGCAGATCCCTTTGTTTTATTTGAGCTGATAAATTTCAACTCGAAGTTGGAACCTAAACCAGTTATGTTTTTTGTTTTTGAATAATCCAGACTGAAAAATTTATCCACTTTATCTGAATCTAAAATGTTGTTGTTTCCAGAAGATAGTCCAATTACAATTGGATCTGGACCTGCAACATTAAAAGTCGATCTGACAGAATTTGAAAACCTTACTTCATCTATTATACCAGAGAAAGGGCAGCAGTGATCTGATCCTAAAACAGCGTATCTACTATTCCCTACAACAACCGGATTGCTATTTGTGTACCATGTTGAAACACTTCCAGAACCTTCTTTATCCAAAACACCATTTATGTATATCCTTAATTTAGATTGGGTAGAATCAAAAACTCCTGCAACATGAGTCCAGACATTTGGGGAAATTGTTGATGTTGATTCTACTGAAACAAAACCAGAAAACCCATCAACACCAAACTTTATTTTTCCATTTGATTCCAGGAAAAATGCCGAGTGGAAATTCCTTGTTATTATTCCCTGCCTTGAAGATGTTGAAATTGGTTTTATCCAGGCTTCCAATGTAAGCGAACCATGAACATCTAAACTGCTTCCAGATGACCCAGGAATCTCTATTTTATCAGGCTGACTAAGCACAGGTGTATTGAAATTGTTTGCTTGTCCTAGATAGCCAGTTGTCCAATCTGCGCCAACTGCACCATTATTATATACAGTCCCATTATTGCTGTTTCCAGAAGAGTCTGCTGCAATGCTCCCCGAGCCTTCATTCAAGTGCCAAAGACCTTTTGTGTTTGCGTCTGCTGAGTATTCATCCACAATCAAATCTTCCCAATTCTCTGGAAGTCCCTTTGTTCTCACAAGATTTTCCATAAGCTTTGTACCCTCGCTTTCCAAAAATTTTCTTTCTAGATCTCTAGAATGCGAATCTAAAACTCTTGAATAAACAAAAGTGATTGATCCTATCAGGATTAAAAAAATCATGAATGCTGCTATCAAGTCTGAGCTGAATAGTTGCCCTTTCATATTTGTATATGTTTTTGGACACAGTGAATTTTTGTTTTTAACTTCATTTGTAATTTCTTGGGATCTACATCTCCAGCAACATTGTTGCAGAGATGTGTGCTCGATTTCACAATCGAGACACGATCTCAACCCCTTTCTTTTCTAAAGAAGGGTTGAAAAGCTAGCCTCATATCAACTCTGTCCAATTATTCTGAACTCATCAACAAAAAATTGGTCGCCTCCTGCGTTTGCCAAGCTGTGGAATTTCAGACACGTGATTGAGCTTCTATATGCTGTTATGTCCATTGACTGCTGTGCGTAAGATGAGCTTCCTGTTCCTGAATCAAATATTTGAGTATATGGCGATGAACTTGTGTTTATGTCAAGCCTTCCATACTCCCCACCATCCAATCCAGATTTTTTCCATTGGAAGGTTACATAAGCATTTGTATATGATGATAAATCAACACATTTAATCAATATATCTGTATCCGCATCATGATCATCAAACCTCACTGAATATGACCCGGCTTGAGAATCTGTGCTGCGCTGTAGGTTTCCATCACCCTGGTTACAGGTTGTCCATATAGAATTGTGTGCACAATTTCCTGATCCCCAGTTTTCAAAACCATCATAAAACACTGTTGAGTTTGTTGGTCCAGACTGTCCTCCTTCTGTTGCTGTTGTAATTCTTACACTTCCTTTACTGTTCTCTAAAGAGACAGAACCTACTGGTATATTGAAGTTAGACAAAGTGCCATTTGTAAAATTGCAGCACGCATTACACAAATAGTTTCCAACCACTATCATACCATTTGAGATGTTTGCTTGTTTAAACATTTTCACGCTTCCAGTTGCTCTGTCGCCCAAAACATAGATATTTGATATTTCATTTGACAATTTTAGACATTCTCTTTTGTTTTCCAAAAAATCTCGAGTGTTTTTTTCATCGACTTGTCTCACTGAGAGTATAGAAAGAATTATTACAAAAACTAGCAAAACAACTCCAAATGCAAAAATTGCCTCGTATGAAACTTGCCCCCTCTTATTCATTTTTAGTTTTCCTAACACCCCATTATCCAGAAACTTGAACTGTACTCCCAACAACTTCAAGAGTTATTTTTTTCAAGCCCTCTGATGTTGGAAGTGAACCGTTAACAGTCGCCTCTGTGACTGCAGAAGCATCACCCACACCGCCTGCTATATTCAGCCTTATGTTTACTGTTTTATTGGCTATTGTTGTTGAGTTGATTCCAGAAGGAAATGTTACAAATATTGTTGTTTTTCCCCCTCCTAATTTATAGAGATTGTCTGCTGTAGCTGCAATTGTTTGGACAGCTTCTTTTGATTGGGAAGTCCTTATGCTCAAATATGTTGTGTCAATTGAATACACAAATATTGGTGTCAAGGCTACCAAAAATATTCCAACCAGAAACAAATATTCCAAACCAGACTGGCCCTTTGCCATGTTAATAATTGACAAACCATGTATTTAATCCAGTAGTGTGGTTTTAATTATAGAAAATTTCATCTCTCCCACGTTTCATGGTTTTCTGGTAGGCTTGAAGGGCAGGGTCCTGAACCAATATGAGATGCCATCACTACTTCTGTCAAAAGCTTTAGGAATGCATGTTGCTGTTTTTCAGAATCAAAATAGCAAACTGACTGACCAACCTTTACATCCTCTGGTTTTACTGGAGGATTTTGATGTCTGAGTGCTAAAAGTCTTGCTAAGTCGGTTGCTTCTTGATCAATAACTAAATCAACTGTACTGTAATCAGAAGCAACTACTAGGCGTGTGCCTTTAGAATCTGTATCGTCTTTTTCCTTAAACCATCCACCAGAAAGTGCCCCTGCAATATCTCTGGAAGCAGATCTGCAATTTAATTCTCCCTTTTCTCCTCCAGCAGATGTAAACATAGAATAGTACTGTTTTTTCAAATCTTCTGTGAAATAATCATACGGGCAGTCTGCATATTTGTTGTGATCAGATGCCCATCTTGATGGATTTATATGAAGAACTTCTTTTGCATAATTGAAAAGTAAGAAGTCCCAAGCTTTTCCGGCTAAGCCACCGTTTGTTGATCCTAAGTACTCGCCCTCTGATATTGGAACTGATATTTCTCTGTCGCTTCTTGTTGTATAAGCAGGTTCAGTTGGCGCAAACTGTTTTAGTTTATCACTTATCTCAGCAATGTGGTCAAATGCAAAAGTTACCTCACAGCTTACTCTAAAATCTAGTCTATATTCTGCCCTTGCACCCTTTGATGGATCTCCGCGATATGCATATGCAATTCTAAACAAAGTGGCATTTGTTGGAGAATATAAAGGAACAAAAATTCCAGTTCCATTTGGATATGCTTTAACTGCGATATAGCTCCTAGACAAAGATCCTGCATTAACATTCCCAATGGGTGTTATGTGGTTTATGTTTGTGAGATCAGTGAAGGGTTTGGTAAATAGTGGTTTTGTATTGCTTATACATAACTGTTTGGTAGCTTCTCTGTTCACTTCTGGAACCTGACCAAAAAGTTTTTGGCAAAGAGGATTTTCAGGATTATTCTGACAATAGTCAGTGCATCTGCCTCTGTTTGTGTTGCAGAAGAATTGACAGCTATCTTCCCCTGAGCACAGTGAACCAAGTTTTTCCCCTCGGTCTGCTTGCCTATTTTCCTCTTCTATATCCTCAACTATTTCAGGATTGTAGCATTTCAAAACATCCCTTATTACAAAAGCCCCAAGTGGATTGTGATCATACTGAGGATAGTAAAATTCCTTACTGCCTTCTATGTTGTTGTCTTGGATTTTTATTGGATCACAGAAGGCTGAAAATTCTCTACAGTAATGATCTTTTAAAACAGTGTCTGTGACTGTTTTGTGATGGTAGACCCCGACATTTTTTCCAGGCTTCTTGAAAATCTCAAGACCTAGAGCAATTTCTTTTTCATATACAGATCTTCCTTCTCCAATAAATGCTTCTCCAAATCCTCTAAGATCATACCCATTTAGAGGAGAAGCCATTGTATGCAAAGCAACAGGGCCCTGGAAATTTAGTTTAGCTATGGAATACGAAGCAGTTACACCACCTGCACTTGAACCAAAAATGACAAGCTCATCCACTGGTTTTTCTTTTAGTAGACTGTGAATATCATCCAGAAATTTTTGACTAATATCCTCTAATCTAGAATTCTCATCTTGATCATATATCAAAACAAATTTGGCTTTTGGATCTTTCTCCATTAATTTTTTCTCAGAAATCCAGCCCTCTTTAGTGTGGTCTGCTAATCCCATCAAGATGACATATCCTCTGCTTTGTATATTACTATTATCATTTTCACAAGAGAATTTTTCTTTGGAAAAAATTGGATTTTTCTTTTCACTTGACTCTTGAATACAACCACTAACCAAAACCAAAATGCCCAAAATACCAATTAGCAAAAGTTTTTTGTAAATCATAAAATTATATTTTCAGCTCAACATATCTAAATTTAAAATCGTCTTCCATGTCTGGCCTCCATCATCTGATTTCCAAACATATCCTTGTGTACCAGTCATGTATACTGTTTTTTGGTTTTTAGGATCCCAAACAAAGTTAGAAACCTTGACTTTTGTGTTGTCTATTTCTTTTGGTTTTCCAATAGGTTGCCAAGTTGCTCCACCATCCATGCTTTCTACAATGTCCCCATTTGCATACCAAGGAGAGTATCCAAGCAAATGATTGCCCTTTGGATCTTGTGGATCATATCTACCCACCCAAATCAGGATTGGTGTTTCTTTGAAAGTTTCTCCTCTATCAAAAGAATAAAAGCTTTTTTGCTGCACATCTGGGGGGAATTCATCTGCTCCAAACAAAAACGGCCTTACAATCATGTGGTCAAAGTTTTGTAAAGATACGTCGCCATCAAATGGGTTTCTGTATGGAGAAGGAAGATTATTTGCAAGTTTTATCCAAGTCTTTCCGCCGTCAAAAGATTTCATCGGACCAAATTGATCATATGAAAACAACTCGTCTATGTAGTTTTCTCCATAGAAATGGTCATGAGCCTGCGTGAGCAAAATTAACTCTTGGGAGTTTTTTGGATTGATAAATATAGAAACAGTTTGCAAATATGCTTCTGGTCTTCCTATTTCTAAATCAATCCATGTCTTGCCACCATCTGTTGATTTGTACAAAGATCCATTTTTATTCAAGGTCTCTTTTATTGGAGCTTCTTTGAAAGTTGGGGGGTCTGAATTCACACCAAAATAAATTACATGTGGATTGTTTGGATCAATTGCTAGGGCACCTGTTCCTGCTGCATTTACCCTTCCACTAATAAGCTGATGCCACGACTCTCCACCGTCTAAGCTTTCCCAAACGCCAGCTGTTTCAGCATATGGCCAATCTATATATCCTGTAGATGTATCTGCAGGAGCTAAAAGCAATCTTTTTGTATTTGTTGGATCAATGATAATTTCTGCCATATCAGTATAGCATTTTTGACTTGGATTATTTCTGTCTAAATAAGCAAGGATCCCACTTGAGCTTTGTTTCCATGTTTTTCCTGAATCTATGCTTTTGTATATACCCTTTCCTTCTATTCCTACATACAAAATATTTGGATTAGTTGGGTCAATTGCTAGGCTATTTCTCGTATCAAAAAAGTTTTCAAATGTACAGTCCATTCCCTCTGTTAACAAAGTTCTTGAAAGCCGAGCAAGAACAGGATCTTTTTTGGTTTCTTGTTCAGTTGGTTTAATTGTTGTATTGTCTTTTTTGATCTCATCTTTTACTTCAGGAATTTCTCTTTCTTCTACAAAATTATTAGGTTGTTGCTTGATAGACGCTTCGTCTTCTAATTCGTGCGATTGATTCTCCTGAATACAACCACTAACCAAAATTAAACCAACTAACAACAAAACAGCAACAATTGTTTTTGTTGACTTTTTTCTATCTATCATATACTTTAGCGCCCTCACTGAAGCTCAAACTTCCTGAACAATCACCATTTTGGTGCTCTAATTTAATTTGTTTTTCATTTTCCAACTCTACCAAAATCCTCCCACTTGGCCCTTTGTTAAACTGGTCTTGATCATCGATATCATAGCAGTAAACTTTTCCTGGAACAACATTTGAGAACTTCCTGTTGTTTTGACCTGTTGTAGAAGCAGAAAATTTCCATCTTAACCCGCTGCTTTCTGGGACAACAACTCCTCCAATTGAAATAACAGACTTTTCTGGATTCACATTATCATATCCAAAAAATGCATGCTTTACCCAATCGCCACCAAAATATTCCCTAGAATCCCCATAAAACCAATTACCCTGAAGTGTTCCTGGGATATCAAAATTTATTTTTCCACAATTTTTCTTGCTCTGCAGCAAGTTATAATATTTTTCTTTCAAATCTTCAGAATAATAGTCAAACGGACACTGTATATGCAATGTTCTTTTGGCGTATCTCTCCTTGTTGATAAAGTTGTGCTGGGTTCTTAGATCAATTGTCCCAAAATCAAAATTTCCTTGAAGCCTTCCAACTTCTCCAAGATAAGATCCTTTTTTCAAGGGCTCCAAAACCTGGACGAAGCAATTGCTACCTCCTTGGGGACATTGATAAGAATTTACAATTTTTTGCACTTCGGGTGAGAGCTTTTTAATGTGATTAAAGTAACCAACAACATCTTTGCAAACTGCAAAATAGACTGTACTATCTTCAGGATCCTGCGTCATTCCTGTACCCGTACTGATATGAGTTATCCAGGCATCTGCCGGTAGATATAAGGAAACAGTTTGTGTGCTTTCCCTAGGTATATCTAAATGGCTATACACATGGTTTGTTGGTATTGTATGCTCTGGGGGATTTAGACTTCCCAATGGAGCAATTTCTCTGATTTTATCAGGGTCAACAAATGGTACAGTATACAAAACATCAGAGCATTCTGGAAGTTTTTCTCTTTCACTCTGAGAAGGGATTTCAAGGGATTCTCTATTATCTTGTTCGTAGTATTGACCATCTAAAAAATTTCCCTTTTGAGTATGGGCTTCCTGTGACTTTTCAGTATCTAAATCCTCTGATTTACTGTAATTTTCTTCCACCTGATTTAGATTTTCTTTTTCAGAATTTTTTGGCTCTTCTACAGCATCTGCTTTATCAACACCTAACTCCTGCTGATTTTTTATATCTCGCTTTTCCTGCGTGCAGCCACTAACCAAAATTAAACCAACCAACAAAAGAATGAGAACCACAATACTTTTCATATATACTATATATAATGGTCAGGGACCAATTAATATTTATGAAATGGTTGATTGTGGTTGGAGTTGCAATAATTATCTCCAGCATATTTTTTATACAAAGTTCTGAATCTGTTTCCTCTAACTCTACATGCACCACTCAAAAAGACTGCAAAATAAGCAGATTTCTGCCAAGTGGGGGATTTTTAAATGTCGATGATTTGTGCAATGTTTGGTGATAAGTTTAGCAATATCAGAAACGGAAATTCAGTTTTCTCTAAGAAAGCCGCTATCAAAAACATGTTTTGAAACTCATAGTAAAATGCTTAGACAGATTACGACTTTGCGATTTTCCAAAATGCATCAAAATAAGATTTAAATCCCTTTACAACTTCTTCATTTTGAATTAACAAACCAACCGCATCTTTAGCTAGGAAGAAAATAAAGGATTTATTTTTATAGAAGAGAATAATCATATTACTCATAAGATATTGAGGCAGGTATCTTATTTCTGATTTTTCATAGACTGTTTTTACAAGTATACTCTTCGCATCACTATTCACAAGCATTTTGACCCTTATGCCTCTTTTGGCTCTTTGTATATGGTAGTTTTGAAAAAATTCTTTAACGCCTGGAAGGCTATCTCCATAATTCACACCAATAACATAATATTCTTCTCCCCGCTCTAATTCCTCCAAGATATTTTTATAAAAATTTTTTATAGCACTAAGACCCCCATAAAGAACCGCCTTATTTTCCTCTATTTTGAGATAGTTTTCAAGCAGTGGTATTGACTTTTCCAATTCCCTTTTTTGATTTTCAATTTTAGTTGCTTTTTCATTAAAAAAATCTAGAAGTCTTTTTGGCTCCATTGCCCGAAAGTGGATTTTCTTATCTTTTATAATCGTTCCTACAAGACCCTTTTTTTGAAGCCTACCACAAATTTCATAAATTTTTGAGGATGAAACTTCTGCATACTTTGCAAGTTCTGTTTTCTTTGCCTCTTTTAGTTTAAGGAGAGCAAGATATACCTTTATCTCGCCTTCACTCAATCCTATCTCCCGAAGTATTTGCCTATCCATAAAACGATTTTGTTTTACTTGTTTAAATATCATCTAAAACAGGCCCCTCTAGGGGGCACCAAAAAATATAAGGCGTTTTGCTATAATCCTGATTATTGTACAATGGAGAAATATGGCACCGCTAACCAAAGAGAATCTTAAATTAATGAATGATGCTCAAAAACAAATAGTTTTAACTCAATGGCAGATGCACCAACACCAAACTCATGAAGTAGATTATGATGTAAGTGGTGAAGGAGATATATTGAAGGATTTTATTGTAGGTAAGGGTGTTTGGGATCCATTTTTAGCTTCTGGAAGATACCATGCCAGATACTTATTCTATAATAATATTTTATTTAGAGAGAAAACCGTCATAGAAATAGGCTGTGGTACAGGGCTTATGTCGTGTGTTATGGCAAAATATGGAGCAAAAAAAATTATAGCAAGCGATATTTCTTCCTCTGCTTGTCAGAATACAATAAATAACTCAAAAAAATTTGGATTTGAAAATAAAATTTCTGTTGTGCAAGGAGATCTATTTGAAAATATACATGAAAAGGCAGATTTTATAACATGGATGATTCCATTTTTCCCTGGGTATGTACCAAGAGAAGATACAATATCAGCAAGTATGATTATGCCTCCTGAATTATTTGAAAGGTTTTTGATAGAAGCTAAAAAATACTTGAATCCTGATGGGACCATCTTAATTCCTTCTTATAGTCTTGGTGGAGAACTAACAGATCCTATGAAAATAGCACCAAAATTTGGTTATGATGTTAAAAGGGCATGGATCCATAATTCAATAAATGGGATTCAACAAGGTCTATTGTATATAGATGAATTAAGATTAAAACTATTCTAGGGGAAAACGTTGCATCCTTTTATTAATTTTAGAAAATCAACATGAACAATATCCAGCAGGCCCATAACCACAGGATCTACAAGTATAATCTGAACATCTTCTGCATCCTGTACATTGTGCATCATTAGTACACTGGACACTTTCACATTTTCCGCTTCTACATATTTGTTTGTATCCACAATCCGAGTTTGTGCTGCAATCACCTGTGCCCTCTTCTTGATCCTCTTCGCAATCAGCATAGCAAGTCATCCTTGTTTCATCTGAATCGCACACACCATTTCCACATTTTGGGTTTGGATTTGTGCAGTCTTTTGGCGCATTTTCTATACTCTCTCCTGGCTCGCATGCACCATCCGCAGGGCTTGTTCCAATTGTTTTGCTTGCTTCACAGTCTTGTTCACAATTTAGGTATGATTCCCCGCCTTCACAAATACTGTTTCCACAAGTAAATGAGGCTGTTTCTGGTTCTTCTTCTATTTCAGTTGTCTTCTTTGCCACGTATGTGCTAACTGTTATTTGCGAAGTTGATTGAGATGTTTGTCCTGAAGAATCAACTGCTGTAATAACTACTTCATGCAAACCTGAATCAAGTGTAGTTAATTCAAAAGAAGCTGAACAAGTTTTTTGTAAATTACAATCAAAAGATCCTTCTTGACCATTTGCAAAAGGCTTTGAGGATGCCCAAGAGATTTCTTTCAATGTTCTATCATCTTCTGCTTCAACTGTTATAGTGACTGTTTCATCTATGTCGGGATTATTTGGACTTGTAGAAAACCTTCCAATACGAGGCGGTGAAGTATCTGTAACCTGATTTGTTTTTTTCCCAATTGGTTTTCCAATTATCGAGTCTGACTTTTCATCTGAGTCTTTCACACTATCATTTTGGCTTGTACAACCACTAACCAAAATTAGCCCAACTAACAAAAGAACCAACAAAAAGTACAACTTCATATTTTAGTTTAGTAGAGGACACTTAAATAAAAGTAGCTTCTATTCATTTACCAAACTTCGTGTAAACAAAATATCCAACACCGGCAACAACTGCCAAAACAACAACCACAATTACAATAATCATCAATGTTTGGGCATCTTCAGCATTTCTTTCTTCTCTTACAGACTCAATTATTTCTTTTTTTAGACTCTCCGTGTCTAAAGGCTCAGTAAGTTTTGTTCCAGAATCAGCACCTGCTAACTTTGCTATTGATTTGCCAACACAAGCATCTCCGACAAAATCATTGTCTGAGTCGGCTTGGTCTGGATTTGATTTGTATATACAATTGTCAATGTCATCCACAACACCATCTTTATCTGTGTCTGCACAACCCTCATCTATTTTTCCATCTCCATCATTATCTGTGCCGTCACACGCTTCCCCTAAGAATGGAAGTTCTGGTGGGAACCTTTCATCTGATTCCAATTCTATACCCAAACTGTTTCTTATGTCATCGTGTTCAGGGCACCTGTCTGATTCATTTGAAACACCAAATACATCTTCTACAGCAAAACCATCTTCCAAACCATAATCAGGGCATCCTATTTTTAGGACAATTTTATCCCAATCTTTTCTTCCAAATAAAACATCGTTTGTTCCACCTGTTGTGTCAAATTCATCCTTTCCATTCCCATTAATATTTATTTGTGGGCTTCCACTTATGACTCCGTCACAATTCCAGTCAACAGGGCTTCCATCGAGCTGGAATCTGATTTTAAGATCACTGCTTATATTTTCATAAACATCTGGTGCAGTTGGTCCATGCCCTATATCTCTACATGTATAGTAAGAAGCAAAGTTTTTGTCAATTGCTGACACAATTCCTGCGTTTTCATTTAATCCTATGCTTTCGTCAAGGTCTAAAAGCTCTTCGTCTGAGTAATCAATATCATAAAGTATGTTTCCTGTTGGATCGTATGTCATTACTCCATTGAGTTGGAAATGATAGTTCATTATGCTGCGGTAATTTGGTTTGAAATGTGTGTTGTCATATCTAAGTTCCTTATCTTGTCTTCCCCCATGGCCAAGCTGCAATGTATGTCCAAATTCGTGCATCAGCGTCCCCGATTTAGCTGGGATAGTAGAATTCCACCACAGAGCAACATAGAAATTGCCGCCTGGTGCTGCTTGTCCAGAGGATCCTGATTTTTCATGAACAAACATACCGTAGTAAAATATTCCCAGTCTGTTTGGATCAAAGTTGTTCTTTTTTATTGTAAATAAATATTGGTTATTTGTCTCGTATGCTGTTTGTTGAGTAGCATTCAAGTAGGATTTGTGCCACTCTGATCCGTTTTGCTCAGTAAGCGCATTTCCTCCTCCCCATTGGCCAATGTCTACATGCAGCTGAATGTTCTTTTTAGCAAAAGCATTTACAACGCGCTGGATGACATCATTGCTTGGTTTGTGTGTATGTGTTCCATCTTGCATCCAATCTAATTCCAAGAAAAGATCTTGAACCAAAGGGTTTGCATTCATTGAAGGCAAGTCAACTACTTTTTTCCCACCCTTGAAAACTCCAAGGGCTTCCCAACCATCCAATAAACCATCACCGTCTGTGTCTGGGTTTTGTGGGTCTGTTTTAAAAACAGGCTCTCTTAAATCAGGCAAACCATCTCTATCTCCATCTTTTTCTGTATCCAAAAAAGGCATTTCAAGATTCCAAGAGACTTTCCATGGTGTGTCAAATGAAATTGCTTCTCCAAAACCACCATAAACACCATATCCCAGTTCTGCATCTGCATTTGGCACTTCTTCGCCATAATATGTTTCCTCTGAAGCTAACTCACCAGCGTATGTACGCTCTGATAAATCGAGGTTAAGTATTGTTAGAGGAACTTTCACAACAGCGCTTCTCTTTTTTTGAACTGAAAATGTTTCTGTTGCACCGTTGCATGTAGTTTTAACATTTGGCGAAGTTTGGTGCACCTCGAGTGTTTCTACTATATCAACAGGAATAAGAACTTGTCCTACTAATTCAAATTCGGGTTTTCCGCTAATCGATTGCTTGGTATATTTTAGAGCCAATTTTCCAGATGAAGGAAGTGGTTGACCGCTTATGCTTGTACTTTGGCCATCTGTAGTTTCATAATAAATATTTAGCTTTGGAATAGAATCTTTTCCTGTGCTATCGATTTCTGTAATGCGCGTACATTTTGGGTTTGCATCATTTGAATCTTGTTCTATTGTCCATTGAACTGTTCCTTTGTCAAACTCAAAAGCTCTGTCTGCATACCTTGTTAGGTCATTTGATTCTGGATCAATTTCCTTCAAATATCCGCTTATTTTGAAAATTAGCTTTTCTGATTTTGTCCCAGTTCCTGTTTTTGTGTTCATTGGGCCTGATGATTGCCTTTCAATTGTAATTTCAGTCAGCATGTCTGAAGTGAGATAGGGACGTTTTGGAATTTCATCTATGACACCGTAATTGCTTGCTTCTGGTGGATCATCTCCAAAACACCACTCCAAACATTTTCCATCGGCTGGCTTGCATTCAGTTGCACAATTTTCTTTAGTTATTGAGGGATCTTCGGCATATTGGCCAAAAATAGTTACTGAATTAATTGAGACAAAAAAGCCGTATATAGAACAAAAATTCCAACAACCAAAAGAACAAAATATTTCATTAATATATTTGTTTGTGGCTATTAATATCTCTTTTTTTGAAGCTGTAAATAATTCCTATTTTGATACTATACAAAAACCTTATCATTCACTCTGACTTTTTCAGAAACAGGGAAAGTAATCAAGCCCCTGGCCGACTCTATTTTATTTCCTTCACAGTCTTTCATTTCTTTTATTCTTTGTTCAAATTCTTTTGTTGTCTTTCCACAGAATTTTATTTTTTGCCCAATTTTTATTTTCTTATTCAGTTTTACTAAGGCCACCTTTGCTTTTGGGTAATAGTTTTCAACTGTGCCAATTATTTTCACTTCCCTTTTTTCAGGCCTTTTTCTTGGAGAATCAAAGCATTTTTGCGAGCAGGTTTTTTGCATTTTTTTCTGGCAGGGTTTGCAGGACACAAAAAGCTTGTCGCAGTCCAAATTATTGCAATTGATATAGAAATAGGATTTTTTGCCGCAAATTTCACATTCTGTGATTGGGTTTTCTGTTTCTGCAGCTATCCTTTCATCGAAAACAAAACAACTTCCTTCAAAATGGTCGTTTGGAAATTTGTTGATATAGTTGATTATTCCACCTTCTAATTGATGAACATTTTCAAAACCTTCTTGCTTCAAATAAGCAGATGCTTTTTCACAGCGGATTCCTCCAGTACAGTACATCACAATTTTTTTACTTTTCAAATGGGAAAGTTTTGAAACAGCATCTGGGAATTGCCTAAAGTTTTTTATTGGGAGAACCAAAGCATTTTTGAATTTGCCAACTTTTGCCTCATACTGGTTTCTTCCTTCCAACAAAACAAGATCTTCTTTTTTGTCAAGCCACTCTTTCAAAACTTCTGGCTTCACATGTTCGCCTGTTTTGGACAAATCAACTGGTTTTCCAAAATTAACAATTTCATTCCGCACTTTGACAGTCAGTTTTTTGTATGTTTTTTCCCTGAAAAACTGCTCTCTAAAAGTCATATCTGAGAACAAAGGATTTTCTTTTATTTTTGATTTGAAGGTTTCTATATTTTTTGGCGAGCCAGAAACAGCTGCATTGAGGCCTTCTTTTCCTATCAAAATTCTTCCTGTTATATCCAATTTCCTGCACAAACTGGAAATTTCTAATCTCAGATTTTCAGGATTTTCTACCTCTATATATTTGTAGCAAGAAATGATTTTGAATTTCATAATGCATATTATTTTGTAATATTAAATGTAATTCCCTTTCTTTGGAGTACCTTAGACCTTTCTTTCGGGAAAGAAAGGGGGGGTAGTTGATTGTCGTACGAAAATATAAGTCAATTGCTGAACTGAGCCGAAAGTTATATAAATGGCACATTTCCCACACATATGGATTGGAGGTATTACTATGGTATTGAGAGGAAGAATAGTTACAATAGATCACGAACATGAAGCTGCTCAAGCAGATTCTGGAAGGCTCCCTGTTGGTGGTGGAAGACAATATGCAGTTGAGAGAGTAAGGTTAGGACACGAGGATGTTCAGGTTTTAGTAAGTTATTTTGAAGGTGTTGGAAGCACAAGAACAGGAGCAAGGGTAGAAGGAAGATATGTTGAAACAACATATCCTGAAGGCTTACAATTACATCATCTTGAGGGTCCACTCTCAGAAGATCAAAAAAGATCAATAAGAGAGGATCTTATACCAAAGGGATATGATAGACCTTTAGACTTTGCGAGAGATCATGAATTTGACAGGTCACCGAGGAATGGAAGTCCTGTATCTGAAGGTAGTGGAAAACCAGATGAATCAAATTCATACAATAGGGTACTAGATCGCTTTACCAAAGTGAGTTAATTTCCTGGGGAGCCCCAGGTTTTTGGCTTTATCTTCTAAGTTCTGTCAAACCCCTCTCAAAAATCCCGTTGTTTAACAGGTCACTTACATAAACTCTCTCGCCTGTTATTTCTTCATATAATTCTTTCCTTCTGACTCTACAACCCATTAAAAACAGCTCATGAACCTGTCTTACAGGAATTTCTTTCGTTTCAATATGACCCAAAATATAGGAAAGCCTTGTCAAGCAGTATTCAGTTGTCCAATCACCTGAGGTTGCAACAAGTGGTGTATGACTACCATCGCGGTCTTCGAATTTGTTTTGTATAAGCTGTTTTCCAGATGAATATTCTGTTTGATCTGTCTGCCCCCCCGCACTTGAAGACAAAATAACTGGCTTTGGCTTTTCTGATAAGCATGCCTTCAAAACTTCCATCATCTTTTTTGGACAATTTCCCATACCATAACCTTCAATGACAAGACCGGCATGAGAAACCAAATCAATTTCAAAATCATTTTCGTCAAAAGACCTTCTATGCAGCTTATAGACCTTAACTCTTGAATGGGAAACATCATACTCTGCTCTTCCAACACTTTCACACTCATCTGATAACCCATCTCTCTTGGATAAGTTAGCAAATGCGCCTCTAGCCATTGTGTCAACTTTATGTGCAACATCTGCTCTATACACGCCACCATTGAAAAATATTACAGGCTCTGTATACTCCCTAGCTAAAGTCGATTCAATAGATCCTCTTAAATTTTCAAAAAAATCTGTGTCAGGCTGGTCGGCGCTTATTTGAGACCCTGTTAGGGTGACAGGAACTGTTCTGTTCTTTAGACCCAAATAAAGGGCCTGTAAGGTAGCGGTCATTGTATCTGTTCCATGTATAACCACAATGCCATCATATTGGTTTTCATGCATGCTCATTTTTTTCGAGATGTTATATCCCAGCTTATCCTCATGATCTGTCCCCATCTCTGAGCTGTCTATATTGAACAGTTCTTCTGTCAAGATATCTAGTCCATCAAAAGCATAGCGACGCCTCAGTTCTGGTATCAGTTCACCTATTCCCGTAGTCGGAACCAATTCTCCTGATTGTGTCCTAACCTGTCCAGGTGTTCCGCCTGCCCCCAGTATACAAATTCTCTTAGCCATTCAGGATACTTGGAAAGAAAAAGTATATACTTATCGTAAATATAATTATTATAATAAAATTTATATATACATAAGACAATTATAATTATGAAACGGAAAATCAACAAAGTTGGACCCGGAACACTCACTGTAAGTCTACCTAAAAACTGGGCTGAAAAAAACAGGCTGGATAAAGGTGATATACTGGAGATTGAAGAAAAGGGAAGTTCTTTGATAATCTATTCAAGTAAGAAGCATAATATAAAAAGAATAGAAGTCAATTTACCAGCTCACAAGCCCACAATCCTGAGGATACTATTCCATGCATACAGGTCAGGAGTGGATGAGATATTGTTCACTTTTGACAATCCAGAATACATAAAAACAATTGAAGAAAGAATAGGCGAATTAATAGGCTATGAAATAGTTGAACAGAAAGACAACAGTATTTTTTTAAAAAGTATAACAGACATAAACGATCAGGACTTTGAAAAAGCGTTTAAAAGGTTCTTTGACATAACAATCTACTTTTCGAAAAGAGTATTTGAGAATTTTTCAAATGGTGATTTTAATTCTCTTTCCAACACAGTTGTTTTGGAAAAGACGCAAAACAAGCTTCATTTCTACTCGCTAAGGGCTCTCAGCATTTTCAAGGACAATCTAAATGAAATGCCCCAATTCTATTATCATCTTGTTCAAAAATTGGAAAATATTGGAGATTCTTACAAGCTCATTTGCAACCACTACAACAAAAACCACCCAAAATCAATAAGCAAGGAAAGCATGAAATTCTTTAAAGACGTAAATGAGATACTGGAACACATACATGACATGTATTTCAATTTTAATATAGAAAAAAATATCCATCTATATGAGTCAAAAGAAAGTTATATGGAAAAAGCCAAAAAACTCCTTTTATCCCAACCAAAAGACAACCTTTTCCTAATTTCAACGTTGGGTAAAATTATAATAGACACATATGATGCAAGCCAGCCAATATTTGGGATAAACTTTGACAAACTTATTCAGAAGCCTCCAAAAGCTCGTTAATCCTGACCCACTTTCCTCTTGATCGCAATTTTGCCATGGCGCTTTCTCTCAATTTCTCTGAAGTTTTTAGATATTTCATGAAACCACCTTCACATTCCTCAAGAGCACTTTCCTCAGAGCCTTCTATTTCTTTGTCAAGATCATGATCTCTAAACAAATGTAGCATTTCAGCAGAATCGTCAAATCTGAAACTTATTGGACCTTCAAAAAACTCGCGCTCGAATATATGGAAAAATAGGGGACCTTTCCCATGTCCCGGCAGTTCGCCTGTTTCGTGTCCAATATAACATGTGTTATACATTAATCTTCCTTGGGAAGGATGTTGAGTCTCAATAGTTGCTCTATATCCTTCTAGTGAGTAATCCGCTACTAGTAAATTAGGATCTTTTCTCGATTTGAATGATTTCCCCTTATTTGACTTAATCTCATCTATTGTTGGATCTAAAATACTAGTTGGTTGGGGCGAATCGGCAAAAAAGCGAACATCAGGAATAGCCTCAAGGACAACAAGTTTTTCAAAAACTAATTTTTTCATGTCAGCCGTTCTTACCCCTCTATGGTAATCCACACTTCTAACTAAACCATAAACAAAAAGATCTCTACCCCTTCCACACCTAGCAATTACAGGCATCCCCGAATACCTATAAATCAGACTAAGGTCTCTGTTTATTGGTTCTATTTTGTTCAGAAATTCACTAGCATTCACTGGCATTGCTGTTTTGCCATCAAGCCCTAACACCTCCACTAAAACTTTTTTCATGCCATTTTTCAAGTGTTCTGGGACATTTCCAAAATCAATGTCTTCTGCAAGTTTTCTTTGTTTTTCTCTAAACTCTTCCGGACTACTGGCTTCTATTTTATGCTCCCTTCTGCTAAGCATGTAAAGCATGCAACACCCCAAAGCATAAAGATCTGTTGACTCATCTAAGGCCAAGTCGCTTCTTTCAAGCATATCAAAATTCATGTATTCCTGACCTACTATTTTTGTGACCCCATCCGGCCTGCTTTCAGGCTTCACAGTATCACCTATTCTTTTTATGTGATCAATATCACATATTTTGACAACAGAAAGGTCATCGTTAACCATGATGTTGGCTAAACTCAGGTCTCTTGCTACATATCCTCTGGAATGAAGGTATTCCAAAGCTTTTGCAATTTTGATCCCAATTTTCACAGTTTCAACAAAGGAAAAATTACGCGTAAAAACAGAACCAACACACTTTCTTTTTCCTTCTACATCTTCAAATTGCTTTTTCAATATAGGATAACCATCTATAAGTTCTGTTTCAACAAAAAGCCCCCCATCCAACGACCCGAAATTATAGACTTGTTCTATACCTTCAGATCCCTGACCCCCTTTAAGAGAATCTCTTCTAATTCTCAACTCTTCGAGCCCTGTGTTTATATGCCTTGGGTTTTTGTATACTTTCAAAGCACACGGATAAATGTCTGTCCTATCACCTTCTTTTGATCTGTTGCCAAATTCCAAAACTTTCCATACCCTATAAACATCTCTAAACTCACCTTCACCAATCTTCTCCAATAATCTGTATCCAGAGACTTGTGGAAATCTCATTTCACTAGTTGGTAGTTAAACATATAAATTAACTCTGTTCAAAACATAGCTCTTTTATAGCCAAATTATACAACAAGCAATCCTTTGTTATTAGCCATAAGTCTTTACCAATTTCAGAGCTGTGTTCTAACAACATCTATACATCCGTCTATATCTATTTCTATTGAAATAGGATAAGTCCCATCCAATCTTTCAGGTGCAGACTTAAGAGCTCTCATATAATTTTTCTTAAAACTTTCTATTTGTTGGTCTCTTGTTCCTAGATCAAGAATGCTAAAATTTCCCCTTAGCAACCAAATTAGTGAGGGATCATCTTTAATATCTTCATACTCACAAGACTGAAAACCAACTTTTCTGACAACAATCGAGCAAAAAATATAAGAGGTCAATGGATTTCTCAAATCAAATTCGCAGACACGATCCAAATCCTTTTGTATTTGACTAAGCCTATCTCTCAAACTATTTTTATCAAATTCACCAACCTCTTCTAATTTGTAAAGTTCAAACAAACCAACCGGCTCTATTCTTTGCTTTGGATATTGCATAATTATATCTTTCCAACAACTTCTGTCAACAATTTTTTCACTTTCTCAGAATTTTGGTGCATTCTTTCCTTGATCATGTCCCATGTAACAGGTTCTTCGCCTTCTTTCCAACTATCGAAATCAGTCGACATTGCAATTGATTGATATGGTATTTCCAATTCATTTGCCAAAATAACCTCAGGGCATGTAGACATATTGATTATGTCTGCGCCAAGAAGCCTAAACATTTTTGATTCTGCTTTTGTTGAAAATCTTGGTCCCTCTATTGTGATTACTGTTTTGTCTGTGTTGTATGGGAAACCGAGTTTTTCGCAGGTTTTCACAAGAAGCTCTCTCAGCTTTTTGTCAAAGGGCTCTGCCATTGGTGTATGGACGACTTTTTCTTCGTGAAAAGTAAGTGTCCTGTGTTTTGTGAAATCAATGAATTGGTTTGGGAAAACCAAATTTCCAGGTTTTATTTCTTCTCTAAGAGAACCAACAGCTGTTGCCGCCAAAATATGTGTACAGCCTTGCTGTTTTAGAGCCCAAATGTTTGCGCGGAAATTCACTTTTGTCGGCATGATCGTGTGACCTTTCCCGTGTCGAGCCAAAACAACAACATCAACACCAGAAAGTTTTCCGCAAGTTAGTTTGGAAGAAGGTTTGCCGTATGGTGTGTCTACATCTTTTTCTTGAAAATCCTCCAAAATTTTTGGATCATCAAGACCAGAGCCGCCTATAATACCTATTTTTGCCATAATTTAGATAGGAACAAAAAATATAAATTAGTTTAGCTTTTTCACAGCCTTCTCAATCCTATCCATAGCCTCTTCTATCTTGTGATATTCAGTTGCGTAGGACATCCTGACAAAACCTTCTCCATATTTTCCGAATTCAGTTCCTGGGACAACCAACACTTTGGCTTTTTCCAAAAGGAATTTTGAAAACTCAACAGACGAAAGACCGAAATTTTTTATTGATGGGAAAAGATAGAAGGCTCCTTTTGGTTTTTGGCACTCAAAACCTATCTCCCTAACTCTTTTGTAAATCAGAGTGCGCCTTCTTGTATATTCTTTCAACATGTGTGAAACAGAAGCCTGCGAACTTTCCAGAGCATATTTTGCAGCAAGTTGGGAAACAGTAGGCGTCGACAATGTTGATCCAAGTTTGAGTCGCGTCATTGCCTCTATTATGTCTTTTGGACCTGCTGCATAACCAACACGAAAGCCAGGCATTGCATATGTTTTTGAGAAAGAAAAAATACTGACAACATGACTTTCCATTCCATTCAAACTTCCAATGCTTATGTGCCTTTCACCATCGTAAACAAATTTTTCATAAGCTTCGTCTGAAAGAACAATCAAACAATTATCTCTTGCAAAGTCTGCTATCTCCTCCAACTTTTTCTTGGAAAAAACAGTTCCTGTAGGGTTTGAAGGCGAATTCAAAATCAATAGAGTTGTTTTGTCTGTGATTTGTTTTTTAACTTTGTCCAAATCATATTCAAAATTTTCTTCTGGTTTTAGTTGTATAGAAATTGGTTTGCCATTCAAGGTATCTATTATAGGAATGTAGGCTACATATCCTGGATTTGGGACAACTGCAGATTCTCCAGGATCTAAAAGCGACATGAGAGACAGAAGGATTGCTTCTTTTGCACCGACTGTGACTATGATCTGCGATTCAGGATCAACAGAAACTTTGTTTTCCCTTTTAAGTTTTTTTGCAAAAGCTTCTTTTACTTCTGACATTCCACCAATTGCTGTGTAGTGTGTTTTTCCCTCATCTAGTTTTTTCTTTGCAAAGTCTCTGATGTGTTTTGGTGTATCAAAATCAGGCTCGCCTGGACCTAGAGAAATAATATCTTTTGCTTCTTCTGCGATTTTCATTATTTGGACAAACTGTGTTTTGGGAAGTTCTAACTCCCTCTCAGAAATTGGGATCTTACAGATTTTTCTGGTTTTCATATATGTTATTTTGTTAGAATTAGTATATATTGAATTAGTGGAAAGCGTAAAAAAATTGCGAATCGAAATGAGCAATTTTTTAGCCTCCTGTTTTGATTGACCTTTTAGGATAAAAGGTCATGGAAGGCGTAAAAATTTTCAAGCCGCAGCGCAGCAAATTTTAGCCTCCGCGGAAACCGAAACTGATCAGCGGATCAGTTTCCAGCTCTCACTGGCATAAGCCTTTTAGTAAAGGGCTTAATCGTACTCAAATTCTTCATGTTCGAACCTTTTGAAAGCAAAGTACAGGACAGCTATGAACAAAACTGCAATCACAGAAAGAGCCAAAATAAGTTCCCTTTCTCCAATTGTTTCTGGTTCAATGACAACTACTTGTGGATTGAATTTGAATTCTTGGGTTTCGCCTAAAACTGAAATAGATAAATTGTATTCACCAGAATTTCTTGCAAGCAAATGAACATAAACATCCCGCTCCCTTCCTGTTCCAATAATACTTGGGTAAGACAGCCAGCTTTCCGGGACTCCAGAAATATTCAAAACAAATGTCTGTGGTCTTGTTGTTTTGATGCTTATTTTAAATGTGCTGTCACTGCCTTGATTGGCTGTTATTGAAAGAGGATCCAAATCAACTATTGTGACAGCTGGAACATCTAGGTTTATAGAAGTGATTGTTTTGTTAACAACTTCAACATCAACTTCTTTTGTTTGAGAAAAACCGCAAGATGCACTTGTATCCAAAGAAACTTTGTGATTTCCTACTTGGGTTAGAGAATAGTAAAAAGTTTTCAATGCTTCTTCTAAAGCAGCCAGAGGGAAGGTAGATTGGTTATATTGGTTACCATCAACTTTCAAGGTCAGTGTCACATTTGTTGGGATTTGGCCAATGTTTTTTGCTTTTGCTAGTATATATGAAGTTGAATTGACCCCTGCCTGCAAGTTGTATTCCAAATCATCCAAAGATAGTTGGCAAGATCCCGGGCGTATTCCGCACTTGAAATCTGAGCAAAATCCACTCGGACATTCAAAATCCGAAGAGCAATCTAAGTTGCAGACACCCCTACACGAGTTGTAGAAATTTGAACCAGTTATTACAGTTGAGCCAACAACCTGTCGCTTGTTCAAACAATCACACGAGGCCTGAAGCCTGTAGTCTTGTTGACATGTCGATTCTGTTTCACCACAATTTATCAAACCATCCCCACAATGTGAACAAGAATTGCAATATAGGTATTGCTCTTTACTATATTCTGACCACTGACCACCTGTCAAGCACTGTATCATCCTTCTATTTGCTGCATCACATTTTATTTCGCTTGTAAAACCGTCTGGATTTGTGCAGACAGGACCTACTTTTTTGTATTGCACTGATAAACTATCTTCCATTCCACAGTCTGATTTTACAAAAGACTCTATCAAGTAATCTTTATTGTCCTCAAATTGGAAATTTCTTTGGACAAGCTTTGATTCACCGACCTTGACTTGCACAAAATCCTTTACAATTTGGTCTAGATTTACTTTTACTGTATATTCAGCGAAGTAATCCTTTGTTCCTGTATTTTTTACAAAAAATGTTATCAAATTGTTTTGCACACCAATGTTATACGTGTTTATTCCACAAATAGAATCAACTGAAAATATCCTGCTTTGTGTTCTTGTATTTCCTGCTTGATCTTTACAAGATATTGACCAATTGTGGTTTCCCTCAGAAACAATTTCTGCGAACTCGGCTTTTTGGGGATTAACTAAAACCTTTGTCTGTTTTTCTTTTCCATCTATTGAAAATGAACATGCTAAGGAACTTGCTAAATTATCTGAGGCGGTGAAAATGAAATTGGCTTGCTGTGTTTGGAAATTAGAATTGTTTTCAGGGAAATTCAATGTGACCAAAGGTAGGGTCGAATCAACGAAAAAGCTTACAGATGTTGTTGTATTTCCTGTTGAGTCTTTTGCTTTTACTGTTAGGGTGTGCAAACCCTCCGACGTATTGATTGATGTTGAAGCCAATGTTGTGTTTGTGCCCAAAACATCGAAAGCGGCTGCATCAATTGTGTATGTAAAGTTTGCAGTTGAGTTTGAGGAAACGTTGATAAAAACAGTTGATGTATTTAGAACCTGGTTTTGCTGTGGTGAGTGAATTGTGATTATTGGGGCTGCAGCTACTGAAACTACTAAAATCAAAAGCGCAACAAACGATATGATAAATGGCCTCATATAATATATACAATAGATAAAAATAAAAGCACCTTGTTCAACTGGTTTTGCCCTAAAAAGGTCTCTGATCCCTTCTCAATCGCACTATGCTTGGCAAATTTCCGGTGTACTACCCCTTTTCTTTAGAAAAGAAAAGTGGTAAGGTATCCCAAAAGAAACTACAATACAAAATCAAAATGGTCTTTGGTCTCTTCTCAAACGCATAATACTTGGTAGATTTCCCGTGTATTTCAAAATAAAGGAATAGAAGTTGTCTATTTCTTGCTCAGAGAGTTTGGCAACATTGTCTGCCTCTATAAGCACTGTAGGGAAGCCATATCCACTGTGCTGACCTGTTATTGAAAGTAAAACAGATGCAATGAAATCTTCTTTTTCCTTGTCCAAAAAATCAACACGAACTGGCCTATCGTATTTTGCTGTTTTTATATAAAACGAATAGACGTTTTTGTTGAGTTCTTTTTGGTTTAGGTTTTCGTCTTCTGAATATGAAAATGTTTGCGTGCGCTCGTTTTTGTCGAGAACCCAAAACAAGAGGTTTGTGTCCCTGCTTCTTTCCAATAAACCGCTGAAGGATTGATTTTCTATTTTGGGCAAAATAAATTTTCCAAGCAGTTTGCAAAACCTGTCATTCCTTGAATCTTCAACAACACCAGCTAAAAATGTTCCTGACTCTTCAATTTTTTCGTATAACTTTTTATATAGGTCTAAAAGTTTTTCATATTCAGTGTATACAACCGATGTTTTTGATGGTTTTGACATGTAATGGGGGACAATTGAACCGTCTAAAAGAAGGATTTCAGGCTTGAATTTTTCTATACAATCAATTGCTCTTTGGATTTCCAGCAGCTGGCGCACAATAGAAGAAAAATACATGAAATCAACTTCAGAAGAAGCTTCTAGTGTGAAAGGTTTTGATGGCGGGAATTTTGAGGGAAAATAATCAACTTTTTCAATTCTTCCGTTTTTGAAATTAAAGCAGACACCAACTGCGCGGGCAAGTATGAGATCGTAGCCATGTAGAGTGGTTTTGACAATCCCCCCATCAATGCCAGCGATTTTTATGTTTTCTAAATTTGCAGGCTCTACATTTTTTACCAGATCAAACTGCGGACTTATTTTTTTCACAAACTCGCCAAGGCTTCGTCTGCCAGATTCTGCTGTGGCTATGTTCTCGGCGATTTTTTTGATTTCGTTAGTTTGCATAAACACACATCTATTGTAGTAGAGGAATAAATTCTATTTTATCAATCCCTCTGGAAACAGGCTATATTTCAAATTTTCAGGGCTCAACAAATATTTTTGATTGACAATAACATCTGCGAATTTTTCTTTTGTATTGAGCAAAAATGTATTCAACTCTTCTGATTTTTTTACAGCAAGATAAATGAACAGAACAGGTTTTGTGGCACTCAGAAAAGCATACCTTATATTTTTTTGGCCATTAATGTAACCGCGTAGCTCTGCCTCTCTTTCCTGGGTGAAGTTTCTCATATCCAGAATCAACAAGTAAACGTCATAACCAAGAGACCCAAGGCTTATCTGTGCTGTTATTTTAAGGATAATGTTGCTGGATTTTAGTTTTTTTATTCTAGCTGAAACTGTTTCATATGTTATCCCAAGAGATTTTGCTAATTCAAACAAAGTAGCTGTGCTGTTTTTGTCCAGCTCTGACAAAAGTTTCAAATCTGTTTCATCTACTTTTGCATCTTTTCCCTTTATGAAAGGCTTTGGCTGTTGTTTTTCTTCAACAAGTTCAACAGGCAGCTGCTCGACCTTGTACGGAAAAAGAGTGAAGTGGATTTCATATGTATCCAGAATTGGAGAAAATTTGGATTTTAATTCTGATATAAAATCGTAAAAAACATCTAAATTTTTACAGCCAAATTCTACAAACAAATTCCATTCGCCAACTAAACTGTCCAGAACAGATATGTTTTGATTTGAAGCCAAATAAGATATAATTTCCTTTTCCTGTTCTTTTGTTGCATTTAGTCTTAACAAGACATTAAATGACTTGTATCCAAGGGTATCATAGTTTACTACTGTGAAAAATTTCTTGATTATTCCTTTTTCTTTTAGCCTTTCTATCCTGTATGTGACTGCATTTTTGCTCAGGCCGACTAACTTTGCTAGCTTGCTGTGGCTAAGCCTCGCATCTTGGCATAGGTGGTATAGGAGCTTCCAGTCTTTTTTGTCTAATTCCTTCATAAGTCATTCTTTTAGTGGCCACAGTACCAAAGCTTCGTAGTTCTATATTTAGTCCACTATTTTCTCTCTATGTAACTAATTTATCGATTTTACTTATATACTTTTCCTCATTTAGACAAAAAACTAAAACAAAGTTTGATATGTACCCATTCTATAGATTAAGTAGTTATCAGAAAGTGATAACAAAATACAGCGAGATTGTCTCTTGCAACGCAGGAGACAAAGATGAGCGCTGGGCAATTAAGGGGGTTTCAATATGGTAGGAGATGACATAAGATCACCGTTCGATGAGGACGCAAATCAAAGACCAAACCCAAATGTTGGGTTTAAAGTTGGTCCATTTGAACTTGGGCAAAGAATGGCAGGGGAAAGTAGAACACATCCTTGGGAAGACACAAAAACGCAGTACAGGATGATTGGTTGGGGAGGTGCTTAGAGTATGACAATACAAACAGATTATAGAACACCGTGTGCTTTGTATAGATTAAAAAGTAAAAAGTTTAGCGGTTTGGAACCAATGCAAAGGTCACTTGCTGCTTGGAATGAATACAGAGAAAATTTAGAGAATTCAAAAGCTGGATGGGAGGCCTTTTACAGTCCAAGCAATTTAGCATCAATGATTGAACATCCGTCAACGCCTAAAGACGTTAAACAGTTTCTAGTAGAATCGGCTAGGCAAAGAGCAATTGACATGACAGATAAAAGTAGGAAGTATTGGGGGGAATCAGGTATTCCAGAAATCAATTCATGCCAACAAAGTATTAACGATGTTGATGTTCACCTATATCGCTTTGAACAAGTGTGTGGTGGATGGGAAGAAGGAGAAGACGGTTCGGATGTCTGGGTAAGCCCTAATCCTCGTTTCCTGACATTAGATAAACACTATGAATTCCATGAACAAACTCAAGATACTATTGACAAAGATCCTGTGGCTTTAGAACTTTGGAGACATAACAGAAGAGACGAATTGAATTTAATTACAATGAGAAAAATGGACGAACCAACATACAGAGCATTGCAAAAAGAGTTTGAGATTGAAGGTGACTAAACTATGTGCGGAATAGTTGGTTTGTGTGGGAATTGTGGAAGCAGGGAGGAGCAATTATCTGATTTGCAAAAGGGACTCAAAGGAGTAGAGGCAAGAGGACCATATGGAACAGATACGTATGTAGAAGAGGATCTTGCTCTTGGACATGCACACCTCCCGATAGTTAGGCCAGGAAAAAATCCACAGCCTTTGAGAGAAGGACAAAACGTGATCACAGCAAACCATGAAGTTTACAATTGGAGAGAGCTTTCAGAAAAATATGGATTGGAAGCAGCAAATGACACAGAGCTTCTTTTGAGATTGGTGAAAAAGAAAGGTGTGGAAGGGTTGAGAGAAGCTGATGCCAATTTTGGATTTTTTGGACGAATAAACGGAGAATATGTAGCTGCAAGGGACAAACACGGTTTGTTCCCACTTTGCTATGCAGAGGAAAATGGAAGAGTTGGATTTGCAAGCGAGAGCCAGGCTTTAACAAATGCAGGATTTTCATATAGAAGTTTGAGAATTGTTCCTCCGGGAGCATATGCAAAGGTTAGAGATGGAAAAGCTGAATTGAAACTTTGGGCAGATGTTCCCTCTTTTGAAGAGCTTGGAGAAAGAAAGGAAGTGAGCCCAGAAGAATTCAGAGAAATTGTTGAACAAGCAACAAGTGCGAGAATTCCAGAAGGAGATGGGAAAAGCCCACTGGTTGTTGCTTTAGGTGGAAAGGACAGTTCTACTTTATCATATTTAGTTGCAAAGGAACTCCGCGACAGATTTTTAGGATGTATCACAGTTGTACATGATGGAAACCCAGAAGGCGGAGACCTTCCAGGAGCAAGATCTGTTTTAGAAAAATACAGAAGAGAATCTGGAATACATATCCCACATCATGTTGAGGTTTTGACAACAGAATACGGCGAAGAAAACATAGACAGGCTTTTAGATGTTTTAGGACCAAGCTACCCAAACTTGGCTTGCGCTTTGCCAGAGGATCTTTTTGCAAGAAAAGCAAGAGACCTCGGCGCAAAAGTTGTGATGACAGCGGGTGGACCAGACGAGGCTCTTGTTGGCTATCCTTGGGTTTACATGTTCCCAAACAGAGAAAGAAACACAGATTCTCTGATCACACAGATAGGGGAAAATGAATATGTAAGAAACACTTGGGTGCTTGGAAGACATGGAGTTGAAAACAGAGCTCCATTTGAAAGGATTTTAGATGCTTGTAGAAAAATTCCAGAATATCAAAAATATAGGGAACTTCCAGATGGCTCTTTTGATACAAAATTGCTTTTAAAACAAGCAATTAGAGGCCTTATACCAGACGAAGTTGTTGATGTAAAAAAACTCCCTGTCAGAGAAACAACAGGTGGAGGAAAAGTTGTTGAAGCTATAATCAGATCAGACAGAGAATACCAAGAAGTAAAAGAAAAATGGGAAAGAGAGGTTTCAGCAACAGATTGGAAGCCTTTGACATATAGCGGTTCAAAAGGCGGCTTTATGGGAGAAGGTGCACTGTACACACTCTGGAGGTGGTCTAGAAGAAATCCTGAACTTTACAATTTAGGCGCAACACACTTCTATGGAAGTGCTCACCAAGAACCACACGATGTGAAAGATGTAGATGCAAGAAGCAGAATGATTTTCGCAAATGATTGGATGGCTTATGGAAAAATAGACCAGTCAAGGAGGAAAATATGAAAGAATTTGTGAAACCTGAAAAAACAGCAGTGATTGTGATTGATCCACAAAACGACTACTGCTCAAGCAAAGGATTTTTTTCAAAAAATCTTGGTGTGGATGTAAGCCCGCTGCAAAAAGCAATTCCAAAAATAAAAGAATTTGTTCAAAATGCAAAAAACAAGGGCTTGCCAATCATATACACAAAAATGACTGAACACCGAGACCAGCTTCCTGAGAATCTTCGGAAGAAAATGGAACTCACTCATGGAAGCTTTTTCGCAAAACCAGGAAGCTGGGGACATGATTTTTATGAAATCCAACCTTCACAAGAAGATGTTGTTTTGGAGAAGAACCAATACGACGCTTTCACAAACCCTGAATTGGAAAAGATTTTGAGGGAAAAGGATATTGAAAACATAATAGTTGCAGGGTTTACAACAAATGTTTGCGTTGACACAACAGTGAGATCTGCTTTCAGCAAAGGGTTCAATGTTGTTTTGGCAGAAGATCTTGTTGCGACAATTAAGGAAAGGGAAAATTTGCACACAACAACCCTGAAAATTCTTGGCGTACATTTTGCATATGTTGTTGAATCTGAAGAAATAAAAAATATTTGGGAGGAAACGATATGAGTAAAGAAAAAAATTGTCCATTTAAACTGGGAATTTTTAGCAAAATGGAATCATCTTTTGGAAGATTCAAAACCGCAACACAGAACAACTTATGAGGAGATGAGAAAATGGAATTTTACAACCCAATAAAGGAGTGCAAGGTCTGCTCATCTTTTGTTCAAGAGCAGAGACCAAGTCCTGTTTGCAGGGTTTGCTCAGAAAGAACCTGTCACAATTGCCAGAGGATCTGTGATCTTTGTCTGAAAACAGTGTGCATGACACACATAAGATTGAAAGATTTTTGGATAGATGGAAGAAGAAACATGTTCAAAGCGTGTGAGATTTGCCAAAAACTGGGTAGGTGGACGTAAAGCTTATATATTACTTAAAGTAATAATATTATTACTTATGGTAATAAATAATACCCAAGTAGAGATTCTAAAGCTCTTGCTTTCAGATCCTACAAAAGACTACAACATAAGGGAAATCTCAAAAAGAATAGAAGTCAACTACAGGCTTGTTTATCAAGCTGTTGGTGATCTTGAAAAAGACGGAATAGCCTCAGTTAGGAAAATAGGCCAAACCAAGTTGTGTAAAATAAATCTTTCTTCAAACATTTGCCTTTTTTCTTACATTGAGAATTTGAGAAAGGAAGATTTTGGAAAAAAACACAAAGGAATTAAGCTTATCGAAACTGATTTAAAAAAAATAAATTATACTTATTTTACTTGCATTGTCTTCGGAAGTTATGCAAAAGGAACAGAGACCGCAAAGAGCGACATTGATCTTTTCTTTATTGTACCAAATCAAACAAATGTAGAGGATTTTGAAAAGTGGGTTAATTCAGCATTAGGCCTTCTTAGCTACAATTTTGATATCAATACAGCTACAGAGGAGAGCTTTTTTGAGATGAGAAGTAAAAGCGATTTGAATGTGTTAAACGAAGCCATTAAAAACCACATAATTTTATTTGGTTCAGAACAATATTATAGGATGTTGATAAAATGATAACAGATAAAGATATTCAAAAGTCTAGAGAAGTTATAACTCAGTTAATAAGAGAAGGGTTAATTATAGGAGCAGATAAGGACTTTGTCAATTTTTTCCTAGCTAAGTCAGATGTATCTCTTCAAACAGCTAAAGTACTATCAGAAATATCAAACAGTACCAGGCTAAAGGATGAGCTTCACTTAAAAACAACATATGATGGGTACACATGGGTAATAAACTCAGCATATTACTCCATGTTTTATGCTGCAACTGCACTGTTGGCAAAACATAGTTGCAGAATTAATGTAGAGCAAGGAAAGCATTCTCTAACCTACCATGCACTGGTTTACTATTTCTTAGACTTGGATAAAAAGATGACAAAGCACATTATAGAGCAATATCAGGAAGCGGAATTAGAGGCTTCTCAAATTTTGCAGATAGCTGAACAAAAAGCACGTGAGCATATAGAAAAAGTGAAATTTGAGCTGTCTAAAAGACGCGAATTTACATATGAGATGGGAAAAATAGCAGAGAAAGATAAGGCAGACACATCAATCAAAAGAGCCCAGGAATTTTTGACTCTTGTGAGGGAGATGATTCTTAATAATAGGTAAAATAAATAGATTATGGAAAAACGACTAATCCTCTGCGCGCTTCCATACACCAATAACATTCCACACATTGGAAACATAGTAGGCTCACATCTTCCTGCAGATATTTTTGCAAGGTATTGCAGGCTTAAAGGATATGAAACAGTGTTGATTGGTGCGACAGATGAAAATGGAAGTCCGACAGAGGTTGCTGCAAGGGAATTGAAGATTGAACCTCAAAAGTTAGTTGATACTTTCCACAAAATTCACAAATCAATATATGACTGGTTTGGAATAAGCTATGACAATTTTTCAAGGACGTCAAAACCAATACACCACAAAACAACCCAGGACTTTTTTGAAATAATAAATCACAAAGGATTTATTTCTGAGAAATCTATCAAGCTTCCATATTGTAAAAAATGCGACTTGTCTCTTCCCGACAGATATGTTGAAGGTACATGTCCTTATTGCAAGTCAGAAAGGGCTAGAGGCGACCAGTGTGAGGCATGCACAAAGCTTTTGGATCCAGATCAACTGAAAAATCCAAAGTGCAAACTCTGTGGATCAAAACCAATAGAGAGGAAGGTCAAACACCTGTTCTTGGATTTCTCTAAACTAGAAAACAAACTAAAAGATTGGATAGACTCAAATCCACAGTGGAGAGAACAGGTAAGGGCTTTGGCTTTAGGTTGGATAAAAGAAGGTCTAAAGCCAAGATGCATCACAAGAGATTTGAAGTTTGGCGTACCTGTTCCTTTGGCTGATTTTTCTGACAAGATTTTCTATGTTTGGTTTGACGCACCAATTGGATATGTATCCTCTACAAAAGAGTGGGCAGAAAAAAATGAGAAAAATTGGGAAGATTTCTGGAAAAACAAAGAAACTAAAGTTTACAATTTCCTAGGAAAGGACAATATCCCATTCCACACAATTTTTTGGCCTGGAGTGCTCATAGCACACGGAGGATTCAACCTACCATATCAAGTTGTTGGCCTCCAGTATTGCAATTATGAGGGCGACAAAATCTCAAAAAGCAGAAGTTGGGGCGTATTCTGTGAGAAGCTTGCATCTTCTGGTGTTGATGTAGATATTTGGAGATTTTATCTATCAAACATCATACCAGAAACAAAAGACTCTGAATTTAAATGGGACGAATTTGAAGCAAGGGTCAACAGCGACTTGATTGGGAATTTTGGGAATTTTGTAAACAGGACTTTGTCTTTTTTGTACAATCATCTTGACAAAACATTGAACTACCACGAGCTTTCAGCAAGAGATATGGAACTTGTCAAAAAAATAGAAAAAACCCAAAAAGAAGTCACCGACCTTTTTGAACAAATCAAGATAAGGGAAGCCCTTCAGAAAATTTTAGAATTGTCTGCAGAAGGAAACAGATATTTCCAGGAAAACAAACCATGGGAACTGAAGAAAACAGATATAAAAAGATGTGAAACTGTCATTTACCTCTGCACAAATTTGTGTTTGAACTTAGCTATTTTGGTCGAGCCGTTTTTGCCTTCAACTTCAAAAAGAATTTTGGATCAGCTCGATGTTTCAGAAAAATACAAATGGTCTGATGCAAACAAAATCAACTTGAAAAAGAACCATAGAATAAGCGAACCAGAAATTCTGTTTAAACAATTGGACAAACTGAAAATAGACGAACTCAAAAACACAGTGACTAAACCCACTCCTTTAGAGGAGATTTTTAGGAAGTAGCAAGTTTACATTTATAAACTCCAAGTTTATATGAGGGGATATGACATTGAAATTTACAAATACATTGACAAAAAAGAAAGAGGAATTTGTTCCACTTAGAGGCAAGATTGTGCGCATCTACTCATGCGGATTAACGGTCTATAATTTCGGGCACATTGGAAATTTCCGATCATATATTTTTGCAGATATTCTTCGAAGATATTTAGAATACAAAACATATGATGTAAAACAAGTCATGAATTTCACAGATGTCGGGCACATGACACAGGATGATGTTGCTGATTCTAAAGGACAAGACAAAATGGAAAAAGCAGCAGAGAGGGAGCACAAAACACCTTTGGAGATTGCTGATTTTTATATAAAAGCTTTTTTGGAAGACTCAAAAATTTTGAATTTGAAAGAGCCTGAAGTCAGACCAAAAGCAACAGAACACATCAAAGAAATGCAGGAGATAATAAAAAAATTAATTGAAAAAGGATATGCATATGTTGTCAATGGCAATGTTTATTTTGAGGTAAAAAAATTCAAGGATTATGGAAAACTTTCTGGAAACACAATTGAAAATTTGCAAGCAGGTGCAGGCGGAAGAGTTGAAGAAAACCCAGACAAAAAAAATCCACTGGACTTTGCGCTTTGGATAGAAGATCCCAAACATTTGATGAAGTGGAAATCGCCATGGGGAAAGGAAGGATATCCAGGTTGGCATATTGAATGTTCTGCAATGAGTACAAAATATTTAGGAGAAACTTTCGACATACACACAGGAGGAGAAGACAATATTTTCCCACACCACGAATGTGAAATCGCTCAGACAGAAGGCGCAACAGGAAAGAAATTTGTGAATTATTGGCTACATGCCAGACATCTCCTTGTTAACGGCGAGAAAATGTCCAAATCAAAAGGAAATTTCTACACTGTTCGAGATCTTCTTGCTCAGGGCTACAAACCGATGCAAATCAGGTATGCGCTTTTGTCTGCACACTATAGACAGCCTTTAGACTTTTCTTTGGAATACTTGAAATCTTGTGGAACAATTGTACAAAGGCTGAAAGATTTTGTGAAGAGATTGAAAGAAGCAAACGGAAAAGGCACAAATGTCGACGAGTTGATAAAAAAATCGCAGGATGAATTTGAGAAGGCAATGGATGATGATTTGAATATTTCAGATGCGCTGAAAGCTGTTTTTGAATTCATGCGCGAAGTGAACAAAAAACTAGACGACGGCGAAATTGGTTCAGGAAATGCGCAAAAAATTTTGAAAGCTTTCAAGTGGTTTGACAATGTATTTGGCTTGAATTTGTTAAAAGAAGGCAATGTTGAGGATCTAAAAGAAAAAATAATTCCAATCTACAGAGAAATAGCAAGGGTGACAGAAGTCGGAGACAAAACAGCAGAAGACATGGTTGAACACATGGTTGCAATAAGAAAAAACATGAGGGAGCTAACAGAATACAAAGAAGCAGACAAAATAAGAATGAAGTTGGAGAAGATTGGAATTATTTTAGAAGATTCTGGGAAGACAAGATGGAAACTGAAGGCTTAATATAGATCTGTTTCTGTAGTATTAATCATATGAAAACTAAGCTTGTCAAAAACTACATGACAAAGAAAGTCATTACATTCAAACCGTCTGACAAAATTGTTGACGCTGCAAAAATATTTGTGAAAAACAGGATTTCAGGCGCTCCTGTTATTGATCATGGAATGGTTATTGGTGTGCTCTCTTTATCTGATATAACTAAAACAGTTGACATACACTTTGAGAATAATAATCATTTTGTCCACCCTTCTCCAGAGGGGCTTGTGATGTCGCTTCTTCAGACAGCAGTTGATTACAGGAAACATCAAAGGAAAATGAAAGAAATAGGCGCTGAGACAATCGGTCAAATCATGACGAGGAAAATAGTTTCAATTGAACCAACAGCAACAATTTACGATGCTGCTGCAAAAATGAGAAAGCATAGAGTGAACAGGCTACCTGTGGTAAAAAACAAAAAACTTGTTGGGATAATTGCAAGGGAAGATTTGATAAGGGCACTGGTAGATTAATAGTATGGTAGATGTAAAAGGAGCTTTTAGGGTAACAAAGGTGAAAATGTTTGGTGGAAATGTTCACTATGCAGCACTTTTTCTTCAGGACAGAATAGTTTTTGCAAAAGTTGGCGGACAGCTATCAGATCCGCTATTTGGTGCACTTGCTGGAATGGCAATTGGCGGTGGAATTGGTGCTGTTGTTGGTCAAAAAATTGGCCAAAAAAAGGTGACAGAGAAACAAGAAAAAAGAACAGATGTAGCCAAAAAACTTTCTGTAGCCCAAATTTTAGGGGCTGACAAAAATAATTTTGAAGTCTTATACTCAGATATTGAAAAGGTTGAAATTAAAAAATCATCAACAGGTATCAATGGACCGAGAACAGGAGTTTTGGCCCTAGATAAACATAAGTTTGACATCACATTTGACCAAAAATACGAAGACTGCGAGAAGATTGTGAAAAGTGTTTTGGGGAAGAAGACGAAGTAACTATCAAGGTTTTAAACCTTTCTGATTTTTAGCGAAGTATTTAAATGCCTTTCTGACAAAATACAAGTATAAGGTGATCTCGAGGTTTAATCGTGGAAGCCGTAATTTTTTCCGAACAACAGTGAAGGAAAAAATAGGCTCCGTTTTTGATTAACCTTTTGGGTAAAAAGTTATGGCGGTTAAGAAGATTGGCAATATTGTAATGATTCAATTGTCAGATGCAGATTCAAACATTTATCTGAACAAGGATACTCTAATCGATTCTGGCGTTGGTTTTAACTTCACTCGGTTAATGGATGTTCTCAGGGTTTTCAAATCCAGCTTAGACAGCATAAAAACAATAATCAACACACACTACCATTTCGACCATATAGGTGGGAACGGATACATGACAAATGCCAAGATATGGATACATGAAGCAGATGCATCTGTTTTGGAAAAAGGAGACGAAGAGGCGACTGTAGCTGATTTTTTTGGGAAGCAAATGAGACCAATGAAAGTTGAGAAAAAATTGAAGGACGGGGACAAAATTCCTTTTGGTGATTTGACATTGGAGGTTATACACACACCTGGACACACACCAGGATCAATTTGCTTATACGAACCGAAAGGCAAGCTGCTTTTCACAGGCGATACAATTTTCCCAGATGGATTTGGCAGAACAGATCTTCCAGGCGGAGATGCAAACCAACTAAAGAAATCAATTGAAAAAGTTCTGAAATTAAAAGTTGATAAAATTCTTCCAGGTCATGGACCTGTTTTGGAAAGCAATCCTCTGAAAGTTGTTGAAAAAAACCTCAAAACAATTCCTTTAGAAACAAGCGAAGACAGCGACGATGACAGGATTTAGGATGAAAAAAATATTTTTATTTGCTTTTGTGATTTTGTTAGTTCCAATTATCCAAGCTGCGTCTATTCAGGTTTCTTCTGGCACAGATCCTCTTGTCGTTGATTTGGATTCACCTTGTGTTTTTACTTCTAGCCCACTAACAATCACATGCATTGACCAAAACACAGGACAAACAGGAAACACAGTAACAATTGATCCCACTCTTACAAATATAGATGGCCAAAAATCATATGATAGAGCAGCAATTGTTGGAGAAAGCGGGGAGGATTTGAAAGTTTTTGTTGTTGACAAACTGGGACAAGGGATAAACTTTCCTATCTCAGCAGCAGGCAAACAATCAAACCCAAAAATAGCTTTTAATCCCGCAGACAAGCAAATAGGAATTGTCTGGCAAGACAAAAGAAGCGGTCAAGACGATATTTATTTTCAAGTATATAGTCTAACAGGAAATCCTATTTTTTCTGAAATTCAGGTAACTGCGTCAGCTCAAGATGAAACAAATCCAGGAATTGTATATGATCCTGATTTTTCTAAATACACAATAGTCTACCATAATTCAACTGACAACAACCTATATTTCAAAGAGTTTGATAAAACAGGTGCACCTGTTCCCACAATTGACCAATTAGTATCAACTGAAACAGGAGCAAGAAATTTCCCAGAATTAGAGGAAAGAAAGGGAAATGACCTAATTTATGTTTTGTACGAAGACTCTAGACAAGGTCTGGGAAAAGACATATACTTAACTAAGATAAAGGAGGGTGCTACAATAACACCAGACAAGCCAATTTCAACATCCACAGAAGACGAGAGGCTTCCTGAATCTAGCTACAATACAAAAGATAGCGAGCTTGGAATTGTTTTCCAGGAAGGAGGCAACATATCATTTGCATCCTTTGATATTTCGTGGGGACTCACACATTTTTCCAAAAAAAATATAGCAACTGGAACCAATCCCTCTATCGCATATTTGAACAAATCAGGACTTTATTTTGTTGCATACCAAAATGGGAATAATATTCAAGGCTTATTTTTGAAACAAGATGGAGCAGAAGCAACAACACACTCGCTTATTTCAGTGCCTGTTGGTTTTGAGGTTTTTGATTTGACTGGAAAAAAATTGAACCAAGGCTTCCAATCATTTTCAAATGTTCCTGTTTTAATAAAACATCCTACATTGGGACCAGTTGCAGGCGCTACGCTTGGCTTTTCTGAAACAAACATAGATCTTTCTTCTGCAAAAATTGGGGTTTCAGGAGAAGGTGCTGTATATTTAGACCTATCTTCTATTATTGGTTTAACAAATCCAACAGCATATTTGCAAAACACAAACTCTGATTCAGGGATTGTAATCTGCCCAGAAGCAACTTCTGTAAACGATACATCCGAAGGTTGTTCAGGCCAAAGGACAATAACAGCTCCAGGAATTGCAACAATAAACCAAAACAGGATAGAAGTTTCTTCTATTGTACTTGATTCAAAAAATTATTATGAGATAAAAGGACTGAGCTCAGGCGGTGCGGTTTTAGTGAAAACGTCTAAAATCAGCCTAGATCTTTTTGATGAGACAAAATTCTTGCAGAGGCTCCCAAATCAGGAGGCAAAATTTTTCGCATTCTACACAGAAAATGATTTGCCTATAACAAACGCGAACTGTGAAATAGAATTTGATACAGATCCTTCTGGTACTGCAAAAAAATCCCAAATGATTTTTGACCAAAACTCAAATCTTTACACAAAAACGGCAAAGTTTGGATCAGAAGGTGATTTTGTTTACACAGTAAAATGTTCTATTGGAAACAAAACAAAAGCATCAAACTCAACATTCAAAATAGGCGCACAAACAATATCAAATAACCCTCCTGTTATTACAAAAATTGAACCAAGTGGAGAAGTTGGTGAAGATACAACAACATTGACGTGCACTGCAACCGACGACAAAGGTTTGTCAGAAATAAAAATACTTTTTGGGCCAAATTTAGGCGAGGTGAAAAAGGAAAGTTTTTACAGACAGGAGAAAGAAGGGACAGCCCAATATTCAGCGACTTTGGAAAACGATAACAAGTGGCAGTGTATAGCAAAGGATATCAACGGAGAAGAAACCAAAAGCGCAGAACTCCAAATAAAAAAGAACAAAATCACAGGACTTTGCCAAGAGGATTGGGGATGCTCTGATTGGTCTGAACCAACTAACCAATGTGGAACAAGGACCTGCACAGACAAAAACAATTGCGGCACAGAAAAAAACAAACCTCTGGCAAGTTTAGACTGTCCTAAACCACCTGAAAAAGGATTTGATTTTGGATCGATTTTGCTGCCGCTTATAATTATTGTTGTTGTCCTGATAGCTGCTTTGGTTGGGTATACTTTTTGGAAAAATAAATCTTCAAAACCAATTACTGATTCTGAGTATGAAACTTCATAGAGTGCTCATATGATATCAAAACTTTATAAGAACAAAGTCCAATTTGGACAGTCACATTGGCTGAAAAGAGAGTCTCCTGTATTAGAAATTATAAAATTAATCAAAATTCATTTCAAAAAAGTAGAGGGATTGAAGCTTCTGGATATAGGGTGTGCACAAGGAAGGGAAGTTTACAAACTTTCTAAATATGGGATTATAGCAGAAGGTTTAGATTCTAATAAAGGGTTTATAGACGAAGCCAGAAAACTTTATCCAAACATAAAGTTTGGTGTTGGTAATATAGAAAATCTAACTACAGAAACCAAATTTGATATTGTCCTTTGTATAAATACACTTTTCTATACAAACATAGAAAAAAGCTTGCCTAGAATAGAAAATCTTCTAAAAACAGGTGGTTTGGCAATAATAACATTGGATGAAAAAATAACAGGTCTTGATAAAAATAAAGAAATTCACTCACTAAGCATTGAAAAGGCCTTGATGCTTTTGAAAAGATCAAAAATAATCCAAAAGAAGAAGATGCAAAGAACAGATCTAAAACCATTCAAGCATAGGCATACATTTTATCGAATTATATTAGAGAAGTTTTGAAAAGTAATACGGGCCCAGAGGGAAATTCAGTCTTGAGTCTTCGACTTGTGTTTCGACCCAACCGCATTTGAATATTAGTTCTTTTGGATACGGTAGACTTTTCTTTTCTAAAGAAAAGGCTAGCATTCGAACCCTCGACATCTTGCTGTCTCAGTTGGAATCGATATCCATCGATTTCTTTTCCTAAGAGGCAAGCGCTCTACCATTCCAGCTCCCATTTCCTTTTTCAGAGTGTAAATGTATACCGTTTTCTTTGGGATACCTTACACCTTTCTTTTTGAAAAGAAAGGGGTAGTGGCTGAGCTATGGGCCCTTAAAATCTATAGATTAGATATTCTAATTTTATATATACGCGAAGCGCTGCTTTAACGTTTATAAGCATATAAACCATTAAAATATATGAAAATTGGACTGCGGTTTTATGTTTTGCCGTAGTAATGTGATGTAAAATGAAACCCTTTGATATTTTGGGAAATTCAACAGACAAAAGAATATTAATACGCCTAAAATCAAGCGAAATGATAACAGGGACACTAAAAGCATTCGATCAGCACATAAACATCCTACTCGAGGACGCTGAATTGAATGGAGAAAAAGATTCCCTGAAGCTTGGAAAGGTACTTGTCCGCGGAGACAACATAATTCTTGTTTCACCTGCGTAAAACGTATTTATATCTTAGTTGTTGAATATTTGGATTAATTGGTTATGGCTAAAGGTACGCCGAGTTTCGGTAAAAAGAATAAGAAGACCCATATATTTTGCCGAAGATGTGGGCGGCATTCATATCATATTAGAAAGAAAGCTTGCAGTGCATGCGGTTTTGGCAGAGCTAGCAAGCTCATGACATATGCTTGGAAAAGAAAAACAATAAACAGAGACAGAAAACCAGGCATCAAAGATAATTAGCTATCCTTTCTTTTAGAAAAAGAAAGTATACCGTACCCAAAGAAAACTACAATTCGAATTTAATTGGTGATAAAAATGGCGTTTTGGCATTTGAGATCTAAGAGAAAACCAACAGGCGGTTTGCTTAGTGCAAACAGGAAGAAAAAGAAAAGAGACAGGGGAAGCCAATTCTTGGAGCCTCTAATAGAAGAACATGATAATAAAGCTGTAAGAGGCTATGGCGGAAATGTTAAAACAAGGCTTCTTGGAGCTCAATTTGCAAATGTAGCTGATCCAAAATCAGGAAAAATCGAAAAAACAAAAATTCTCACAGTAAAAGACAACAAGGCAAACCTTCACTTTGTCCGAAGAAATGTTTTGACAAAGGGCAGCGTTATACAAACAGAGAAAGGTCTTGCTAAAATCACTTCTAGGCCAACACAAGATGGTATTGTGAATGCTGTGCTAGTTGAAAAATAATCTAAGTATTTATTCTGAGAAATCAAATTAGTATATGGCTAAATTTAGGTGCGCATGTGGTTGGGAAGGCAAACCAATGGTTATGGAACCAGCTCAAAAAGTCTGCCCAAAATGCGGTTCTGTAAGGCTGGAGAAAGTTTGATGAAAAAGAACACTAGCTATACGATGTACCCAAACTTGTTTTCTTTTTTGTTCTTAGGTATACTTATAGTGTTTTTCACTGTTTCTGGGCTTTATTTTTATTCTGAGTTTCCAGAAAGGGCGACAGCTCTTTGGCTGTTCTCGCTTATGATGGTTTTCATACTTTGCTGGATGAGCGTATACCATATAGATGACAAAAAATTTGTTGCCAGAAAATTGTTTTTCCCCCATCGTGTTGAAATTCCACTCAAATCCATAAAGAAGGCTGAAGTGAGAAAATATTATGCATATGTAGGGGCCATTGTAGCTGTACTTTACATAAAAGCAGAAAAAGAACATTATTTTGAAATTAGTCTCAATTATGGCTCAAAAAGTTTAGGAAAATTTTTAAACACATTTAAAAATGTTTTAGGGAAAAGAGTGATTTTCAAACAGTCTGTAGAAAATTAACACTTGAATTTATTTCCTCGAAAACTTTTTCTAATACAGGAAGATCTTCTGTCAAAGATATTCTCGCAAAGTTCTGATAATCGCCAAAAGCAGAGCCTGGAACAATGCCAATTCCTTTCTCTAGAAGATTTTCTGCAAGCCGAATGCTGTTAACTTTGATGTTTGGAAAAACATAAAAACCAGCATCTGGTTTCACAAAATCAAAGTTATATTTTTTAAGAATTTTGCAAGCGAAAGAGGCTCTTTTCTTTGAAATGTTTGTCATCTTCCTTTGTATTTTTTCCCTATTTTCTAAGGCTGCGAAAGCTGCTCTTTGCACAAACTTAGGCACACAAGAAGTTGTTATTTGGTTAAACTTCAACATTTTTTCTGCAAGCTCTTTTTTGCAAATTGTATACCCAACTCTCCAACCAGTCATTGCAAAGCCTTTTGAAAAGGTTTCTATTTTTATCAGGTTCGGGCTTTCTATTTTTTCCTGTTTTTTGAAAGCCAATCCCATGTATGCATTGTCGTATAAAATATAGATGTTTTTTCTTTCTGCAATTGAAACTATTTCTTTCAAAGTTTTTGAACTCAACATTGTCGATGTTGGATTATTTGGGTTTGTAAGAATTATTGCCTTTGTTCTTTGGTCTATCATTTGCTCTAATTTTTGAGGATCAACCTCCCAACACTCTTCGAAATTTGTTTTTAGAAACCGTATATCAGCGCCTATGTTTTGCGCGATCAGTTCATATGCAGGCCAATATGGAGAAGGAACAATAACATTGTCACCTTTGTCTAAAAGTATTTTCATCAAGGAATAAACTGAAATTTTGGATCCAGTTGTCACTACAACATTTTCTGGAGAAACTCCTTGTATTTCTGCGATTTTTTCGCGGAGATATTTTTCCCCTAAACCAGAACCATAGCCAGTCTCTCCTGCTTTCAGGGATTTTATTCCTGCTTTTATTATGATCTTTGGGGTTGGCTGGCTCTGCTCGCCTAGATTTAGTTTAATTATTTTTTTCCCAGAAGCTTCAAGTTTGTTGATTTTTTCTGCAAATTCGTAAAGTATGTTAGACATTTTTTATCTCCTCACCGAGGATTTTTGCAACAAGCTTTCCGTCTGCTTTTCCCCTTGCTTGTTTCATTACTTCGCCCATTAAAATGCCTACAGGATTGTGTTTTTGGAGAGCATCTTTGTTTTTTGAAATGACTTCTTTTACAATTTTTCTGAGCTCTTGTTCAGACAATCCTGATTCTATTTTTTCAACTTTTCCGCTTGCGGCTCCTGCTTTCAAGGCCTCAGAAAGCGCCTCCTTTGATATGTTTTTAGGCGAGTTTTTGAAAATTTCTAAAACTAAGTTGTCATTTAGTTTCGAGTTTGAAACTTCCCTTTCTACTTCTTTTACAGTAGCTGTCAAAGTTCTGTACACCAAGTTTATTTCAAAACCAAGCTTGACAACTGTTTCAAAAAGGTCAGCTTTTCCAGATTTCAAAAGATTTTCAGCAAGCTGTTCATTCAAGTTGTAGAATTTTGAAAGCCTTTTCAGTTTTTCTTCCCAAAATTCTGGAGGGTTTGCTTTTATTTCCTCCAACAGCCTTTGGTCAACTGGTATTGGAGGCAAATCTGTCTCAGGATATAGACGCGCTGCTCCTGGCATTGGACGCAAAAATGATGTTGAGTTGTCTGGCTCAACTTTCCTGACTTCTTTTTCTGGTTTTTTCCCTTTCTTCAAAAGATCCTGCTGTCTTTTGATTTCATTTTCAATTACCAAAGGGATTGTAGAAAGCTCTTGGAAACCCTTGAGCTCTGCGCGGGCTCCGCCTTTTATTGAAACATTAACATCTTGTCTGATTGTCCCTAAACCTTTTTTGACCTTTCCTGTTGAACGCAGAATAAGACCTATCTTTTCTGCAATTTCCCTTGTGTGCTCTGGGTCTTTTGAATCTGGTGCTGTTCCTATTTCAACTAGAGGTATGCCTAGCCTATCTAAACCATAAACAACTTTTGTTTCCGTCCTTTCTAAAATTTGCGAAGAGTCTTCTTCCAAAGAAACATTTGTGATTCCAACTTTTCCTTTTGATGTATCTATCCAACCATTCACTCCTACAATTGCTGTTCTCTGGAAACCTGAGGTATTGGAACCATCTACAACTGTTTTCCTCATCACATGGATTTCGTCTGGTATTTCGCAGTTCAGCAAAACAGCAACCTGCAAAGCTATTTTCAGAGCCTCTTGGTTCACTGGATGCGGCGGTTCTTCGTCCAATTCAATTAAACATGACTCATCTGGATAAATATTGTACTCAAAAGATTTTTCTTTTACAGATTCGTGCAATGCAGCTACATCAATGTCGCCTGTTTCGCCTGCAACAGCTCTCAACTTTCTTGATATTGATCCTGATGACTTGATTTTTGTCAGTTGGGACTTGCAGCTACAAAAAAGCTTTTTTTCTGTGTCGAGTTGCTGATGTATTTCAACACCTGATTTGAAGCCGGTTTCACTGTAATTCATAGAATAGATTGTAGAAGAGATTATTAAGTTTAACAATATTCTTTCATCGCAGAACTTATACTCCTTCCTTCCAAAATCACCTTTGATTTTATTTGGTCTCTGTATTCAAAAATTTCCTCGCCTTCCAATCGTGTTTCTATCTTGTTTACCAAAGCCTTTATCGCATTCCAACCAAAAATCGCTGCAAGCAAGGCATCTCGCTCATGCCGATTTTTGTAGAGTTTTTTGTGTCGATATGTTTCTTCGAAATTAGACCGCATAAAAGACCATTTGTCCCTTCTCGAATAGTTTTCTTCTGGATGAATTAGTTTGCAATTAAAAGAAGCAGCCAACTTTTCTATTGACTTGGGAACAGGGTAAACATCGCTTGCGATTATTATTGGATCGCCTTTTTCTAGAATAAGATTGATGACATCAGATCTTTTCAAATTTTTGCCGCTTTGAATAGAAAGAATATTGCCAGACAGGTCTAGGATAACGGCAGCAGTTGTCGTTCCTGGATCAATGCCAACTATTATTGGATTCCTAAGATCAACCCCTATTCCTATTTTTTTTAATAATGCTTCTATGTCTTGCGCATGAAGGGCATGCATACATCTTGCTCTCTGTGTATAGGTTTGCTGCTGAGCCCAGCTCTTTTCTTAAAGAGGGATCGTTTATTCCAAAGCCCTTGAACACTGCGAATGTCCTATACTTAGGAACAATTTTCCCGCAGAAACCACAGTTTACATTTGTCTCATGACCTCTTCTCTTTGTGTGGCCCCATCCTCTTGTATAACCTTGTATCTTCTGTCCCATAACTCTCGATTAATAATTGGTTTAGTTGTTTATATTGGTTTGTATATTATTTTCTTTTGGATGAATCCTAGACTTTTTCTTTTGAATAAGTCTTAGAACAGAAATAAGGACCAGAATCAATGCTCTTATTTTCTTATTGTAGTTACAGTAATGTCTCCATTATATGGCGTTCTAATAATAGAGTCAACAAAGTTTATTTTTTCTATTCCTTGTAATCCCTCACTGCTGGCTCTACCAATAGCATACATTACTTTCTGGCCTAATGCTTCAATAGTCATATCTCCTGCTGGTTTTGCTCCTGCTTCTAATGGTGAAACACCAACTGAATAGATTCCCATATCTGCTGCTCCAGTATCACACTTTGTGTAAACAAAGACTGGTTTTCCTCGCTGTCTAGAAGATCTAATAAATGGTAATAATTTATCTGGAACATTTCCAGGACCAAATCCACCCATTAAAATTCCATGAACATCCTCGTGTTCAGCAATATCCATTAAAACATCTTCAACTGCTGCACCAGATATATGTGTATAGTGAAATATTCTTGTATCAAAATCTGTGAAGATTCGCGGATCAAAATCTCCTCTCCTAATCCTGTGGTTTGCTAATCTTATTCCTTCGCTCAAAGCAGTTGTTTTTCCCAATGGCTCTGTGCCAGGCGTTGAGAAAGCATCATAACCCTCCTCATCAACTTTCTTTGCACGGGTTCCCCTAACCACATAATTTCCAAATGCAATTACAACTTCGCCTAAATCCTTTGTCGCTGTCTGAATTGCTGTATAAAGATTGTTCTGCGCATCACTTCGTGGAACCCAAATTGACCTTTGAGAACCAGTCAAAACCACGGGTTTCCTTAAACCAGAAAGCATGTAAGTTAAAGCAGCTGCAGTTTCTGCCATTGTATCAGTTCCATGAGCAACAACAAAACCATCATACTTGAAGGCATTATTATAAATCATCCGTGCTATATCTGCACGGTCTTTTACATTCTCTGTTTTAGTAGGATCAGTAAACCTAAGATTAGTCTCCATGTTTGTACTATCAATGTTTCCTAAATCTTGAATATCAATATCAGCTAAATCTCCAAGGCCCTCGACTCTATGAATATAGTCATCAGGAGATGGTTCCAGAATTCCTTGAGCATTGGGTTTTTGCCCAATAGTACCACCGGTTCTAATCAATAATACCTTAGGTTTTGCCATATCAATTTATTTCACATCTGCTAGATCATACAATCTTTCTTATCTTTTGTGTTTCCTGATTTAATTAGCCCACAGAAATTACTGTACAAAATCAATTGGATCTGAAAATTGCTTCTCAATTCTTTTTCTTGCTTTGGGTCTTGGCCTTGGTGGTTTTGGTTGTTCAAATTCTACTGGCTCGTCTGCTTCTTCTGGCTCTCCTTTTGAACGCTTTTTGTAAACCATGAAACCAAGTACTATTACTATAATCAAAAGAACTACTGCTACAGCTGCTGAGCCCGCAGATACTTCTCTGGTTTTTTCAACAGTCAATAAGACAACACCATTTTCAATTGAATTTATTCTGACAGTTATATCATTTTCAGGATCAGCGTCTATATTAACTGATTTTGATTCTCCAGCTTTGACTTCAATTTCAACAGGATCTGACTGTATCACCAAAATAACTGAATCTGATTTGACCTGTTTAACAGTTAGTGTGTGATTAACATCGTCCAAAACAAAAACAGTAGATGCACCTGCTGACGCTTTGTATTGTAGGATAGGTTGTGAAACTAGGAAACCAGTTAGACCACTAACATTTGGTTTTATAATTTCTGAAATAGGAACTGTACATGTTTGTGATTCTATTGGCTTGTTTTGTGTTGTCCCACAATTGTTTCTATCTGTACATGTTCTTGTTTGTGATCCTGATGAACATGCTGAAAATGCTGTACACTCCCAGTTTGGTGTACATACTGGCTTCGGAGCTACAAATGTACACGATTGAGTTGTTGAAGGAACACCACCTGTACATGTGATGCCAGCTCTCTTAGTACATGTTCTTGTTTGTGATCCTGAGGATTGACACGGAGAATAATCTGTACATGTGAAATCTGATTGAGTGCATGTTCTTGTTACTGAACCTCCCCCACCACCGCCTCCTCCTCCGCCACCAGATGATCCACCACCTGAAGCAGGAGCTGCGTTTTCATCTCCAAATAAACCAAATAAGGAGAAGCCTGTTAAACCTGTTGCTTCTACAAAATTGTTTGAAGTATCAACAGTAGATGTCAAAAGATCCCACACATTTGTCGCTGTGTTGTATTTGTAAAGCCTTAGTGTGCCCTCATTTATGTTGTTTGAATCTATTTCAGATTGTAAATAAGAAACCTTCAAACTTGCGTTTGCTATTCTAACAGCAAGATCTGGTTGCACAACAACTTCAACATATCTTCCTGCTGGTTTTTTCCCAGACAAAGTTCCATTTGTAACAGAAGAGAATTTTATTATTGTGATCTCTTGATTTGAAACACTTTCTGATGCTGTTATTGTCACGTTTACAAGTGCTGATTGAGAACTTATTGTTTGAGGTTGATTTGCAATAAAATTCAATCCCTGAGCATTTGTACTTGCTACAACATTTATTGATTTTGATAATTCACATGTTCCTGTTGAGTTTGACATTTTCACAGTAGCTGTGAAAGAGCCTTCTTGAACAACTTTAGCAGACCAATCATGGATATCCTCAAATGGTGTGTTTGAAACATCGACCATAAGGCTGTCTGTTGTTGTTATTTGAGAAGGCAAAGTAAGGTTTGCTTGCCTGTAATCGCCCCAAGGATCTTCTGGAGAGGCTATGTTTGTTGATTTTATGTTGAAATAAAAATTCTGTCCAACAGATAATTGTTCTGGAGAATAACTAAAATTAACATCAGCGCATGGAAGAGCATTAACACTAACAAAACTTAGGACAAATGCTAGCATCAAGCTGATTATCAATTTCTTTGACATATTTATTACTTTTCAGTGTTCAACTATTTTGATGTATTTTAATTTATTTGATGAAAGATTAATAAAATTATTGTATGCCAACAGTTCTTGTTATTTCTACTTTGTCTGTTCCGCTGCCTATGTAAACTTTAGGTACAACTGAACTTGGTATAGAACCTGCTGAAACTTTCCACAGATATGTTTCTGGCTTTCCTGAAGGTATCAAAGCGAAAGTTTTTTGATTTGAAAGTACATGATCTTTTGAATCAACAACTGTTAAAGGAACATCTAAGACAAGCTTAACATCTTTCAAGTCTTCAAGACCTTTGTTTTTGATGTTCACCCAAATGTAAAAGTCTGAATTCTTTGTATGAGTAGGTGAAGGGAATCTAGATGGGTCTGCAAATGTTAATTCCAAATTTTCTCTAACAGAAACAACCTTTATGTTTTGTGTTTGCACATTGTTTACTGTGTTTGCTTCGCCTTGCAAACCAACTGATTCAATTGTCAGAGTTCTAGAGCCTGTTGTTGAAGGTGTCCAGGCAAATGAAACTTCTTTTGTTTCGCCTGAGTTCAGGCTGATTGTTTGAGTTGAAACATCTAATAGGCCTTCTTTTAATTTTAGTGTGACACTCTCTGTTGCTGATCCATTGTTTGAAACATTAGCCTTCACTGTTACCTGATCAAACAAATAAACAGTTGAAGATGATTTGTCATATGTTATTGGTGAAACTGATATTTCTCTTGTTGTAGGTACTGGAGGTTGAGGATCTGTAACTGTTATCTGGCTTGTAACAGGTCCTGTTTCTTGGTCATCATCATTATCTTTTACTTTTAATGTTACTAAAAATACACCAGCCTGTTGATAAGTGTGATTGAACTGAACCTTATCAGTTGTTTCAGATGTCCCATCTCCAAAGTTCCATGATCTTGATTTTATTCCATCATGTGCTGTTGATGTATCTGTAAATGTAACTACCTGACCCTTCGCAACTGATATTGGTGAAGTGAAAGATGGGTTAGGCTTTGTGTCAGTAACTATTATTTGAAGTGTTTTTTCAGCTGGATCATTGTCATTGTCTGTTATTTTTAATTTGACTTCATATGTTCCTTGTTGATTGAAAATATGAGGAGGGTTTATCTCTGTTGAATTTGTACCATCACCAAAATACCATAATCTTGACTTGAAACCATCTAAAGATCTAGAAGCGTCTGTAAATTGTACTGTTTGGCCTTCTGGTATTGATGTTACACTAGCTGAGAAATCAGCCACTGGGAAATTGTTTATTGGATTAACTTTAACTATCATTGTGTCTGTTGATTCCTGTCCATCAATATCTCTTACCCTCAATGTGACTGTGTATGTACCTGGATTTTGGTATGTATAATTTACTTTTAGACCTTCATCTTTGTTTCCATTTCCAAAATCCCAAAGATAGAAAAGTGCGTTGTCTGATGTCACTGTTGCAGAACCATCAAATTGAACAACATTACCTACAGTAACTATTTTATCTTCCCCTGCATTTGCTACAGGACCAGAGTCTGTAACTGTAAGGTTGACTTGTGTTGCTTTTCTATTTGCAGATTCACAAACAGGATCAACAACATCTGTTGATATTTCAATTGTGTGGTTGCCTTGTACAATAGGTGTGAATTCAAATGATAGGTTATCTGATTTATTTACCCAAGGATTGACTTGCTTTGTTTCTGTTTTTACTGTTTGTCCATTTGAATCCTTGACTGTAAGTGTGACATTTGTTTTTGTTGAATAGATATCTTTTAAATTAGCTGGAATAGGTACCATTGAGAAATCAAATGTTCTTCCCTGGCTATCTCTTGGGAAACTCATTGCAGATTGTATGCTTGTGTTAACTACGACTCTGTTGTTTTCTCCAATTGATGCTGCCGAAAGCTCGAGCTTATTGATTTGAGCCTCACAAACTGATTTTTTCTGGAAATTTCTTGAAACTGCAACTGATTTACTTGAGTCAGCTTCTTGTATTTGAAACCTGTAAATGTGAGGTAAGTAAGACTCGTTTTTGTAGTCTAGTTCTGTCCATGCTACTGTTCCAGGACCTGTTATTGTGTAAACATTCAAATTACCTAGAGAAGGTATTGTTCTTTCTGATCCACTAACAAAAGATGAGCATACAGTATCTGTACATGTTGCTACAAATGTTGTGAATGTTTCACCTGCAGGCAAATTAGACTGCAAATTTAATTGAAGAGGATAACCTAAAACTAAACCTGTCAAAACTAAAAAAACCAAAAATCCTGAGATCGGTGCTATTACTCTATTTTGCATATTTTAAATATTGCAACCAAAAAGAAAACGGTTACAAAATATCTCTAAATATTATTTTATTTCACCGCCACCTAATCCAAGTCCATCTGATCCAGCATTTCCACTACCTGTATTTGTTGGGTTTTCCAAACCTGAAGGCGGACTTGATGTTGGGCTTGGTGGAACTGGTCTTGTACCAGGTTCGTGATCACTTAAATTGAAAAATTGCGGAATTGCATCGCCCTCACTGATCCAATTTTTGTCTACTGCAACTCTGAATGCTTCTCTCCAAGCTTCAGCTCCTAAAGCTGTTTGTACGCTTGTCGGGACATGTTTTTCATAAGCTCCTGATAATCCAGACGGTGTTCCATCTCTTAGTCTATCTAGCTGACCAACTGTATGATCAATTAACCAAAGTGCACCATTTGGTAGGTTTAAAACATACCTTTTAGCCCAACCATATTGATCTGATTTAGGTGGCTCAACAAGGAAATGTCTTAGCTCTCCACCGTAGTGTCTAAATAAGCCTACTGCTTCTGATTTTTCTGGAACTGTTGGTCTTGGTAATGGTGGTTCAACTGCTCTAGTTGGAACAACTGCATCTAAAATTGGATCTCTAATTCTTGTTGAAGATTGAGGAGTAGATCTTTGCTCACGTGGTTTATTTCTTCTAGCATCATATTCTGCAGCAACATCTGCATATTCTGTTCTCAAAGCAGACAAAGCTGACCTATAACCACCTGATCCTACAACATGAGTATCTAAAAGCTGTGTCAATTTATCATTATATTCTCTCATTCTTTCTGGACTCACAGGTGTTCTTTCTGTTGGAGAAGGAGCTTGAGGTGATCCTGTTTCATATCTGCTTTGATCAGTAGGCGATTGCACACTTGCGCATCCTTGAGATGCAGCTGCTAACGCAATTCCTAAAACTATTTCTCCGCCAATTTGATATCTTTTCATATTTCACTCCTATCTAAATTTTTTAACTATCCTATGTACGCCATACACGGTACCGAAGGCAACAACGAGCGCTGCTCCGACTCCTAGTATTCCTCTGTCCTCAACTTGCTGATCTGTTGTTTGTTGCGGAACAGAAACTTCTGCTATGTATTGTGTTTCTTGTCTAATTGGTATTTCTGTAAACGGCACAATGTGAGGTGTTTCAACACTCACTGTGTTTTCTGAAACCATTTCTTCAGGTGCTTCAACTATAATCGGATTTATCGGGTCTGTTGGAACAGCAGCCGATTCAATTGGTTTGTTGTATACAGGTTCTCTAACTGGTTGAATATTATTAACAGGTGATTGGGCTTGTTCAGCAGCTCTGTATACTTCCTCTAACTCAGTGTCCACCTTATTTCTCACTTCTTTTGGCACAGCTTCTGTGTAAGCTTGTTCCAATCTCTGGTTGCTTGCTTCTTGTGAATCATTTATTCCTTGTCTAAGTTGGCGCAGTTGTCTTGTTTCTTTTTCTCTTCGTGTCAACATTGTATCAATTTTATCTAATTTTTCAGCTCGCTCTCGATATTTTGCTTCGAGCTCTTTGTAGACACCGCGTAGACAATCTCCCATAATTTACCAAGGTATCAATTTTTTGATGTATTCACTCCATCTTGGATCTGGTTGGTGAGTTGGCTCTTCTTTCTTTTCTATATTTACTGTACCACTTGCATTAATTCCGCCACCAACATCAACTGTTGTTTTGAATCTTGAGCTTTCAACTTGTGGAACTGGCTCAGCTGGAATTTCTGGAACTTGAGCTGACTCAATTGCTGATGTTTCAGAAACTTGTGATTCAGTTGAAGTTTCTGGAACTGTTGGTGCAACTGGTTCTACAACAACTGGAGCTGCTTCTTGACCACCAACTACTTCAACAGATGGTTGAGCTTCTGCTCCTCCAATTTCTGTAGTAGATGGCGATTCAGCTTCTTGTGGAGTATCAACTTTTGTTTCACTTGGAGTTTCAGGTGCTGGTTCAACTGGAGTTTCAACCTCAGGTTCTTCCTCTGGTTCTTCTGGCACTGGAGCTTCTTGTTCAGGTTCTGTAGCTGGCGCTTCAGGTGCAACTTCAGATTCCTGTGGTGATGGTGTTTCTGGAGCTGCTTCAGCTTCTTGGCCTTCTGCACCTTCTTCGCTAAACATCTGTTCTAGTGCTTCCATTCTATCAAACCATGGTTGGAATTGTGCTGCTTGGTCTTCAAGTCCACTATCTTCTGCTTCCTTTGTATATAATCCAAGCTGTTTCATTTTTTCTGTTAGTTTTGTATCAACTGTTAACAAGTACTTTATTTCGCCCACAACTTCAAGCATGTATTTTTCCATTGCTTTTACTCTTCTCCATGCTGCTCTATAAAGTGCGTCAACTTCGCCGTCTGCTCTTTGTTCATCGTTTTGTGGATCAGAAGGAGTTTGTTCTTCTCCTGCTACTTCGTCTTGCAATTCATCTAATCTTGCTCTTATTTGCTCAGCTAATTCTTCTGTAGACTGAGGTTCTTCTACATCGATTACTAAATCCTCAAAAACAGGTAGTTTTTCAGCTACCTTAGATTTCTTTTCACTGACTTGTGTAGCTAATTCGCCTCTGTATCTAACTGCGTTTACTAACTCAGTTTGGTAGCTTCTTGTTCTAGCAACTAAACCATCTGCTCCATCCATTTCTTGATCAAACTCTTTTTTGCTAAGTTCAGAATATTTTCTCATTCTTTGAATTGGATTGAAGCCAGGTCTTACTGGTTTTCTAGGTTGTGCTTGAGCGCCTTGAGCTTCTGCAGCAGGAGGACTTGCTGGAGCTTCTTGTGCCAAAGCCTGATTTCCTACATAAACAGCACTTAATGCTAAACTTACTCTAGCAGCATTTTTTCCCATTTCTTTTGTGAGCTCAAAAGCTCTGTAAACTTTTCCTTCGCCTGATCTATACACACTTTTCATATTTCCTCCTAAATTTTGACCAATGGATTTCTCCATAAATATTATTTTTCCTTGTTAGTAACAACTGGTTGATAGATTTATTATATGTAAGTTTTATAAGCTTTCTGCTCATATGGCGATAGGTTTAAATATCTATCGCCTATACGGCTGTTCTGAGAAGCGGTTGTTTAGCAAAAATGATCAAAAAACCCATCAAAACCAACATACAAATAGAACCAAGCATTAAATTCTTTTGGGTTTTGTTAGGAAGGTAAGCTTTTATTTCTTCTATATTATTATACATATACTATAATAGGCGGGTGAATTCCTTCTTTTGGAAAGAGTGTATTTGTAAACCGTTTCTTTTTTGGGTACGGTATACTTTTTTCTTTTTGAAAGAAAAAGGGATAGCGCATGTTTTCGTTTGATGAAATTGTTGAAAAAATAATTGCAGAAAAACAAATGGAGAGAACAGAGTTAGAAAAATTAATCGAAGAAAAACAGGATGAGCTCTCTGGTTTGGTTTCGAAAGAAGGTGCTGCATATATTGTTGGAAGAGAGCTTGGTATTGATTTGATAAAAGAAGGTAAAAGAGACCTTAAAATAAAAAACATTGTCCCGGGAATGAGAAACAGCGAGCTTGTTGTGAAGATAGGGAGGATTTTTGAAAAAAGGACATTTGAAAAAGACGGAAAAAAAGGACAGGTTCTTACAATGATTGTTGGTGATGAAACAGGGACAACAAGACTCACATTTTGGAACGATCAATTGGATCTCATACAAAAACTTGGATTAGATGAAGGTGATGCAATAAAAATAATAAATGCTTGGGTGAAAGAAGGTTTGAACGGGCCTGAGCTGAGCTTGGGGAAAAATGGATCTGTTTCAAAAGCTGAGAAAAGCATTGACATGAAAATTGACAAACCTTCTGTTTCTTTCAAAAGAATGGAAATTGCAGATTTAGAAGAGAACGGCTTTGCTGAAATAAGGGGCTGCCTTGTAAGTGTTTTCAACAGGGATCCTTTGTATGCAACTTGTCCTGATTGTAATGGGAAAGTTGAAAAAAATGATGACAAGTTTGGGTGCGCTGTCCATGGGGAAGTTGAGCCAAAATATAATTTAATTTTAAGCGGTGTTTTGGACGACGGTTCAGAAAATATCAGGATTGTGTTTTTCAAGGAGCTTGCTGAAAAAGTTTTCGGGAAGAAAACAGAAGAGCTGCAGAGAAAAAGAATCGATGACATCTACAAAGAGTTCAAAGGCCTAGGAAAAGATTTGATTGTCAAAGGAAGAGTCAGGAAAAATTCATATTCAAATGAGAAAGAGTTTATAGCATCTGAGGTTGAGTCTGTGGATGTTAAAAGAGAGTGCGAAAAACTTTTGGAAGAAATGAAAAATTAAAACACAATTCACAAATCATCAAAATGTGGATTAAGCGCCCTTATAATTTTTAGTTCCTCGCTCAAATCTTTTTGCTTTTCTACACACAATTCTTTAAACCCATCCAAATCATAATTCTGACCATCAGAACTAACAACAGCATTTACTGCTTTGTATACTTCTCCAACGTAGAGTATGCTTGGAAACCTTAGGCTTCGGAAAAGTTGGTTGCAATCTATGTACGCTGCCAATTCGTATATTGGAGCTCCATCAATCAAACCAACTTCAATTCCAATTCCAGGAGCATATTCTTTTCGAAATTCTCTATTGACTTTTCCTGTGGGACATTCGAAACCTTCTCGGCTCAAAAATCTTACAAATTCGGCTCTTGTTACTAGATTTACCATAATGAAATAGAAGCTGCAAGTCTTAAATGTCTTATATGGATTCTATTTTGCTTTATAAAAAAGAAAAACAATTTGATCAAATATGAAATTCAAAAAAATTCTCACAGTTGGCATTGGAGAAGCTAGCCTTGATCCAGAATTTTGGAAAAAAGTAGATTCCTTTGCTGAAAAAAGAGTTTCTCTTCCAAAGGATAGCACAGAAATTAAAAAACATCTAGTAGATACAGATTGCCTACTTACTGGTTTTGGCATAACTGCTGACAAAGAAACTATTGATTCTGCACAACACCTAAAATACGTCGGAGTTCTGGCAACAGCATATGGAAAGGTTGATGTTGATTACGCAAAGAAGAAAAATATTGTTGTTTGCAACATACCCGGATATAGTACTGAAGCTGTTTCAGAATTTACAATTGCTGCCATTTTAGATATTATCAGGGATTTAGAAAGAGGAAGAAAAAAAGCAACAGATGGTGATTATTCTGGATCAGGATTTTCTTCAATAGAAATTAAAAATAAGGTTTTTGGAATACTTGGATTGGGAAATATTGGAAGTAGGGTTGCAGAAATTGCTTTGGGTTTTGGTGCAGACGTTAGGTATTGGTCTAAAAGCAGGAAAAAAGAACTTGAGGCCAAAGGAATAAAATACGAAGATGCAGACACATTAATTTCAAAATCTGATTTTCTTTCTTTAAACTTTGCCCAAACAAAAGATACTGAAAACTTTTTGAACGAAAAAAGGATACACAACCTCAAAAAAGGAGCAGTCGTTGTTAACACTGCACCAATGGAGTTAGTAGATATTTCTGCTTTAGACAAAAGGCTTGGCAACAACGATATAACCTTCATTCTAGATCATTCTGATGAGACAAAACAAGAGGATTTGAAAAAACTTTCTAATCACAAAAACTGTATAATCTATCCACCAATTGCATATTCAACAAAAGAGGCAAGAATAGCAAAGCAGGAAATTTTCGTTTCTAATATCGAGAATTTTTTGAAAGGGTCTCCAAAGAACATAGCTAATTAATTTTGTAAAATCGGACACGCGGATTAAGCTTTCTTCAATTTCCATTGGATATAAATTTCTGGAAATTCTAACTAGAATTATTTTGTCAAACAGTCAAAATTTTCACAGATTTAAAACTTTCTGATAAATATTGTGATGATCAATTTTCCATGCTCAGATAGCATTAGATATGCGTTTGGAAGGCTCAGAGGAAATGGAGATACAAGAAATATAGCAAGTGTTTTTGTGGATACAAATTCTCTATACCCACCAACAGGAAGCAAGATTTACGAATCTCAGAGAAGAGGATCGCTTTTTAGTGCATTTGAGTCAACTGTAGATTTCCATGATATTGAACCAACAGATACAGATACACGCATTAGTATTATAGATGGTGTTGAAGAGATGGCTAGAGTATACAGGCAAGACTTTTCTAGATTTTGTAGGAACTATGGAAAAGCTGTTATAACAGAAGAAGTAAGAGAGGAAATGCGGAGATCAATTGCATATGCTGAACTTAAACTCTCTGAATTTTTAGATGAAACAAAACCTGCACAAATGGATATGAGACTATGGAGAAGAATAAAAAGTCTTTTAGAATATCAAACAGAGTATGTTAGGGGTCTTGTTGAAGGCGTGAATTCTATTTTAACTACATTTGAATCTAGGGGAGTCAGAAAACCAACAGATAAACACAGAGCCTTGCAGAGATATTTGTTAGATAATAGAAAAAGATATGGATTAGAAGGCACAACAAAAGGAGTCGACGAAATGCTTGTTGCTCATGCTATTTTGGAATCAGTCGATAGAGGACAGTGTGTTAGAGTATATTCTGCTGACAGGGCAATACCAATAGAACTATTTGGATTATTAGGGGATTGTTTGAGTGAACCAGGAAAATTAAATGGTCTTCATGCCAGGGATATACAGGCAGCTTTAACAAACCCGCAATCTGCAGTTTCTGTTCACTGGATGGGATATATGGGAGATATGATGGTGAGTCTTGATACTTCTCAAACAAGGGAAGACCCTCTAAAACCAAGAGTGATGGGAAATTGGAGAGCTGCTAAGATACATAGAAATCGCCGTCATAGAAATTAATTGGAAAATTGGAAAGCTCCTCTGATCACATATTTAAGCAGTAGAACAAAATAATATTATATGCAAAAAACAGTAACAATACCATTGAAAGAGTACAAAAAACTAAAACACACAGCTGAAATACTAGAGGATATTGTAGAGGAAGAACAGTTAACAGAACAGGACCTTGACAAAATAAAACGCGCAGAAAAATCAGTAAAAATGTCAAAAGAAGATTTTTATTCTAGGCATCCAGAGCTAAGGAACTAAATGTTTAAACTTATTTTCAGTAAAGACTACGAGGAAGAACTTGGAAAACTAGAGCCAAGTACTCAAAAGCAAATAGACAAAAAAGTTCAACAACTTGAGTTTAGGCCTCTTTTAGGAAAAAGGCTTGTGGGACACCCTTATTGGTCTATACATATTGGCGATTTCAGAATTATTTACAAAATTGACAATCATGATCAAACAATTGAGATTTTAACTATTTTGAAAAGAAAACACAATTATAGGGAATTTAAATAATTGGAAAATTGGAAAGCTCCTCTGGTTAGGTATTTAAACCTTGGCTCTAATTGTGTACAAGAGGCAAATTATCGGCTTCTATAAACATTAAACAAAGGGAGTGTATAACTATGTCAAACGATTTAGTCGATTTACCCGGTGTTGGGGAAAAAACAGCTGAGAAGCTGAAGGATTCTGGTTATTCTGATTTGATGTCAATAGCCGCTGCTTCTGCAGGCGAACTTGCCGGGGCAGCTGAGATAGGTGAAGAAACAGCAGCAAAAATAATTGCTGCTGCAAGGGATAAATTAGAAATGGGTTTTGAACCTGCAACAAAAGTTTTGCAAAAAAGAGAACAGATAGGAAAAATCACAACAGGCTCAAAAGCATTGGATGATTTGCTCGGTGGTGGTGTGGAAACACAGGCAATAACAGAAGCACATGGAGCTTTTGGTTCCTCAAAAACACAGCTAGGTCTCCAGCTAGCTGTAAATGTTCAACTTCCAAAAGAGAAAGGAGGATTGGATGGAAAGGTTATTTTCATAGATACCGAGTCAACATTTAGACCAGAAAGACTTGCACAAATTGCAGAGGCTGCAGGACTGAATGCAGAAGAGGCTTTGGCAAATGTTTTTGTTGCAAGGGCATACAATTCTGATCATCAGGTTATACTTGCTGAAAAAGCAGAAGACATCATCAAAAAAGAAAATATAAGATTAATAATTGTTGATTCTCTTACTTCCCATTTTAGGTCAGACTATACAGGAAGAGGTACACTCGCTAACAGGCAACAAAAACTAAACAGGCATATGCACAAATTGCAAAGGCTTTCTGATGTTTACAACCTTTCTGTCTATGTGACAAACCAGGTTATGTCAAGGCCAGACGTGCTTTTCGGCGACCCAACTGTTGCAATTGGAGGGCATATTGTTGGCCACCAAGCTACATATAGATTGTACATGAGAAAAAGCAAAGGTGAGAAAAGAATTGCAAGGTTAATTGATTCTCCATCTCTTCCAGAAGGCGAAGCTATTTTCAAAGTCGTTGCTGAAGGAATAAGAGACGATAAGGAATCGAAATAGATTGAGAGCTGGGAAACCAGCCTCTATTAGTTTTTTTCAAAGAGCTATTAAATTCTAGGGTTGTAAAACTTGACCAAACTCAGCTAAGGATTTCTCGAGATCATTTATAGTGATTTCGTTATACATGTGATCTATTTCTACAGGATTTTGTGCCTCAGAATATATTCTATCAAGAGCAGGCTTCATAGGGTCTTTCCTCTACTGGAACCCTAAAAGCTCTTTGCAAAATCATGAAAAGAATTAGTGGTTAGACTTATATTTGGAAATAAAACTAAAGAAACAGACTAGTTCTATATTTTTCTGAAGCCAATTGCGTGTTTCTTTTAGTGCAGGTTTTCTTTTGGATAAATTGTGTAGAAAAGAAAAAGTGCTACACGATTTCTCTTTCAGAAATGATTACAAAGTCGCCAACAGATTTGACAGATGAAAATGGCACCAAAGTCCTTCCTTTGTCATCTTGCTGAAGTTTTAGGTCAGATGCATGTCTTGTTGGTTCAACAAGCACCATGTTGATCAATTCTCCAGATTCTGTTATAAAATCTAGGTCGCCAACAACGCCGAATTTTCTTCCGCTCTCGTTAGAAACCAAAACTTTGCCAACCAGTTCTCTGCTTCTTACTCTTTCCATAAATAAACCCCCTAACTAAATGTTAGAATTATGTATATAGATGGTTTTGCAAATTTAAATGCTTTTAGAGCTTTAGATTTTAGAAGCAAGATTGTATTTGTATGCTTTTCCGTATTTTTTCCTAGAAACAAGGTTCTCCTTCATCAATCTTTGCAGCAAATTGTTCACTGATCTGACTCCATGCTCTCTACTTTTGTATTTTGACATATCTATTTTTGACACAATTTCTGCTGGTGTTAGGCTGCTTTGAGAAAGCAGTTCGAGTATGGTTTTTTGTTTTTCTGGAAGGGCAATTTGGGCTTCTTGGTGAGAGGTTTCTGAGATAAATTGAGTATCTATCAAACTTGTGTTTTTTTGTATTGCACTTTTAATTGTCTCATCGCAGAGTTTTAGGATATCTCTAGGCCTACCCCCTGATTTTTCATGGATATACTTAATCGAATCCATTGTGAATGGGCTTATATCAGAGCCGCCGACGCTTTGTATTCTTTTTTTAATTAAGTCAGCTGTTTGTGACTTGTCTAAAGGGCTCAGCTCGAATTTTAAAGAAACTCTTTTTCCGAAACTTTCCAGCCTTTCTTTTAATAGGTTGTCTAAAATTGGGAGGCCAGCAAAAACAACAGAAAGATTGGTTATTTGGTCAGCAAGTGACCTCATCCATTCCAATGTTTCCATAGAAGCTTCATGTGCCTCGTCTATGAACAGGATGCACTTTTTGCTTTTCAGCTTTTTGTTTGCATATTCTGTTAAATTGTAAAGGTTTAGTTTGCTTTTTCTCATTTTTTCCCAAACTGTTTTCTTCAGGTTGGTTTGGAATATTTCAATCAAATCCTTTGGATCTTTTGGTGGTTTGGGAAGATAGATTATGTGTTCTTGTGAAGAGAACTTTGTTGTAAGATACTTCAAAAGCGCTGTTTTTCCACAGCCCGTTGGGCCCGAAACAAGTGAGAATTTTGTGCCATTTTTTAGTCCTGAGACTAAATCAGCAACTTCTTTTTCATAACCAGTAAATGTCTGAGGCAAAATTTGAAAAGAAAATGGATTGGAATTCCAGCTGAACCTTGAATATGGAACCCCATCAAAACTCATATTTGCCCCCACACAGAATCCGCGACATCAACTGGAAACCGGCTTTGTCGGTTTCTAATTCCTTATCGCGGACATATCTAAAAAAATTAAAAAAGTTTTAATATGAAAAGATGAGAACTGTATTTAAATAGTTTTTTTCTGAAAGTTGAAAAAAAATTATTTTCCAGTGAAAACTTTTTCGAAAATTTTCCAAAACACGTATAGTAAGCAAGGATAACACAGTTATCTACTCCTTTCTTTTAGAAAGTAAGCTTTTAAGAAAAGCTTAATCAAAAGTTTACCAATAAATAGAAAATGTCTAAAGTATCCCAAAAGAACTACATTTGAAATTCAATTGTTACAAGAAAAGTATATCGTACCCAAAAAGAAACGGTATGCAGATATTAAATGTTCAATACAATTTATTATATGCGCCTTTTTATTGCAGTTGATATACCAGAAGTTTTGAAAGAAAAAATTCTTGAAATCGAGAAACAAGTAGAGAGTTTGGCTGATGTTAAGTATGTTGAGAAGGAAAATCTTCACTATACATTGAAGTTTTTAGGCGAAGTTGATGAAGGGGAAGTTGAAAATGTTGTAAAAAAGGTAAAAGGTGTTTGTAAAAGTTTGAAAAAATTCCAAATCCATGCAAAAGGTGTTGGATATTTTGGCTCACCAAACTTTATTCGAGTTGTTTGGATAGGGTGCGAGGAAGGGAAGGAAGAACTTGTAGAGATTTCAAAAAAATTAGAAGATGAATTGAGTTATATAAGGAAAGATGAATTTGATTTTCATCCTCATTTGACAATTGCAAGGCCTAGAAATGTGGAAGATAAAAAAAGATTTTTGGAAAAGTTAGAAGAGTTGAAGAATTTGGATTTCGGGAAATTTACTGTGGATAAAATAGCTTTAAAACAAAGCAAGCTTTCCCCAAAAGGGCCGATGTATTCGGATTACAAAATCTTTGAACTAGGTGATTGAAATGCATGAAAAACAGCTGATGAAAATTTCTGCAGTTGGATCTGCTGTAGGAATTATAGCCTTGTATATATTGGCTCTTAATCTAAACTACGAGTTTGTTCCTGTTCAAAAAATAGACAATTCCTTGGTTAACAAGGTTTTGAAAACATCTGGAGAAATCTCAAATTTCAAAAGCGGAAAGACAACTTCCTTTGATCTAAAAGCTGAAAATTCTTCTATAAAAGTTGTTTTTTGGGAAGATACTTTAGAACAATTAGAGCTTTCTGGATTTGATTTGAGCCAACTAAAAAATGGCGCAAAGGTAGAAATTGTAGGAACTATCCAACTCTACAAAGGAGAAATTGAGTTAATTCCCTTGAGAGGACAGATAAAAATAAATTAAGGGAAAGATTAATTCAAATCTTCCCTGCTAAGTATATTAATCGGTGAAAGTATCCTATCTTTCTCCATACCAATTAGGTATTTGATTGTATTTTTCTTTTTGGCGATGAAGTCCATTTTGAAGTCTACTTTTCCATCGAAAACTATACAATATGGATCATCTATTGTTCTGATGACATTTTCGAGCTCTGATACAGGAACTTTTCCCAAAAGCTCGTTTTTGTCGTTGAATATGCATGCAGCTCTTGTTCCAACAAGCTCTTCTAGTGTTTTTTTGAAAAGGTCTTTTTGGTCTGGTTTTAGGTTTGTTCGTCTTATTGTTGGTTGAGGCGCTGTTTTTGTTGTCCTTCCTCTAACTGGCTTTTCTGAATAGGTTCTTTTTTCATATCTTCCAGAGCCAGATGTTTGAACAGCAATTGGATGCTCTGCTCTCATTGTTTCTGGAGCTTTGAAATATGTTTGTACTGGCTCAACTTTTGGTTTTTTGTCTGGTAGGTTCAAAAGCTCGCCTTTGAATTGCTCTGCTGGTATCCTGTCTCTTATTGCTTTGTAGATTTCTTTTTTTGTTGATTCTTCTACTTCTTTTCCTGCAGGAGCTTGAGCAACATAATCTATTTCAGCGACTTGCATTAGCTCTTTTATTATCAGGATTCCGCCTCTGTCGCCGTCTGTAAGTGCAGTTGTTTCCTTTTCTTTTGCAAGTGCAACAATTTGCGGCGGAACAGATGTTCCTTCAATTGCTATTGCATTTTTTATTCCAAATTTCAAAAGGTTCAAAACATCTGCACGACCCTCGACAATTAAAATATTATCAGATTCAGCTATTCCTGGTCCTGCTGGAAGGCCTTGGTATGATGTGATTTCATGTGTTCTTACAGATTCTTTTATCTGTTCAGAAATTTCATCGACATCCAAAGTTGATGTTTCAACTAAACCTTGAAGAATTTGTTTTGCTTTATCAACTACAAATTTTCTTTTATTTTCCATTGCATCGTCTACTTTCAAAAGCTTGATTGTAGCTGTGCATGGACCAATCCTCTCAATTGTTTCCAAAGTTGCTGCGATCAAAGAAGTCTCAGCTGAACTCAAAGATGTAGGTATGATTATTTCCCCTTCTGAGTTTCCTTTTATTGATTTTACGTTGACTTCAATTCTTCCAATTTTTCCTGTTCTTTGAAGTTCCCTTAGATTTAGATCAGAGCCTAAAAGGCCTTCTGTTTGACCAAAAATTGCTCCAATTACATCGGGTTTTTCAACAACACCCTTTGCTTTTATTGAAGCTCTGACTATATATTTTGTTGAACTTGGTGCTAACTTAGACATAAATTCTCTCCTTAGGGAATCTGCGATTCCACTAAATTTTCGTAGATAGTTGCTGAGAAATAGTTCGAAAATCTTCCACTCTTGTTTTGCCCAAACTCATAAATCGTTTTCGCAAATGCGAATTTACTTTGAGTCTGTGCGCTTTAAAGATATTGTTAGCCCTTGATGCAAGCTTTCTGCCTGCCCTGTCAAAGTCTGTAAGTATGACAATTTCTTTATTGCTATTAAGCGTGAATGGAATTTCGTGAATATTCCCCTGAGCTATCTTTATTGTATTTTTGACACCGAGGCTTCTAAGAACCTCTTCGTCTCTTTTACCTTCCACAATCACATACTTGTCTTTCAGTTGCTGAGCAACTTCCAACAAGTTAGACAGCATTTCGCTGGTGTTTGTGGATGATTTATGGCATTTAGCCATTGGTAAACATGATACTGTTATTTACTTATAAGTAACAAGTATATATAAAGATATCCCTTGCTACTGTTTATTTTAGGATTTAGGGAATATAAATGAGACTGATCATTGGGGAGTAGGGACTTCGACAGAACTATATAACGGTGTTATATTAGTTTATATATCCGTTCTTACAATTCTTACTTGTAAGGTGATTATATGCCACTATTGGAAATTAAAACAGCAAAGATAACTGAGAAGGGCCAGATAGCTATACCAAAAGATATAAGAGAAATAGAAGGGTTCGAGGAAGGATCAAAAATAGCTGTGCTAGCTTATGATGATCATATTGAATTAAGATCACTAGGCACAATTAAAAAACTTGACCTTTCAAAAGAAGGTGTTATAACAGCCTTGCTAAGTGAAAAGTCTTTAGCAAAAGATTGGAACAAAAAAGAAGAGGACGAAGCATGGAAGAATCTGTAATTCTGAAACCAATTGTGTGTTTCTTTTAGTTCAGGTTTTCTTTGCAAAGAGAGTATAGAAAGAAAAAGTGATAACATGGAAACATTTGTAAAGGGAGATGTAGTTGTTATACCCTTCCCATTTTCTGATTTATCGTCAACAAAAAAGAGACCGGCTCTTATACTTTCAGCCCTAGAGGGTCAAGACATGATTTTATGCCAAATAACTAGCAGAGATGTTGGACCAAACAAGTATTCGATAAACTTAGACAACACTGATTTCAAAGAAGGATCCCTAAATATTCCAAGTTATATCAAACCAAGCAAGCTTTTTACAGCTGATAAATCCTTGATTTTGTATAAAATTGGCGAGCTCAAACAAAATAAGTTATTGGAAGTTATTGATAGGCTTTGCAAGCTATTGAAGGGATCCTAAGAATATACAACTATATTAGATTTCAGGTATTATCTCAATCTCATCAAATAGTCTGCCACTTCATCTAAATTCCTAGCAACATATCCGAGTGGCGAAGACCTTACTGCTTCTACTTCAAAACTTGGCGTGCTTCCTCGTGGGGTTAAAACAATATGCATCCACTTATGTTCAGGCAACAATAAATCAAGTTCATAAATATCGCCAACAACAGCAACTTCGTCCGCTAAAACTCCTCTCTCTTTCATAATTCCAGATAAAACTTGCCAATACATTTGTCTTCTTAAAAATAAAGGTCTTCCGTATCCTTGTCTTTGGATGCTATCTGGTATCTGTTCCCAGTCCGGATTGAGTATATACTTTTTAGCATCACCGTGAATTGGAATTTCAGTGTGGTCGCTTGGCAATTGGCTAACTTTTCTTCTAACACCATCTGTACCAGAATTTGTTACAATATGAACACCGAAAGCATCTTTAATTCGGGAAAGAAATTCATCTGCCCCATCTTTAAACGAAACTCCCAACCTCCCATAGTTTGACTGAAAATATCTGTTTAACACATCTTCCCTTACACGCTCATCATATACATGTGTTTCATCTAGAAGTAATCCGGCAACAGCTCTAGAATGAACTAGTGGATCAGCATAAGCAGGAGCTACGATTCTACCCTCGCTTTTCCAACCATGATTGCTTGGATCAGCATCTATTTTTGATGCTGCACTGGCCCACTTTTCTTCAAGTGCTTCTCTACTCAAACCCAAGTCCTTTGCAACATCGTTCTTATATCCATCAACAAATGGAACTGCTTCCTCGTCTACATTTGTAAGTGTTCCATCAAAATCTAAAACAACTACTTTCAATACCATTCAACTTCTTCTCTGCAAGCTTTAAATTGATTAAATACACCCTCGTCCAATTATTATACAATATGCCAATTGACTCTGTCCTAAAGTCTGTTCTTGTTAGGATCACGCCTTCTGAACAGGAAAAGAAACAACTAAATTCTGTTGTTGAGAAGGTGAAAGAAGCTGCAAATTCTATCATCAAACCACTAGGATATGATCTTGTTTTGGCTGGATCTTTTTCTAGAAACACATGGCTCTCCCACAAGAAGGAGTTTGATTTGTTCATACTTTTCCCAGAGCAAACATCAAGGGAAGACCTGGAAAAAGATGGATTGGAAATTGGGAAAAAAATAGTCTCAAAGCTAAAAGGTGTGCACCAAGTAGCATACGCAGAACACCCATACACGAAAGCAAAAATAGAAGGTTTTGATGTTGATATAGTTCCAGCATACAAAGTTGCTTCAGCTGAAAAAATAAAATCTGCAGTAGATCGAACACCTTTCCACAATAAATATTTAGATTCTCATTTAGGAAACCTTGCACCTGAAGTCCGACTACTCAAACAGTTTTGCAAATCAATTGGTGTCTACGGCTCAGACCTAAAGACTCAGGGATTTTCCGGTTATTTATGCGAACTAATAATCATTAACTACAAATCTTTTTCAAATTTGGTCAAAAGAGCCCCTGAGTGGTGGTTTCCTGGGAAGACTTTCATTGATTTGGAAAACATCTACAAAGGTAACAGAAAAGAATTTTCGCACCAACCTCTTGTTGTTATAGACCCAGTTGACCCAAAAAGAAATGTTGCAGCTTCTGTTTCCCCATCAAACTTTGTGAAATTTGTGAAAGCTTGTGAACATTTTGTCCAAAAACCATCTGAAAACATTTTCTTTTCTACAAAGCCAAAAATAAACAAGAAAAATTTAGTCAAACAATTGAAATCAAGAGGCACAAAATTCCTCCTTTTGGAATTTTCGCGATCATCAGTAGTTGACGATATCATCTATTCCCAGCTTCGAAAAGCAGCAAACCGAGTCCAAGGAATTTTGAAAGAAAATGAGTTTTTACCAATAGGCTATGATGTTGTTGCAGATGAAAAATTTTGCCATATTCTTTTGGAACTAGAAGTTTGGAAACTTCCAAAACTAAGGAAAGTTGTCGGCCCACCAATTTTTGTGCCAACACATGCAGAGGAGTTTATTAAGAAATACAAGCCCTTAGGCAGGATGCTTATAGAAGAAGACAAATGGATTGCTGAAATCAATAGAAAAAACTTAACAGCACATGACAAGCTTGTCGACAGTTTGAGCGTGAAGCTAGATGTCTTAAAAGAAAAAGGCATTCCGTCCTATGTCGCGGAAGAGGTCTCCAAGGCATTCAAAATCCTCGAAGACCAAAAGGTGATAAAGCCAGGACTAGAGGAATTTGTATTTAAATATCTAAATGACAGAATCAGTGTATGATCAGTTTGTTTTGGCTCAAATCTTCAGATTACCCAAAGGTAAAAGATCTTGTAGAAAAAGATGACATAACATCAAGGCAGTCTCTAACCTACAGGGAGCCTGCTTCACTTGGTTTGAAAAAAGATGGCTATTTTTTGAAGATCAACGGCTCAGAAGAATCAATCAAACACGCAAAGGAAATTCTAAAAGGGTTGGTAGAAGAAGTTCACGGAAAAGAAAAAGACGATGTTCTAAAGAAAATCGAGGAACAAGAAGACCAAGCTGATTCTGGATTTGGCATGCTGTTTGGTGGGTAAAAGTGGACTAACTATATAAATTTGTCTTTTGTATACAGTCTATGTCAATCACACAACAGCTTTTGGAATGGACAAATTCTGTGCTCACACCACTAGGTCCCTTCGGTTTGTTTGTCATAGCTTTTATAGAATCGTCATTCTTCCCAATACCGCCTGATTTAATTTTAATTGGACTAGTTTTAATTAGCCCCAACGATTGGATATTTTTATCAACAATATGCACAATAGGGTCTGTTGCTGGCGCTCTGTTTGGTTATTTTATTGGTATAAAAGGAGGCAGGCCTCTCTTGCTAAAATTTACAAAAGAGCATAGAGCCAAAAAAGTTGAAGACTATTTCACAAGATATGGAGACTGGGCGGTTGCGATTGCAGCCTTCACTCCTGTTCCATACAAAGTTTTTACAATAGCTTCTGGCGTATTCAAGTATAGTTGGGTTCGCATGGCGCTTGTTTCAATACCAGCAAGGGGAGCAAGGTTTTTCTTGATAGGAGGGGTTTTGGCCTTCTACGGTCAAACAATAATGTCAACTTTAGATTTGTTTTTAGGACCAATTAGTCTAATAGTTGCTGTTGCGGCAATTGCTGGCTATCTTTTGTATAAGAGGCACAAGAAAAAGAAACTAAATAGTCAAGTGGGTTCATAGATTAGAATTTTATTTATATAGTACTTACAGGTAGTAAACTTTATAAAGGGAAAAATTATCTATAACTATGGTAAGAAGGTACTCTCCAAGACCTGTAGATATTCTGATAGGCGCAGTTTCTTATGCTCAAGATCAGCTACGAGGAATAGGTAGCCAAGTTTTAGAAAGGTCTGAAACAGGCGATATAGTCACGCCAAAAGATAGAATAGTTCATAGATCTGTGGTTGAATATCTTTCAAGAAATGGTATTAGGGCTCTTGTCAATGGCGAAGAGGGAGCAACAGGAGCTACAAAACCTGAATATTTACTTTTAATCGATCCAATTGAAGGCACTCAAAACGCTGTCAATGGCTTAGACCATGGAATAAATATAGCAATTGCTCCATACAGATCACAGTTAAGAGTTAGGGATCTGAAAGCAGCAGCTGTCTGCAATTTGAGAGATGGTGTTACTTATGTTGGTGAAAGAGGAAAAAGGCCTTTCAAAATTATAGCTGGAGAAAAGAAGGATATTCCTACACCAAAACAAACAGATTTATACGAAGCTCCTCTTCCTACAGCATATACAACAGATAGAAATGCAATCAACAGACAACAAATACTAGGAGATGTTTTTCGTAGTGTTTTGGGCAATCAACCAAGAAGCGTAGACGCAACTGGAACAAGACTTGTAGCTTTACTAGAGGGCAACATACGTGCTTATGGTGATTGGAGACATGCAACTAAATGTTGGGATGTTTTACCATCTGCACTTCTTTTGGAAGGAGCAGGATTTACTGTTACTGATGTTTTTGGCATTTCTTTTGATGACTTGGTGTTTTTTGATCAAGGAAATCCTAGATTTTCAAAAGACCATGGTTTGAACAGGAGAATTGGAGAAAATTTTATTGCAGCTTCTCCAGTAGATCATGAAGCACTTGTTTTTGGCGAAAAAGATTCTGTTTGGAAAAGAGCAGAAAATGAATGGCTAAAACCGCGTCCAACTGGGCTTTACCAAATAGGTTCTCTCATAAGTGAGCCTGGTGGAAGGGTGTTGGTAGGACTGGATGAAATAGTCCACAGAAGGAAACAAGCTTATGGTGATTTGAACGAGTCTAATGTACACGATATTGTTAAAAAAGTTAAAGATAGAACTTTAGCCACATCATTTAGAAACAGTCTTTCTCCAAAAGAGCCAGCATATCTTAAGCGCTATGCTGAAATGATAGCATCAATGCCTGATTCTCATTTTTCGCCAGCAGCAGTTGCATAAGAACTTGGAAATTTTATATTCTATTTATGCAATATACAGTATATGCCACTTCTTTCTGTTGAAAAAATTTCTTCTGGATATGGGAAAGGCAAAGTCTTAGATGATGTTTCTTTCTATGTAAATAAAGGTGAGATTGTTTCCTTGATAGGACCAAATGGTGCAGGGAAATCTACAGCCTTGAAAACTGTTTTTAGGTTTCTTGATACCCAAAGCGGAAAAATAAATTTTGATGGGCAAGAAATAATAAGCAAAAAACCACATGACCTCGCCTCATTAGGCCTTTCATTTGTCCATCAAGGCAGACAGATTTTCAGGAACATGAATGTTGAAAACAATCTTTTGCTTGGGGCTTTCATCGATAAAAAATACGAGAAAAATTTAGAAAATGTTTATTCAATTTTTCCTGTGCTCAAACAAAAAAGAAAACAACTTGCCTCAACCCTTTCCGGTGGACAGCAGCAACAACTTGCCATAGGCCGCGCTTTGATGTTGGAACCAAAACTACTTCTTTTAGACGAGCCTTCCCTTGGTTTAGATCCAAAAACAGTAAAACTTGTTTTCGACAAAATAAAGGAAATAAACAAAAAGGGCACAACAATCCTTTTAGTTGAACAAAACGCTCACATGGCCTTGGAAATATCTGATCGAGCCTACGTCTTTGAAACAGGAAAAATAAAACTCACAGGAAAAGGGAAAGACCTTCTCAAAGACAAAAACGTGCAGAGGCTATATTTGGGTGGCTAACCCAAAGTATTCCACATAATCTCAAAAACTTTTTTCTGTGTCTCTGCAATTTCCTTGTTTTCTATTAAAACACCAATTGGCTCATCTTTACCTGTTGTAATCAAAGCAATTTTATCTCCATAAATAAATGTAGTAGAACTAAATTTTGTTTTTGTGACCCTCATCTCTCTGTATTCTTGCTTGTCGCGCTTCTGATACTCTTTTATTTTAGGAGTCTCTTCCTCAATTATTTTAGCAAATATCCCTTTTTTCGCGCGCCTTTTTATAAAATTAGGAAAATAAAATGTTAGGAGACTGAATATGTCTTCTTTTGAATAAGCGTACAAGATCTCCCCTCTTCCTAATTTCAAAATATCCTCAAGTATTGTTTTTATCCCTTCTATTCCTTCATACAATTCAACTGTTGGCTTTTTCTTCACCAGCTTTTTTATATTTTCTAATTCAGGTAAAACCAAGTCCAGTTTTGATTCCTTTTCCTTGAGAATTTCTTTTAGCCTAAAAGGCTTAGCAGCCTCATAGTATCTTATTCCAGATTTTATAGAATATGAAACAAGGCCCTTCTGTATAAGGCTTCTCAAAACTTCATAGATGAATGTTCTTGGTATTTTTGTCTTATCATAAACATCATTCACTTTAGACGACCCCAACCTCAGGAGTGCTATGTATACCTTTATTTCGTTTTCATTCAATCCAACTTCCCTCAAAACTTCTGTATCCATAGCAGGTCGATAGACATTTTAGAAAGATCTGCGAACTTGCCCATTGAAACTTCTAAAATGTTTCTATCTCTTTGATATTTGCCTTGTGTATTGATAAACTTTTCTATTGTAGTCATTTAACTTACAACAAAACTTAATATTACTTTTTCCGAGTAAACTACCATATGGTAAAAAAATATTCGATAATATTCATATTTATTGCGATTGTATTTGCAGCTTTTGCTGCTTCAAACCTGACAGGAAATTTGGTCAAACAAGAAACAATAAAAATAGGCGTCACGCTTCCTTTAACTGGTCCAATTGCGGTTCACGGATCCTGGGTTCAAAGGGGTATAGAGTTATCAAAGGAAGAAATTAATTCAAACGGTGGGATAGATGGAAAGTTAATAGAGACTATATATGAAGATGACAAATGCCAACCAAATGCAGCTGTGACAAACACACATAAACTCCTCGATTTAGACAATGTGAAAACAATAGTTTCTTTTTGTTCAGCTGTAACACCTTCTGTTGCGCCAATAGCAAAAGACAAAGCAATTGTTTTTTCTCCAGCTGCTTTTTCTGATCCAGTTGTCGAAGCAAAATATGACCACGTATTTACAACACAACCGCCTTTGAGGGAAGAGATGAAAAGGCTTGCAGAATACATATTTTCCCAAGGACTAAAAAAACTCTCAATAGCTCATGTACAGAATGATTTAGGTTTCTCATATTCACATTGGCTTCAGGAAGAATTCAAATCGCTTGGCGGGAAAATTATTTTGGTTGAAAAATTCAATCTTTTAGATACAGATTTCAGAACCCAACTCACTAAAATCAAAAACGCAGATACAGAGGCACTATTTATTGCAAATTCTGGAGAAGGTTTGGGAAGAATAGTAAACCAAGCAAAAGAATTAAGATTAGAAACAAAACTTTTTGGAGCAACAATATCAGAATCTGCACCCTTCCTAAAAGTTGCAAGTGAAAATGCAGAAGGGTATGTTTACACATATCCTCTAAAACTCGAGCAAACTGAGTTTTCAAAAAAGTACAAAGAAAAATATGGAGAAGATCCAGAAATATATGCTGCAAATAGCTATGATGCATTCTCATTAATGGTTAAAGCCTTTGAGAAGTGTAAAATACAGGAATTAGATTGTATGAAGTCTGTTTCAAAAACAATTGAAATAGGTGGTGCGAGCGGAAAATTCAAAATCAAAAATGGAATAGTAGATAAAAAAATATATCTAAAAACAGTAAAAGATGGAAAGTTTGTTTATTTAGATTAGGTTTTAGCAGCTTTCCACAAAACCTCAAAATAGTTTCTGTAGGAATCTGCGACTATTTTGCTCCTGACAACAAATGCCATTGGGTCTTCTGAAAAAACAACAACCGCAATCCTATCCCCATATATTATTGTCACTGATGGTGTTGTGAGATTATCTGGTAAATACCTTACTTCCCTAAACTTGAATTTATGTTTTTCTTCTCTTTTTCTTATAGCATCGCTTCTTATGATCCGCATCGGCAATTTCATTTTCTCCCTTCTTTTATGGAACTGTATGTAGAAGCTTGGCAGGGCCTGTTCAAACTGTCCTCTAGATCCAAAAGCCAACCAAGGCTGTCCAACCTTGAGAACATCATCTAAAACAGATTTTATCCCCTTCAATCCTTTGTATACATATCCTTCTTGCTGTTCTTTTGACAAAACTCTGAGATTTTGTAAGGCAGGAATCTCTTTTTTTAGTTGCTCTTCTTGCTGTTCTATCCCCTGTTTTTTTGTTTCCAAATATTCTATAAGCCTTTCAGGATCATGTGCCTCAAAATATTTCCTATTGGCTTTTATCACAAATGCCACAAGACCTTTTTCGACAAGCAAGTCTATTGTATCGTATACAGCGGCCCTATGCATTCCCAATTTTTTTATCAGAGGGCCAGCTGTCGTACTTCCCAGACGAAGAAGCTGAAGGTAAACTTTTGACTCATTCTCTGTCAGTCCGACTGATTTCAGAATATTTTCCATTACTAATAATTTGTCATAAGCTTTAAATATGACAATAATTTATAATTCCTACTCATGATCCATATCTATGGAAAAGAAAATTATTTTATCAACCCTTCTTGCATTGGTTCTTTTGGTTTTTGGCTATACACTGACTTTCAATGGTGTGAAAAGTGAGGAAAAAATAATACTGGGGGCAATACAACCACTCACAAAGGGCTCAGCTGCTGTTGCAGAAGAAGTTAAGGCAGGTATTGATTTTGCTGTCAACGAAATAAATTCAAAGGGTGGAGTAAGCGGGAAAAAATTGGAAATTTTGTACGAAGATGATGAATGCGACCAAAAACTTGCGATAAATGCCTTTGAAAAACTGACATCAGTTAACGGTTTGAAAATAATTATAGGACCCACATGCTCGTCTAATGTTCTTTCAGTCGCTCCTTTAGCAAACGAGAAAAAAGTAATAATACTAACAACAGTTGCCTCAACACCACAAATCACACATGCAGGTGACTATGTTTTCAGAAATACTCCAAGCGGGAAAGACTATAGCTACTTGATCGCTGATTTTGCATACAACAAACTAGGCGCTAGAACAACTTCCAGCCTATACATAAATTTAGACAATGGTATAGACTACAAAAAAGAGTTTGCAAAAAGGTTTTCTGAGCTTGGAGGAAAAATTCTAAACGAAGAATCATATGAAAAAGCTGACACTGATTTCAGAGCACAGTTAACTAAAATAAAAAACCAAAATCCCGATGTAATTTTTGTATCAGGACAGATAAACCACGGCCTTGCAGTTAAACAAGCAAGGGAAATCGGAATACAAACCCAAATAGTTGGTCCAACAGCGCTACAGACACCTGACTTTTTGACAGCTGCTGGATCAGCTGCAGAAGGTGTTTTATACTCAGCTCCAAAGTTTGACAAAACAAGCCCTGCTGTAAAAGACTTTGAAAACAAATTCAAACAAAAATACAATAAAACAATAGGCTTCAGAACTGTTATAGCCTATGATGCTGTTTTCATAATTGCAGAAGCTTTGAAAAAATGTGAACAAGATGTAGAATGTGTGAAAATGGCTTTATACAACACCAAAAACTATGAAGGTCTTTCTGGTCTAACAAGCTTTGATGAAAACGGAGATGTCGAAAAACCGCTTACAATAATGACTGTGAAAAACGGAAAATTTGTGGAATATACTAACTAGACTGATTCCAAATTATTTCAAAATATTTTCTGTAAGCCTCTCCAGACTCCTTGTTTTTGATCAGAAAGCATACAGGAATATTGTGTACATTAACTGTAACAACATAATCACCAAATATATCTATCAGAGCAGGAGTCTCTATTTCCGGTTTCATATATCTTACTTCAGTTAACTTCATTTTTTCCCTCAGTTTTCCAAACTCTTTGCAATCATGGTTGTATAAAATCCTTAGCTTTATCCCCATTCCTATCCTTTTCTTGTTCCAAGCAAGAAGATATGATCCAAACTTTTCATTCACTTCCCTTGAAACACCCATTATGTCTATTGTATTACCTTTTCCGGTCTCTTTCAACATAAAATCCATATATGTTTTGAATCCTTTCACGCCTTCATAAATTTCAGCAAGCGGTTTGTATTTTTCCTTTTCGTATCTCGCCTTCAATTTTGGTATGATATCTTTCAATTTCTCCTCTTTTTCTTTTAGATTCTCCTCTTTCTCCTTCAAATAATCGATCAACCTTTCAGGGTCTTTTGCTTGATAATATTTTGTCCCTGCTTTTATCACATATGTAACCAAACCCTTTAGAACAAGTTTGTTCAGGACAATATAGGCCTTCCCTGATGCGATTTCAGACCTTTTTATTATAGGCCCAGTTGTCGAGCTACCCAATTCCAAGAGTGCAAAGTATACAGCTATCTCTGATTTAGTCAGGCCAATGTCAGCTAACAACTCTTCATACATGTTGATTATTTATTTTTCCTCCTTTATATTGGTGCCCACTTGGAGGGAGGCAATATTTATATCTACAAAATATCACTAATAAGTAGATAATATTTTGAATGGTGATTAAAATGAACAAAAAATTATTGGTCTTGGTTATCATTGGAATATTGGCGATTGGAGTTGGTTCTCTAACACTAACAGGCAATACAATCCAGAAACAACAACCAATAAAAGTAGGTTTTATAGGACCGCTAACAGGAACACCTTCCCTTTGGGGTCTTGGTGCAAAAAACCTGGTTGAATTAGCTGTCGATGAAATAAACCAAAACAGCGGTGTAAATGGAAGGATGTTGGAACCAATTTATGAAGATGGTAAATGCAACCCCAAAGATGCTGTTAACTCAGCAAACAAGCTTATACAAGTAGACCAAGTGAAATTCATCTTAGGCGGACACTGCAGTCCAGAAACAACAGCTATTGTACCAATTGTAGACAAAAACAAAGTCTTCCTGCTTGCAGGTATAACGTCATCTGATGGTGCGGTTGATGGTAGCGATTATGCATTCAGGACAAGCCCGCCGACAATAGAAAATGCAGAAAAGATTTCAGAAATAGCAATCAAAAAATACAAAACAACATCAATGCTAACAGAACAAGCAGCATATGCAAAAAGCATGAGCATTGATGTGAAAAAATCCTTTGAAAAATTAGGCGGAAAGGTGCTGAGTGAAGATGAATATCCCCCAGAACAAACAGATTTCAGGACACAGCTACTCAAAATAAAAGAAAAGAATCCTGATTCACTGTTCTTTTCGCCACAAACACCAAACTCAGCTGTCTTGATTTTGAAGCAGATGAAAGAGTTGAACATGAAGATGCCAGTGTTTTCAAACACAATACCAATAACAAAAGAAGTCTATAACCTTTCAGACAAAGGCTTCGATGAAACAGCATTTTCAGTGACTCCATATGCTGATAAAACCAAAAGGGAGTCTGAAGAGCTGAACAAAAAATACAAAGGGAAGTTTGGAACAGAAATACCATATAACTTCTTTTATGTAGCTTCAACATACGACGCTGTCTACATGCTGAAAGAAGCTTTGGCAAAATGCGGGGAAGATTCAGAGTGTGTCAAGGATTACTTCAAAACAATAGACTACAAAGGGATCACAATAAATTTTAGATTCAAAGAAAACGGTGATCCATACTTCAACAGTTGGGCAGAGATGAGAGTGGTGAACGGGGAGTTAGTGTTGACACCAATCTAATCACCAGATACCGCTTCCACTTTCATTTTTTCTTTTATCCAAAATTTGAAAGCTACTATATTACTCTTTTTCAATCAGAAACATATACACCATCATAATTTTAAGACACTTGTCATGCTTGTTTTAAGACTAACATCATAAGGCTTTATAAACCATGGATACTAAAGTATCCATATGGATAAAAAAGTATCCACAATTGGAACAGAACTAGAAGTTTTGAAGCTCTATTCAGGAGACTATAACCTTAAGCTTCATGTAAGAGAAATAGCAAGACTTCTGAAAGTTAACCACAGGACAGCATCAATTGCTTTGAAAAGATTGGAATACAAAAGCATAATGAAACACCAGAACGTTGGCAAAAGCAAGCAATATTTTCTAAATATAGACAATTTCCTTACAAAGGATTATATCAAGAATGCCGAATTGGTGAAGTTAATGAGATTTTTAGAGATACATTTCACGCTTAAAAAACTCCTTGGTGAACTTCGTACAGTTATGAAAGATACCCCTATCATTCTTTTTGGCAGCTACGCAAAAGGAAAGGAGACAAAAGAAAGCGACATTGACATTCTCCTCATCAAAACAAAGGAAGAAAAACAAATTACAAAAAAAATAAACGATTTTTCCAAACTTTACAAAATCAACATTCAAATGCAAAAATCTTCACACAAAGATTTTGAGGACGGAATAAAGGAAAAAGACAATCTGATTATTGAAATCATCAAAGGCCACATAATCTTGAACAATGTAGAATTTTTTGTTGATATTTTATGGAGGTATTATGGGAGATGATGTTTTAGGAAAATTGTTTTGGTGCTCAAAACAAAAGAAAGGAATAAAAATAACTAATCCAAACGACAATCTTTGTGATGCATATATTAAAAAGTCTCACAATTCCCTAAAATCAATGAATGTTAACATGAAAGAGGGTATATACGATTGGGCAGTTGATGCAGCTTACTATTCGAGATATCAAGCTATATATGCACTACTTCAAAAATGTGGAATAGATTCTGAAATACATGACTGTTCTATTCTTTTAATAGAATTTTTATTTGAAAATAAACTAGATCTAAAAATAATTAAAGAGATACAACAATCTAAAAAACAAAGAATAGATCTTATCTATTATACAAATAGGCTAGTGCCACTTGAAGATATAAAGGAAAATGTCAATTTTGCCCCCAATTTTGTTTTAGTTATAGAGAAATTAATTTCCACTTTGGATGCAGATCAAATAGAAGAGATTAGGAGAAAACTGAAAAAAGTTTTGGAAGGTTGACATGGTCGTCGAACAGCTCTTGTTGAATGGTGTAATAGCAGGAGGCATATATGCACTTGTTGCAATTGGTTTTAGCCTAACATATAGTTTGCTAAGGTTTCTCAATTTAGCACATGGTTCTTTGTATGTTGTTGGTGCATACCTTGCGTTTTTGTTTTTCTCTTTGGGCCTCCACATTGTCGGAGCATTTATCCTCGCTGTGATTGGCGCATCTTTAGTTGGTGTAGCAATGAACTATGCTGTATACAAGCCTCTTAGAAAAAAGAAATCAAACTCCCTCATCATGCTTTTAGCTTCTCTTGGAATTTTTATTTTTGTTGAAAATGTCGTTTTGGCTCTTTTTGGCGCAGATGTAAAAACAATACGCCTAGGACCAGTCACACAGGGCTTTGATTTCCTAGGGGCGATTTTGACACAGACACAGGCTGTGATAATTGTTGTCTCTCTGGTCACACTTCTCTTGGTTGAAATCTTCCTTCAAAAAACAAAAATTGGAAAAGCAATGCAAGCAACAGCAGACAACAAGTCAGTTGCCCAAGTCATTGGAATAAATGTTGAAAGGATAACAACATACACATTTGGCCTCGCATCTGCCTTGGCAGCTTCTGCAGGCGTTCTGATTGCAATTGAACAGAACTTAGAACCAACAATGGGCTTCAGCGCAATTATCAAAGGCTTCACCGGAGGCGTTGTTGGTGGCTTAGGATCAATAAGAGGCGCTGTCGCTGGGTCTTTCCTCTTGGGAATTGTTGAAAATGTCGGAATTTGGTTTTTGCCCTCTGGATACAAAGATGCAATAGCATTTGTTATTTTGATTGTATTCCTATTGTTCAGACCTCAAGGAATTTTTGGGAGGAAAGAATAATATGTTCCCTTATATTGAAAACCTTCTGATATTTGGTTCTATTTTTTCAATTTTGAGTGTGAGTTTAAACCTTTCAATGGGGTACACAGGCTTGTTTAATTTGGGTCATGCTGCGTTCTTTGCAATTGGTGCATATGTGTCTGCTCTTCTTGTTTTGAGTTTAGGGCTTTCGTTTTGGATTGCAATTCTTGCAGCTGGTTTATTTGCAGCTTTGTTTGGTTTCCTTCTCAGCAAACCAACAATGAGATTGAAAGGTGATTATTTAGCCTTAGGGACTTTAGGCTTTGCATTTATTGTTGAAGCTGTTTTGAAAAATTGGACAGAAGTCACAAGAGGGCCTTTGGGAATTCCAGGAATTCCAAAACCAGAATTGTTTGGTTTTGTATTTTCCAGTTTAGAGTCATATCTTCTCCTGTCTATCGGCTTTCTAGTCCTCACAATTTTTGTTGTTCACCGCACAGTAAATTCTCCTTTTGGTAGAGTTTTAAAATCAATAAGAGAAGATGAAACAGCTGCACAGACACTTGGAAAAAATACAGTGAAATACAAGGCTCTGATTTTGACAATCTCTGCTTTTTTCGCAGGAATTGCAGGCTCTTTGTATGCACACTACATCACATTCATTGATCCAACAAGTTTTTCATTCACAACTCTGATCCTTCTGCTCTCAATGGTTATCATAGGCGGAACCTCATCGATAAAAGGCTCTGTGGCAGGCGCTTTCCTTCTAATTTTCCTTCCAGAGCCCCTGAGGTTTATTGGCTTGCCATCAAATCTTGTAGGTGCAGGTAGACAAATTATATACGCTGTTTTGCTATTAGCAATTTTGCTGAAAAAGCCAAATGGGTTATTTGGTGAGTATGTGATTAAGAAAATAAAGAAATAGTTATTCAACTAAAACAGGCTTCATATCCTTCACAACAAAAACTTTTTCCTTTCTTTCAGAACCACCGTTTTCGTTTATTGAAATTTCTCCAGAGGCACCTTTAAAGTTCTTGATTTTATACAAAGCGTTTGCTACTTTTTGGGAATCTGTGCTATCTGCAATTTCTATGGCCTCTGAAACAACAAATACAATGTCATATGCCAAAGAAAGGACAGCTGGATCTGTTGGTTCTGCTGCATATTTTTCCTTGTAATAGGTTTTTAATTTTTCCATCTCTTGGCTCTCTGGGGAATATATTGCTGTAAAGTATATCCCTTCTGATGCTTCACCAGATGCATCGATGGTATCTTGTATTAAACCATCACCCATCAATATGTAGCCTTTGAAACCAAGCTCTTTTGCTTGCTTTACGAATAACTCAGAGTTCACAGGCACCAGAGGTGCGTATATTGCATCTGCTTTTCTTTGTTTTGCATCTAGGATAAGTGTTCTGAAATCTTGCTCACCAACTTCAACTGATTTTGCTTCGATTATTTCACCTCTATTTTCTTTGATCCTATTTGAAAAGCTTTCCTGTATTATTTCAGACCAAGCATCTATGTGGCTTATTATATAGATTTTATTTATGTTGAGTTTTTGGGATGCAAAGTCTGCCATTGTTTTTCCTGCTTCCTCTGTTGAAAAACCTGTGGAAAATATATAATTTCCTGAGTTCTCTAGTTCTTTATTAGAATCCCATATAGCCACTATTGGAACCTTTTTTTCTTCGTACAATTTCATTGCAGGCTTTATGTCTTCTATTATGGAAGAAAGAACAATATCAACATTATCAATCTCCAAGAGCTTATGAGTTGCAGAGACAGATTTTTCTGGATTTGGAAATTCTGTATCCTCAAAAACAAGGCTTATTTTGTATTTACTGTTTTTGTTTATTTCCTCTACTGCTAACTCCAAACCTCTTTGGGCTTCTATACCAATGTTTCCAACAAGTCCGCTCAGAGGAAAAAGAGCACCTACCTTAACTTCCTTTTGGCTTGGATCAATTTTTTCTGTAGACTGTGAAAAGTAAAAACCCAGAAAAGCTATTGCCAACACCAAAGCTACAGTTACAATTTTCGTTTTTGTTACCATAATGTGGTTATTTGTTGATTATCAATATCAACCTGCGCTGTCGTTTAAACGACAACACTTTTAAGTACGGGAAACAAAACATGATAATGGAGACTAAAGAAGTTCTAAAAGACCTCGGTCTTTCAGAAGGAGAAGCAAAAGTATACTTGGCTCTATTGAGGCTTGGCGAATCCCAAGTGAACAAAATAAAAATAGAAACAAAGATGCACAGGACAACAATATACGACTTCATCGACAAGCTTATCAAAAAAGGATTGGTTAGCTATGTTGTCAAAAACAATGTCAAGTTTTTTTCAGCCTCCCATCCTTCGAATTTAGAAAGTCTGATAAAAGAAAAAAAGGAAAGGTTGGAAGAAGCCCTCCCTAATTTGGTTAATCTTGCAGAATTAGAGCAGAAGAGTCTGAAAGTAGAAGTTTTTGAGGGCTTTGAGGGCTTCAAGACTGTCATGAATAAAATTTTGAGCCAAGAGAAAGAGGAATTTCTTAGTTTCGGCATAGACGAAGAAATTTTTGATAAGAAATTTCCAAACCTTATCAAATCGTATATGAGAAAGGAGGAGAAAGCAGGCATAAAGGAGAGGGTGATAACCAGAAAAGGTACAAGATTTGTATACAAAAATCCTCACATTAAGTACAAGTACATGGACGAGAAGTTTTTCAGTCCAACTCCTATAGGAATTTTCAGCAACTTTGTCGGATTTTTCATCTGGGAACCTTTTTCTGTGGTTGTTATTGAAAACAAAGATTTAGCAGACGCTTATAGAAAACACTTTGAATTGATGTGGAAAATTGCTGAGAGGAAGGCTTAATTATATGAGACAATAATTATACCTATGCTCCTTCAAGTTGAAAATGTTTCTAAGAATTTCGACGGGATAAAGGCTTTGGATTCTTGCAGTTTTGCTGTTCAAGAAGGTGAAATTCTAGGACTAATTGGCCCAAATGGTTCTGGTAAAACAACAATGTTCAACCTAATAACAGGCGTCCTGTCATCTGATTCTGGAAAAATATTTTACAAAGGCGAAAATATAACAAACTGGCCGGCAGATCAAAGGGCAAGGTTTGGATTGGGAAGGACATTTCAGCTTATCCGCCTTTTTCCAAAGCTCACTGTTATGGACAATATGCTTATTGCGCAGAAATATGTTCACGGAGAAGGTTTTTGGAACCAGATTCTCAGGAAAAGACATGTAGAAGAAGAGGAAGATGCAAAAAGAAAAAAAGCCTTAGAGCTTTTGAAAATGGTCAAACTAGACCATATGGAAAATGAGCTTGCCGAAAACCTCAGCTATGGACAACAGAAACTTCTTGAAATTGTTAGGGCTCTCGCAGCTGATCCTCAAATCCTGCTTTTAGATGAACCAATAGCCGGAGTGAACCCAACAATGACAAAACAAATACTTGGTTTGATCGAAGATTTGAACAAAAAGGGCCTGACAATTGTTATAATTGAACACAACATGAATGTTATGATGAGTTTTTGCAATAGGCTAGTTGTTTTGGACTATGGAAAAGAAATAGCTGTTGGAAAACCTGAGAAGATTAAAAGCAATAGGAAGGTGATAGCTGCTTATCTTGGCGAATAGCTACCCAATTCTTCCGTGTCCAACAGGCGATCTCAACTTCCTGAATTTTCTTCGATGTTTTCTACCCATAAGCCTTTTCTGTAAAAAGGTCGTGTCTCCCACTAACCTCTTTCTCCGTTAATTGTTCACGAGACATCTCGGCAACATCGCTTCGCGAGATGCCGATCTCGTTCCTCGCCACTGCTCGTCACTCGATTACGCCTTCCACGCTTAAACCTTGTCTCTATAAAATTTTTACGCCTTCCACCACAAAAACTCTTTATAATACTATTTGTTAAAGAACTATTAAAGTATGATAGACATCACAAAACCATTTGAGATAAGTTTGGAGAAGTTCAAATTCAACTCTAAGAAGGACGACTTGAACCAGTTTGCAATCAAAAAACTAGTCAAAAACAAGTATACTGAACAAGGATATTCAATAATTCCGGGAGAGAATTTTGAGGAAAATCTTTTGATAGAGTTTGTAAAAAAACACAAAGTTTTGGACAAGTATACAAAGGTCAAACTAGGCGAATACATATTTCGCCAAAAAGTTGCGGACTACAACAAGCAGATTTTGGAAATTTTTGAGTTTGAAAAAATAGAAAAGCTCCTCTTCATTTGCAGATTTTGCAGCTACATGGGAGATCCTGGATTCCCCGATTATATTATAAACAAAGGAAGCGACGCCCTTTTGAGGCAGACATATACAGGCGATGAGCTTATCTCAGAAAAGATTATGTTCATTTTTCTAGCTAAAATGTTTGGAATTGAAACAAAACTTTCAACTTTAGATTTTGAAGATTTCCAATATCCTGAAAGCCTGAAAATTGATTTGATTAAAACCTTAGAAGAGGCTCTACATACCCTGGAAACTAGAGTGAATTTTCAGAACTCATTCCAGGAAACAGGAATTGATTTTTCTGTTTTCAAAAAGTGGGTTGAAAGAAAATCAATAGACACAGACGAGTTTTTGGAAATGTACAAGAAATTTTTGGAGAAAATAAGAGATGATACAGCCCTGAAAGCTCTTTTGGAGAAAATGCATACTGTAGATTTGTCATCTGCACAAAGACAAGAAAAACTAAAATCAATAAGACAGTCTTTAGGAGTGAACATGATTTTAGCAAGCGATTTGCTCAATGTATATGAGATTTTGAACCAGAAGTGATGTATTTAAACACATAGTATAATAATTGTTATGAAAATTAAAGATCTACAACCAAACCAAACAGCAAGTTTGGAAAAGGTGGAAGTTGTTTCACTTGGCGAAGTCAAGGAATTCAACAAATACGGGAATGTCGGCAAGCTTAGAAACCTTAAGATAAAAGACGGATCTGGGGAAGCTGACCTTACTTTGTGGAATGACAATGTCGATGATTTTGCAGAAGGCGATGTTCTTAAACTAACAGACTGCTGGATCAAAGAATGGAACGGCAACCTTCAAATTTCTTCTGGGAAAAAAGGAAAGATTGAGAAGATTTAATAATTGTTAGAACTCATTTTCTAATTGGTATAACCAATAACTATACTGAAGATCTTCTATACCAAAATCTTTATACCCTATGTAATTTATACATAATATTAGGTCCAAAATACATAATCTTTAGATGAAATTGTAATAGGTGAAATATGTTAATCGGCGTAGTCGGCAAACCATCTGCAGGGAAGTCAACATTTTTCAAAGCAGCTACAATGGTGGATGTTGCCATTGCAAACTATCCTTTTACCACAATCAAGCCAAACACCGCAGTAGGTTATGTCAAAATAGATTGTGTTTGCAAAGAGTTTGGGAGACAGTGCAATCCACGCTCTGGTTGGTGTGTGAATGGACATAGATTTGTTCCAGTTGATCTTTTAGATGTGGCTGGATTGATCGAGAATGCACACAAAGGTGAGGGCCTCGGCCTGCAATTTCTCTCCGACCTAAACCAAGCAAATGCACTCATACACATAATAGACATTTCTGGTTCTACAAACGCAAAGGGCGAAGCTGTATCTCCGCTAAGCCACGATCCTCTAAATGATGTTGAATTTTTGGAAAAGGAGCTAGACTATTGGTACTTGGAAATAATCAAAAGAGGTTGGGATTCTTTTGCGCGCGCAGTTAAAATGACTGGGAAAGAACCAATAAAAGAAATAGCAAAACAACTCTCTGGACTTGGAGTGAACGAAGATCATGTTTCTCTAGCTTTAAGAAAATTGAATTTTGATTCGACACAAATAAACAAGTGGACAGAGGAGCAGCTTCTTCTTTTGGCAAGGGAGCTTAGAATATACACAAAACCAATGCTTATCGCTGCAAACAAAATCGATATAGATGAAGCAGATAAAAACTACCAAAGGTTGAAAGAAAAATTTCCAAACTACATTGTAATTCCTTGCTCAGGTGATTTTGAAGTTGCTTTAAGAACATTGGCTAAAAAAGAAATAATAGAATACCAACCAGGAGATTCATTTTTCAAAATCAAAGACGAAAGCAAGCTGAACCCTGCACAAAGACAAGGCTTGGAAAAAATAAAAAAATTCTTGGACAAGTTTGGTTCAACTGGTGTCGAGGAAATTTTGAACACGGCTATTTTCAAATTGCTGAAATACAAAGCAATTTTCCCTGGGGGTGTAAACAATTTGGTAGATTCCCAAGGAAGGGTTTTACCAGACTGTTTTTTGATGCCTGAGAAGGCGACAGCTATCGACTTTGCATTTAGACTCCATACAGATTTTGGAAACAATTTTGTAAAAGCGATAGATGTCAAGTCCAAAATGCCTGTTGGGAGGGATCATGTTTTAAAACATCGAGACGTTGTGGAAATAATGTCTAGGAAATAATCTTATCTTTACTCACAGAAAGTGTTTCAAGATAAACATGGTTCTATTAAGATAGCTTTTTATCCGAAAAGCAGATATATAATATTTCTATGACAATTGTTGTGAAAAGGGTTGGGAAAAGAGGTAAAGGTGCTTTTTCTTTGAAAGATTTTAAACCTGGACAAACCTTACTGAAAATAAAGCACAATAAAATTGTTTCTAGAGACGTTGTTCCCAAACTTTCCTATCACTACCAAAACCACATGGGTTATGTTGGAGATGGCAAATATGCTATATACAAATCGCCTGAAAAATACATCAACCATTCTTGTGATCCTAATGTGTACTTTAAACACTTAAGCAAATTTAGGGAAAATGTTATTGCTATAAAAGAAATCAAAGCAGGTGATGAAATAGTTGCAGACTACACAATTGATTCTATTGATGATTGGAAAATGAGATGCCACTGTGGATCTGAAAGCTGCAGAAAGGTTGTTAGTGGTATTTTTAAAAGTTTAAATAAGCAGCTTCAAACGAAGTATTTTCAATACACACCAAAATGGAATAAGGAATGAAAACTATTTTAATCCTACTATTAATTAGTATATTGTTGGTTAGTGGTTGTGTTCAGGAAAATCAGGATTCAGCATCTGCAGAAAAACGAAATTTGGAACCTAAAGAAAATACAAACATAGAAGACCAAAACAAAGAGGCTTCTAGCCAAGAACCAACAGGACAAAGTATGAAATTGACAAGCCCTGAATTTGAAAATGGTGGACAGATACCATCTAACTACACATGCGATGGCTTCAATGTGAGCCCTCCATTGAATTTTGAAAACGTGCCGAAAAATGCGAAAAGCTTAGTTTTGATAGTGGACGATCCAGATGCAATTAAACCAGCAGGAAAAGTTTGGGACCATTGGGTTGCTTTCAACATTCCACCACAAACAAAAAGTGTGGAAGAAGGAAGGGATCCAGAAGGTGTCATGGGTATAAATTCTAGAAATAATCTAACATACGGAGGCCCTTGCCCACCAGACGGAGAACACAGATATTATTTCAGATTGTATGCTTTGGACACAATGCTAAAACTAAAAGAAGGCGCAACAAAGGCAGATGTTCTAAAAGCAATTGAGGGGCATGTTATTGAACAAGCTGAGTTGATGGGAAAGTATAAGAGGGTTTAATCTTTCTTCACTTCTTTGTACCACTTTTCCAAAAGCTGATCGCACTCTTTTTCTAAAAATCCGCCTTCTATTTTAGGAATTTCAACTTCCATAAATTTCAAAATATCTGCTGTCCTTTTCTTTTGTTCTCTTAGCTTTGCGCCGAAAAATATTTTTCCTATTTTTGCATGATGTGCATTGATAGCACACATCATACATGATTCTACTGTTGTGTACATTTGACAGTCTTCAAGCCTTCTTGTCCCAAGTTTTTCGCATGCATTTCTGATTGCAATTACTTCTCCGTGCAGGCCTGCTACATTTTTCCTTCTTACCTCAGGAAAACCTGTGCCTACAACCTTCCCATCTTTGACTATGACAACACCCGCTGGATATTCTCCACTCTCCAAAGCCTCATTTGCTACCCAAATAGCCATTCGCATGAATTCATCTTTCATATTTTGATATGGTGAAAGAATATAAAAACTGCTTTCAATTAAACAAATGGGAAAATTTAGTGAGGTTTATAGAGTTGGAATTTCAGTGAGTCCTCCAGAATCCAGTTTTAACAGGGCTTTGAGAGAATTGGACAACTATAATAATCGTGCATACCAACAAGCAGTTCTAACACCAGCAGAACTCCATGAAAGACAAAAAGCCTTTAACCCACCACACATGGGAACTAAGATAGATATTCTTGCCTAATTATTCTCTTTTGTCCAGTTGGGTAATTGTTACTTTTGTTGTTTTGTCTCTTTTAATGAATTTTTCAATTTCTTTCAAAACTTCCTCCGGAATTTGCTTTGCTTTCAGTAAATCAGAAAGCGCAAAACTATCCAATGTCGAAACCTTATCCCACAAACCAAACTGCTTCAAAAGGTTCTCCAAAACATCCCTTTCATTATCATTCCAACCAGGAACTTTCAAATTATCATATGTGTTTATTCTAACTTTGTGATCTGAGCCAAAAACAGCAGACACTTTTTTGTTCTTTGCATACTCTATTAGCTTCTCCTTCACTTCTTCAAGCTCATTTTCAGCATGTTTTTTCTTATTATACAATTCAGCATACTGATTTGCAAGCCGGACTCCAGAATCTCCTAAAAAGTTGCTCAAACTCGAATCTTTTATTTGATACAAGTGAGACCACTCTGGACAAATAGGCCTGAACTCACACCAATCACAAAGTGCAGACACCTTTGTTTTGAAGTCTTCAGTAGATTCTATTTTTTTAATCAACTCAATTGTATCGTGTTTTAGCTTTTCCAATTGCTCATCTGTTTTTTGTACTTGCATCTCTTTATTAAAGGCCAAAAAATGCCAGATTAATTTAACATCTTTCGCATCTTGGAAATATTGTTTAACTGCAATAGCATAAAGAGCCAACTGTCTATCAGATTGAAGATAGTCTTCTATAGGTAGGTTTGAGTTTGTTTTGTAGTCATGGATTTCATAGACACCATTGCCTGCATATGAAAGGCGGTCTATGTATCCCTGTAACTTGAAGTTTCCATGCTTATCTAAATTTATAATAATGTGTTTTTCCAAATCAATTGTTTTTGTGTGATTAAATGGTTTATATTTTTCATAATACTCTTTCAAAAAATGCTCTCCCATTTTTCTGTAGTTTTCCTGAGAATATTCCTTCCTCACTATGATAATTTCACTGTTCCACCTTTTTGCCCATTCAGAATTAAACCAATCTAAAAGCTCATCTAAACTATTTAATTTTTCAAATTTCAAATCCTTATAGAGCTTTTCTAAAGTTTCATGGACAAGTGTTCCTAGAAAAGCCTCTACTGTCTTTTCAACTTCTGTCTCCACTTTATCCAAATATTTTAGTTTAAACTTGTACTGACAATGTTCAAATGTCGACAGTCTAGAATGAGAATAAACAGTCATGAAAGGGTATTGTATTGCGTATTTATACAATTAACTAGAGCAGCTTTCCAATTTTCCGCTATCCTAATTAATAGCAGTGATTTATAACAGATCAAAATAAATATTGTATGAAGCTTGAGAACATCATCAAATTAATACTTTCGCTTATTATCTGTCAGTTAGCAGGTGTTGTGGGAGCTGTTTTCACATACACTGGATTGAGGGAGTGGTATCTTACTCTTTCCAAGCCATCATTTATTCCACCAAACGCAGTCTTCCCTTTGGTATGGACCTCACTTTTTCTTCTAATGGGAATTTCTCTCTATTTGACTATTAAAGATGGTTACAAGAGTCCAAAGGTTAAAACCGGAATATCCCTTTTTTCTGTCCAACTTCTGCTAAATATAACATGGTCTTTCCTGTTCTTTGGTTTGAGGAACCCATTCATTTCTTTTATAGAGATATTCGTTTTGTGGGGTTTCATTTTCTTAACAATAAGACAATTTTGGAAAATAAGTAAAAATTCAGCTTACCTCCTTATACCATACATAGCATGGGTTAGCTTTGCAATTATTCTTAATTACTTTATGTGGATTCTGAACATGTAGAATTAGAAAAATTCCATGAAGGTTTTACAGAACTGCTCCTTTGCTATTTTTAGAGCTCTTCTACCATCATCTGTTAAAGTGTAACTAATTTCCTTTCCGCTTTTCCTCTCTTTTAAAAAACCGCAAGATTTTAGAGATTTTAGTGCGGGATAAATTGTTCCTGGACTGGGTTTACAACCCTTTCTTTTCTCTATCTCCTTTGTTATTTCCTTCCCGCTCATTGATTTTTTTGATAGTAGAAGCAGAATCAAAAATGATAAAAATCCTCTCATATCACATGCTTCTTCTTTTTTCATACATATATTGGGTAGGCGATATTTAAATTGTCGAATATCGTATATACGATATGTTTATAAGTACCTTCGCCTAATAATATCGTATATCCGATGTTTTCGGAAGGAGGACGTATGTATTGTGACACAAGTTTTTGCGGGTCTAGGGGATTCCTTACAAAGGATGAAAAGATAGAAATCTTAAAAGAATACAAAGAAAACCTCGAAAAAGAGGCACAAGGAGTTGCCGAAAGGATCAAGGAACTGGAAAGGAACAACTGATCCTTTCCCATTTCTTTTTAGAAGACAGATAACTTTATATATCCTTCATATGAATATTGGTTCATATGAACTCAAACATATGCGAAGAGTTTTTTGCAGTGCTTGCAGATAGGAATAGACTTTCTATCCTGAATCTAATTTTAGACAAAGATTTAACTGTTAATGAAATTTCTAGAAAACTTAATCTTGAACAGAGCCTAGTTTCACATCACCTAAAACTTCTGAAAGATCACGGATTCGTTGATTTCTCGATAGACGGAAAGAGCAGGATGTATAGCGTAAACAAGGAAACAATGAGACCACTACTCGATATAATGAGGTCCCATGTATCAAAGTTCTGCGGCTTTGCATGCCAACATAAAATTAATGAGTGGTCAGCAATGCCTTCAGTTAATGCAATTGAACACGAAACAGAAGTTATAATTGAAAAAATAAAGGTTCTAAACAAATACAGTTCAGCAAAACTTAAGTCTAAAAAACAGCTTATTGAGGCTTCTGATTTTTTTAACAAAACCCTTACACAGCATTTCAAAGAAGAGGAACAAACACTGTTTAAGGCTATGGCTACCAAAGAAAAGAAAATTGTTGAAGAGCTTATCTCTGAACACAATTTTATGAGGAAAAAATTCTTAGAACTAAAACTTGCAGTAGACTCATATGAAAAAAGTCCTGATCACTTAAAGAAAATTTCAAATGAAATAATACGCGTTATACAGCCACACATAGACAAAGAAGAAAATGTTCTTATTCCAAAGGCTAGGCAATCTCTTTCTAGAAAAGAGTTTGACAGACTTCAAAAGCATGAAATTAGTCATCAGCTATCGAGGAGATCATAATGTTAGCACCTTTCCTTATAATGTTTAGAGAAGGTTTGGAAGCTGCTCTAATCATAGCAATTATTGTTGCATATCTCATAAAAATTGGAAGGCCGGAAGTGAAAAAGTATGTGTGGATTGGTTCTACTGTTGCGATCTTCTTGAGCTTAGCTATAGGTTATGGATTGATTGTTACATACGGAACCTTGGAAGGTGTTTCAGCCCAATTGTTTGAGGGTGTGGCAAGCTTGTTTGCAACAATTGTTTTAACAACAATGATATTTTGGATGGCCAAAAATGCAAAAAATATAAGGGAAAACCTGCAGAAAAAGATAGATAATTTTGTGTCAGCAAAATATTTGCTTGGTGTAGCTATTTTGTCTTTCATTGTCATATTTAGGGAAGGTATTGAAACTGTTCTTTTCCTAACTGCAACATACACAGCAGATGCATCTGGCACAATTTGGGGAACAGCACTTGGAGCTGTTGTTGTTTTCCTGCTTGCCTTTGTTTTGCTAAAGGGAACAGTAAGACTTCCTTTGAAAGAATTTTTCAAATACACTGGAGTTCTTCTGATAGTTTTTGCAGCTGGGTTGTTTGGTTACGGAATACATGAATTGATAGAGGCTGGCGAAGGCTTAGGATACGATTTTGGTTTTTGGGGAGAAAAAGCATACAATATAAATCCATTGGAAAAGACAGACATATTGCATGAAAAAGGCACATTGGGATCAATTGCAAAGGCGCTTGTTGGATATGATGGAGATCCTGAAAATCTGAGAGTTGCTGGATATCTTCTATATTGGATTATTGTTGGTGGATTTTTTGTAAGAATATACAAACAGATTTCTTTTAGGGAAATTGTAAGGACAAAAATTAAAGGAGAATAAAATGACAGTTCTTGATGTTTATCAAAGTAGACAAACTTCTGTAGAGGATGGAATAAAACTTTACGGAAAACAAGGAGCTTCTTGGGCCTCAAAAGCAGCAATGGTAGATGATATGGCGCAGGAATCTTTTAGGCATTTACAGGAATACCAAAATAGGATATTAGAAGGTCAGAGAGAATTTTCTATTTTATTCAATGAAGAAAATCAAAGACTGGGAAGGCTTATTCAAATAAGAGATGAATGCAGGGCACAGGAAGACAAATGCCGCAGGACAAAAGAGTATTTGGAGTGGATGTTGCTTTCTTAATCAGTAGATTATTGAGTTTTCTAGTGTAGGTTTTTAAATAGTCTGAATAATAATACTTTGAATTAAAGCGCTAGTAGTATAGTAAGCCTTTTCTGTAAAAAGGTTTGTACCTTGGTAGAATACAGAACTTTAAGAAAAATTCAAGAAGTGTATAACCTTGCCAAGGCTGTGACCCGAGTTCGAATCTCGGCTAGCGCATCTCATTTAAAATCAAACATATCTTTCTTTTTTTCTGGTTTTTTTTCAGCTGGTTTTTCTTCTTTTGGCTTTTCAACAGGTCCACCAAAGCCTGCTTTTACTGTGCTAACTAGCTGCTGCATTGCTTCCTGTGATGCTGGTTTCTTGACAGGCAAAAGAGCCTCCAATGCAACTGGCCTTTCTGAATTGAAGCGAGGGATGACATGAAAGTGAACATGACCTACAACTTGGCCAGCTGCCTCACCATTGTTTTGTAGAATAGACAAACCATCTGCCTTCAAGCTGTTTTTCAAGGCAATCGAAACCTTTTTCACTGCAGAAAAAAGCGCAGAACCTTCTTCTTCCCCCACAGTCAAAAGCACTTCATGATGCGACTTTGGTATGACCAAAGTATGTCCTGGGTTTCTTGGATTTATATCAAAAAAAGCCAATGTTTTGGAATCCTCATAAACCTTGAAAGATGGTACTTCCCCTTTCACTATTTTGCAAAAAAGACACTCAGCTGACATAAACAAAATTAGTTTTCGGTATTTATAAAATGCGATTATCTGATAATTATATGTGCCTCAGTAGCTCAATGGTAGAGCGACAGAATTTGTATGTCGATTTTCGTAAACTGTAGGTTGGGAGTTCAATTCTCCCTTGGGGCTTTTAGACATAAAATCGTCTTGGGAGCCTTCTTTTTTCTAAGATCCCATATTCAACAAAAACTTGAAGCGTCTTCCAAGGATCAACACCAAGAGCATCTGAAATTTCATCTCTGCTTGGACCTCTTTTGTTTTCTTTCTCAAAATTTTTTATGTATTTGAAAATTTCCCTGTAGTTGTTTCTTTGTCTAAAAGTTGGATTTATTTGGGAATATATTTCATCTAAATCCGACAAACTGAGTCTGACTTTAGTCTCATATACCCAAGGTTCTGGTCCCCTTGAGTTGAACTCAACACCAGCTCTATTCAACCATCTCCAGACAGTTGTCTGTGTCGATTTCATTATATCCATAATTTCCTGTACTTCCTTGCCTTCATCAAAAAGTTTCACTGCTGTTTGTATTTGTCTTGCAACTTTTAGGTCGCGTGCCGGCATCAGGCCCATATCCTTGTACAGCCAAGTGCAAACTGTTGATGGGCTCACACCTATTCTAGGGCCTATTTCCTGGACTGTCAATAATTCAGAATAAAGCCTCAGAGCCTCATTGACTCTGTCATCCTGATAGCCTCTTTTGTAGGCTATCTGCAAATTTCCACTTTCATCAAAACGTATACACAGAACTTGTTTTTGTGGGATAAGAAGTTTACCACATTTGATTCTTGGAACAATACCTCTAAGTCTGTTTTCAATTCCATCTAAATCTACATTGTCGCCAACAACTCTGCTCTCAGGCAATATGACAGAGGCAATACCAGACAATTCTGGACTTTCCTCAAGTATCATTCCCCTCAGTTGGTCTCCAGTTAGTATCTCTCGTTCTCCTATAACAAACAAATCAACAGGTGTTTGTGATTTTGGGTCTTCTAAAAGGTTGACATCGCCATCATTATCCAATGGATGTTCAACATTTTCAAATTTCTCCTCTTGAATCGAAGGCTGATCGATCCAATCAACAAGCTTGTCATGCAATCTACTTATGTCTCTTACATCATTATCTTCTGCCCATCTAATGATTCTTTGAGCTAGCCTGTCTCTTTGTTTTTCTGTCAACCTTTCATCTGCTGAAAGGTAAGTTCTTACATATTCAAGGTACATACACATTTTTAATAAAAAAGCTTAAATTTTCAAAGATCCCAAACACCTAGAACAAGTTTTGTAAGACATTTCTGCGCATGTACTTTTAAAATTTTTTGCTCCACAGTATCCACATTCTATAAGAGCGGTTTCTAAGGTAGAAATCATCTGATCCATATTCATATATTACTATTTAAAACAATAAGAATAAATCCTTTAGATATATGGGGTTATCGTCTAGCTTGGCTTAGGATTGGCGCCTTGGGAGCGTCCGACCCCGGTTCAAATCCGGGTAACCCCATTTATATAATTTGAAATTAATACTTGGCATATGAGCAAAGACATCAAAGACATCGTAAAGCAAAAAATGAAGGATGGATGGATAAGGTCACAGATGTTTATCGAGGTCATGGCGATAAACGAAGAAGCTGCCAAGGATGCTTTGCAAAAACACGTCCAGAAACTCGAGAATGAAAAAGGCGTTTTGCTTTCTAAAATAGACTGGAAAGAATCAAGAAAAGTGGAAAAGCCATTTCCAAATGTTCCAGAAGCCTATTCATATGTAGTTGAATTAGAGGTGTTGACTGAAGGCTATGAAAGGCTTGTTTTTGTTGCAATGAACTATGGCCCTTCTAGTGTTGAAGTCTTGGAGCCTGAAGAAATAAAACTAAAAGCGTGGGAAGCAGATGGCATTGTGAATTCTATTGCAGATATTATGCACAATTTCGCAGCACGCGGAGCTGGCGGTATTATTTTGAAAAGAGTCTAACCCCTTTCTTTTAGATCGGCATCTCGCCGGTGTAAGAGATGACGAGATGTCATGTGCAACAGCACATGAGCAGTGAGCACAGTCGTAGCTGGAAACTGATCTGCGGATCAGTTTCTGTATCAGGAGTTCGCTGTTGCTCACTCAATCAGCATCTCACAGAGTATATTGGATGATGAGATGTCTCAGTGTCCATTGCATTGCTGAGACACTGATCTCGTGTCAACTTTGCAAAGAGGAGACACGAAAAAGAAAGTGGTAAGGTACCCCAAAGAAAACTAGGATACAAATCATAAGCAACTAATTCTATTTACCTATGGATCGCAGAAATAGAGATAAGCCAAAATGGCAAACAGACATAGCAAAAGAAAGAATAGCAATCCTTTTCGATTTAGCTGAAAAAGAATTCAAGGAAAACAAAAAATATGCAAACAGGTATGTTGAATTGGCCAGAAAAATTGGCATGAGATACAATGTCAAGATTCAAAAAGAACTCAAAAGAAAATTTTGCAAACACTGCAAATCCTATCTTGTCCCTGGGGTAAACTCTGTGCACAGGGCAAACACTAAACAGAAAGCAGTTGAAGTTTTGTGCAAAGAATGCGGAAAAAAGATAAGATTTCCTTATAGGAGGGAAAAAGCAGCCAAAAAACATTTAAAAAGAGCAAATTGAATATAATGGAGATATATGGTATCTGTGAAAGACGTTGACACGCAAAATTTGATAAACAGCTTAGCTGAAAAGCTGGAAAAAATGCAGGAATTCAAAAAACCAGAATGGGCTAGCTATGTCAAAACAGGCACAAGCAAGCAAAGGCCGCCTACACAAAGCAATTGGTGGTATTTGAGAGCTGCAAGCTTATTTAGAAAACTTTATTTGGAGCCAGGAATTGGTGTGAACAGGCTTAGGAAAGTTTATGGTGGAAGGAAAAATAGAGGACATAAACCAGAGCACAAATTCCCAGGGTCTGGAAAGGTAATAAGGACAATAATGGGTCAGATGCAAAAAGCAGGATATTTAGATTTACAGAAAAATGAAAAGGGAAAAGTGCTTGGAAGAAAATTAAACAAGAAAGGAATATCACTTTTAAACGAAACAGCAAAAACACTTTCATCTTAATATGGGAGAAGATCAGATAACTCCAGAACAAATGAAGCAACTGGAGGAAATGAAAAAAAAAGTTTTGACTTCCATATTAGATAAGGAAGCATTTGAGAGGATAAACAGAGTAAAGCTCGTAAACCCTCAATTAGCAGGCCAAGTTGAGTTATATTTGATTCAACTTGTTCAATCAGGCAAAATCCAGTCACAAATAACAGATGAGCAAATGAAACAGGTTTTACAAATGCTCCAAGCTGGAAAAAAAGACTTTAATATTAAATTTCGCTGAAGGGTTAGTCGTGGAAGGCGTTTAAAAATTTTCCGAAGCTAACTGAGGAAAATTTTAGCCTCCTGTTTTGATTAACCTTTTAGGATAAGAGGTTATGGGAAGAAATAAGACATCTGGAAAAAAGAAGAAACTAATTAAATTAGGCAAATCTAGGTCAGCTCCAAGATGGGCAGACATCAAAAAGTTCAGCCTTAAAAGGGCACGATCAAGAAGAATAAGAGTCAACGAAGTAAAACATTGGAGGAAGAGCAAACTAAAGGTTTAGTATGGCTATTGAAGAGAAATTATTGACAGTTCCATTGAAGAAGAGTTGGATAGACAGGCCCAAATTAAAAAGGCACACAGCTGCAGCAAATGCTATAAGAGCATATTTCTACAGGCACATGAAAGCAGAGGATGTCAAAATATCCAGTGGAATAAACCAATTCCTTCACCAGAGTGGCTCAAAGTGGGTTCCTGGAAAAATACAAGTAAAAGCAATAAAGGACGGACCTGTTGTCAATGTTCTTCTACCAGATGAAAAAATGAAACCAAAAGAAGTTAAAAAGACTTTGAAGGAAAAGCTTCTTGGAAAGAAAGGTGAACAAGCTCCTCTTACATCAGAAGAAAAGAAAGAACTCGAGGAATTCAAAAAGAAAAAAGAGGATGGTTCTGAGGCTTCGGCAAAACCAACACAAGAAAAGAAAGAAGAACATAAGATTCAACCAAAACCAGAAGCAAAACAGGCTGCTAAGCCAAAAACAGAAGAGAAAAAATAATTAACAATTGGACATATCTTTAGTATTAAGATCGAAAAGATGTGTCAAGCTATATTATGTCCTTTAAGGAAAAACTTTCCGAGCTTACAAAAATTGATTCTAAACTTCTACCATCTTCTTATCAAATTATTGGAGATATACTTCTTCTAAAGCTCTCCAAAATCAAAATATTGAAACAGAAAAAACAGATAGCAGCGGCTTCGCAGAAGCTTCTTCCATACATAAAAACTGTTTGCGAAATAAAACAAGTTTCTGGAGAATTCAGGAAGCCTAAATTGAAAATTTTGCTTGGTAAAACAACAGAAACCATACACAAGGAAAACGGAATTTTTTACAAAATTGATGTTTCTAAAATAATGTTTTCAAAAGGAAACCTTTTAGAGAGGAAAAGGCTCTTGGAAAAAATAAAACCAGGCGAAATTATTGTTGATATGTTTGCCGGGATCGGATACTTTTCCCTAAATTTGGCCAAATACACAAACACTGAGAAAATTTACTCAATTGAGAAGAACAAAACAGCCTTTGACTATCTTGTTGAAAATGTTAGGTTAAACAAAATAAAAAATATAGAACCGATATACGGGGACTGCAGGAAAACCAAAATCCCACATAAGGCAGATAGAGTTTTAATGGGATATTTTCCAGGGACAGACAAATTCCTTCCATCAGCTTTTGGATTTTTGAAAGATAGAGGAATCATTGTCTATCACAATATTTTTTCAAAAAAAGAACTTTGGGACAAACCTCTGAAAAATTTGGAAAAATCAGCAAAAGAAAATGGGTTCAGACTGGACAAAGTTTTGGAGAAGAAAATTGTGAAAGATTACGCGCCGAATGTTTATCATGTTGTTGTGGAAGCAGAATTTAGGAAATTGGTTAAATAGTCATTTGCTAACTCTTTCTATGATTGACAGTCTAAACATGTATTCTGCACTAAAAGAGATACATAAACAGGTTATAGAAGGCTATAAACTTGCTAAAGGTGTAAAAATAAATGGTGTTGATAAGATTGCTATTGCAGGCATGGGTGGAAGCGGCCTTGGTGGAGAGATTTTGAAATCTTACCTATCTTCATCTAAAATCCCAATTTTCACTTTAAAGGATTATCAACTCCCTAATTTTTTGGACAACAAAACGCTTCTTTTTATTGTAAGCTATTCTGGGAACACAGAAGAAACACTAGAAGCATACAATCAAGCTCTTGAAAGAAAATTAAATTGTGTTGTTTTAACATATGGAGGACAGCTCGAAAAATTAGCTACAGGAAAAAGCCCCATTATAAAAATACCTGAAACTATCCAACCGAGGATGTCTTACTGCTACCAGTTTTTCTCCATGCTTGGTGTATTGGAAAACTCCGGGCTTGTGGAAAACCAGAAGGAAATTATTGAAAAATTAGAAACCAAAATGAGAAGTTTGAATTTAGAAGAAAAAGCAAGAAGCATCTCCAAAAGTTTGGTAAATAAAGTTCCAATAATTTATTCTTCAGAAAGGCTGAAAGCTGCAGCATACAAATGGAAAATAAACATCAACGAAAACGCAAAAACAATGGCCTTCTGTAATGTGTTTCCTGAGCACAACCACAATGAGATAAATGGTATTATAAATCCAAAAGGGAACTTTGCTTTTGTTTTTTTGAAAGATGAAGAAGACTATAAAATGGTCAGAAAAAGAATGGTTGTTGTTAAAAAACTAGCTCTTGAAAACAAAATAGAATCAATATACATAGATGTTTCTGGAGACAATTTTCTGGAGAAGTTAATAACAACCATTTATCTTGGAGATTGGATCAGCTATTTCCTGGCTTTGGAATATAAAACAGACCCAACACCTGTGCCTTTAATAGAAAATTTTAAGAAAATGTTGAAGGACTAGATTTTACTGAAAACCATCAAGTAGATCCTTCCCCATTTCTTTGGAAAAACGCATTCTGTTTTTAGTTTTAATTTTTCAAAAAAAGAATATTTTTGGAAGTTTCCCCATCTAGGAGTCTGTGTCCTAAAGATTGAATTGAAATATACAAGCTTTAGTCCCAATTTTTGAAAAGCCTCAGCAACTTCCTCCTTCTCGAAGAGCCTCATGTTTACTGGTTTTCCCTCCAACCTAAATTTTTTTATTTTGTTTTCTGGAGATGATCTATAATCATCAATATCATTTACGCTAACTACTGAAATTATTATCTTCCCATTTGTTTTTAATGTTCTAGATATTTGTTCAGAGGATTTTTCTAAATCTACCATGTTTAATGTAGAATAAAAACAGAAAACAGAATCAAAGGAATTTGGTTTTATTGGAAGACTTTCAATGTTTCCTTGGGTCAGAGGCTTGCTTTTTGATTTTGCTTTTTTGAGCATTTTTTCTGAAATGTCCAAACCAATTGAATTTTCAACAAGAGTCAAATGAGCTCCTGTACCACAACCAAGGTCCAAAACCATTCCTTTAGAAAACCTTCTTATCAAAGCTTCTTCTTTTTTCCTGAGTAGTCTTGTTGCTGGATTATCCTGCCTCAAATCATAATTCTCTGCCAAATGGTTGTATGTAGCTCTCATGCTCAATATTTAAACTAATAAATTAAAAGAACCGATATGATCGATAAATTGGCCTTTAGCAATGATCCGAACATAGGACTCTATGCCTTTGCTACTGATGGATATTGTTTAGTTGGCGAAGTAATGAAGAAAGAGGCAGACAAATTACACGAAGCACTAAATGTAAAAATTATCCAAAACAAAATCTCTGGTACAGACCTTCCAGGAATATTTTGCGCTGGAAATTCAAATGGTATACTTGTCCCTGAAATCATAAGAAACAGGGAATTGGAAAGCTTGAAAAAGCAGGCAAATGTGCTTGTTTTGGAGGGAAGGCATACAGCCTTGGGTAACCTTGTTTTGGCAAATGATAAAGGGTGCCTGATATCAGAAAAATTGGCTTATCAAAAAAATAAGATACAGGATTTCCTTGGTGTGAAGACAGAAATATCAACAATTTTTGGAATAGACTTAGTTGGAACATATGGAGCGGCCAATAATAAAGGATGCTTAACTGCAAAGAACATCACTGAACATGAGCAAAGAGTTTTGGAAGATGTTTTGAAAGTTAAATCAGGACCAGCAACTGTGAATTTCGGATATTCTTACGTAAAATCTGGGGTCATTACAAATTCATCCGGTTTATTAGTTGGTTTCCAAACATCTGGACCCGAGTTGGAGAGGATATCAGATATTTTAGGATTTGTGTAATTATTATTTCTTTTAGAAAAAGAAAGAGAGCCGTACATAAAGAAAAATAATATTCAAATATGAAAATCAAACAACTCCCAGAAGATTTCATTGTCAAAGAAATTGTTTCTAAAAAACCAATTGGCGAGGGCGAGTATACTTGGTTTACTTTGAAGAAAAAAAATTGGGAACTGTTCAAGGTTTTGGATCTATTGGCTAAAAAATGCGGCGTCTCTACAAATCGGTTTTCATATGTTGGATTGAAAGACAAAAATGCTGTTACCTACCAAACAGTTTCAGCTTGGAGAGTTTCTGAAGAAGTTTTGAAAAAAATACAAATAAAAGATGTTGAGCTCTCTAACCTTGACAAAAACAACAGAAGGATTGAAACAAAGGATTTGAAGGGAAATAGGTTTGAAATAGTTGTAAGAGATTTGTTCAAAAAGGACATTAGAGGATTGGATAAAAGAATAGAAAAACTAAAAAGGGGTGTTGTAAACCTTTTTGATGAGCAGAGATTTGGACTGACCAAAAAGAACCATTTAATTGGCAAATACTTGGTTAAAAAAGATTTCGAGGCCGCTGTTAACCTGTTTGTGAAAAACAAAGGTCAATGGGAGAATAAAGTATTAGAATATTTGGGCAAAAACCCAAATGATTTTCAAGGCGCTTTAGAGTGCTTGCCTAAAAACTTGAAGATGCTTTTTGTGAACTCTTACCAGTCCTATTTGTGGAATACACTGGCAAGATCTTATGTTATGGAATCGGCGTCTGAAAAAACATCTAACTTTAAAATTCCGGTTGTTGGATTTGCAACAAGATTGGAGAGCTATCCAAAAATAAAGAAAAATATCCAAAAGCTACTAAAAAAAGAAGGCATTAAACTCGAGGACTTCAAAAATATTTTCAAAGAAATAAGCTTTCCGGGAGATGAAAGGGATTTTTTGGTTTTCCCTAAAAGAGTTTCCTGGAAAATAGGAGAAGACGAAATAAACAAAAATAAGAAGCTTAGTATTTCCTTCGAGCTTCCAAAGGGCAGCTATGGCACGCTTATTATAAAAAGCCTATTCTAATATATTGTATATGGGAATGAAAGCAGTATACGTATTCACAGCATTTCTTTCTGTTGTACTTTATGTCGCTGGAATTTTCACAGGCGTGAACATACAACAAAATCTCTCACAATCTTTGGAAAGGGATTTGGCTTCTATTAAAGCAGACATTGAAAACCAGCAGCAAGAGCTTATACTTTTAAGCTTGAGTGGGGAGTCTAGCTGCGCTGTTCTACAATCTCTCTCCTCAACAATTGCATCTAAGTTGGAATCAATATCAAACGATATACGTGCAGAAAGCACAGACTCAAAATTCAATGAATTGAAAGAACTATACAGCACACTTTCTATTCGAGCTTGGCTATTGAAATCATCAATAAAAGAGAATTGCGAAAGCCCTTCCCTGTCCATACTTTACTACTACTCATTCCCATGCACAGATTGCAGGACACAGGAAGCTGTTTTAGAAAGCATAAAATCAATAGACAGGGAAAAAATATTCACATATGCAGTTGATAAGGATGTAAAAAACAACCTTGTGCAGACACTTGTAAAAAGCCACCAAATTGAAAGCGCGCCTTCTCTTGTTATAGGAAGCGATGTATACAGAAGCCTCACAAACGAAACTAAATTAGAGGGAATTGTGTGCCAAAACCTGAATATATCGTGCCCAGAAAATCAGACCAGCATCAAATCTTCCATTAATGTAACTAACATATCGAATGATACAACAAATAAAACAACTAATTCTACACTAAGTGGCGAATAGAAAGACATATATTGGGTCGACCTAACTATATTATGGAAATATACATAATTAACCTTTTGATTTACCAAGCATTACTAATCCCAATCATATTTTTCTCTATACTCTACTATGTTCTCGGCTTCACTGCGATAGCTGCAAAGCTTCCTAGATACACGTTCAACAAAATAAGAGACATAGATCTTCCTAAAGTCACCATACAAATACCTGTATACAACGATCCTGTTGCAATAAGATGTGTCAAAAAATGTCTGAAATTCAACTATCCAAAAAACAAGTTTGATATTATAGTTGCAGATGACAGCACAGATCCTCTGACAAAAAAAATCCTCGACAAATATGTCAAGGGAAAAAACCAAGTTAAATTGATAAGAAGGGCAACAAGGGAGGGATTTAAACCAGGAGCCCTAAACGCTGTTCTGCCGCACACAAAAGGAGATATAATCTGCATTTTTGATTCTGATTTTGTTCCAAACAGGAATTTTCTAAGGAAACTTGTGACACCTTTTGCGAATGATTCTAAAACAGCAATTGTTCAATCAAGGATGGGATTTGTCAATTACAATACAAATATTGTTTCGAAATTTGCTGCAATACTTTTGATGATATACCACAACTGCATAATGCCAATAAGCTATAAGATGAATGCTGCTTTCTTTTGCGGTACAGGTGGGGCAATTAAAAAATCTGTCCTTTTGGAAGCAGGTGGATGGAACCAAAAAAGCATAACAGAGGACGCAGACCTTTCTGTTGTTTTGCTTGAAAAAGGATACAGGAGCCTTTACCTACACAATCTCGTTGTTCCAGGTGAAGTGCCTTTCAGCCTTCGAAGCTTTTTGAAGCAGCAAATGAGGTGGGCATATGGGATCACAAGAGTCTTCATGGATAGGTGGAGACAGATATTTTTCAGCAAAAACTTCAGTATGGGTCAAAGAGGTATGCTCACATATATCACTTCATCATACATAACAGCTCCAATTGTTTTTCTTGTTGCTCTCACAGGACAACTGGGTTGGGTTCTAACTCCGCCAACACCTCTAGCGCTTTCAGACTTAATAAAATTCCTTATCACAATAGGATATACATCTGGCTTTGTGTTTTTGATAGCCATTGGATTATATAGATCAGATGAGGCAGAGGTCATTTGGAAAACAAGCAAAGGCGCTGATTTTGTAAAACTTTTCATTTCTTCGATGATTATTGGTATAATCCTCTCATTCACAAACATGATAGCTTTCTTCAAAGCTGTCTTCGGCTTTAAAGGAGGATGGATAAGGACACCAAAAATGGGAAGCATATCGATAGCTGAGTTCTTTAAAAAATTGTTTAGCAGGAAAAAGACTTCAGAGTAGATATTTTAATCTGGATACACGATTACACTTATGTCAGTTGATTTTCTTTTGATACCGATAATGGTTATATTGACGGTTCTATATGCGTCTTGGTTAATCTTGTTTTTGGTTCCATCTTCGAGAAAAAATAAAGAAAACAAACAACCAATTTCTATAGTTATCCCAGCACACAACGAGGAGGAGAATATAGAATCTGCGATAAGAAGCATCCTAAATTCTGGATATTCAGAGGATATAGAAATAATTGTTGTGAATGATGGATCAACAGATAGGACAGCTGAAATTGTAAAGGGAATTTCAGCTAAAAACAAAAACGTAAAACTAATAGAAGGCGAACACAAAGGCAAGGGTTTGGCAGTCAACCTTGGGATTAAGCATTGTAAATATAGCTTAGTAGCTGTTCTTGATGCAGACACAGAAATAGAAAGGGGCTCCCTGGAGAATTTGACCCAGCCATTTTTAGATGAGAATGTTGGAGCTGTTTCGACAACGCTTAGGGTAAAAAGGAGAACCAGCGTCCTAAACTGGATCCAACAATTTGAATATGCTATATCATCTTCTTGGAGATATGTTGTTGACAAAGTAAATGGCTCTTGTATAGTCCCGGGGTTCAGTGCTTTTAGGAAGTCGGCTTTCCTTTCTGTTGGCGGTTTTAGAGGCGATAGCGCAGTTGAAGATTATGATATATGCATGTATTTGAGAAAGGCTGGGCACAAAATAAAAATGGTTCCAAATTCTATTGCATATACAAGGGTACCGCAAAAATTTTCTGGTTTGATTAAACAAAGAACAAGATGGAATAGAGGGACCCTTCAAGTTATTAGAAAACACAGCGACATTTTGTTCAAGAAATCTGCTGTTGGCTTCTATTCTATACCAACACAATTGTATTGGTTCATACACGCGTTTTTGTATTTGCCCATTGTCTTGTACCAGATTTTTGGCGGCTATATTGAATACTTTTTTTCAAAAGGCGACTTTATTTCATATGATGTTTTTGTTTATTTTTTCAAGTGGCTGACACCATATGGAATGGTAGATTTCATATACAAAATAGGAGCAGGAATCTATCTAACTAACACATTGAACGTGCTTGTGATAATTGTTTTCTCTATGAGCTATGCCTTTGCCATCCTGTCTTTAATTAAATTTTCCAAAAAAATAACAATAGAAGTCATTTTCGCGCTCGCGTTTTTCTTTCCGTATACGATAGCTATACTAGGCATATATGTTTATTCAGCATTCTATGAGTTGTTTTCTTCAAATAGGGGGGAGAAGTGGGAAAAGGAAGTTTAATTTTTATTTGCCTAGGACATATATTATATGAAAGAGAAAAAACCATTGTGGAAAAGGAATCCTTGGATTAAGTTTTTTGTTCCAAATAAATGGAAGCTTGCTGTTGGCGTTGGTCTATACTTCAGCAACTACATCACTTTTTTCGGCACAATAATCAACTTCCCAATTTTCTATTTTTACTGGAACTACACAATGGATGGATTTGGTCTCTTTGTCCTTTTCATTTCCCATCTTATTTATGCGTACCTATTGTCGTGTTTGCTGGTCAAGTTTTTTAGTAAATAATTTATATACTTCGTTCTTCAATATCACCTATGCTAACAAAAGCTTTCATTCTTTGTGGGGGAAAGGGAACAAGGTTAAGGCCGCTTACATATGATACACAGAAGGTTATGGTGCCTGTGAACGGAAGGCCTATTTTAGAATATAATATCGAATTGATGAAAAAGCATGGAGTGAAAACAATTGTTCTTGGTGTTGGATATTTGTCAGAGCAAATCAAGAAACACTTTGAATCTAATTGGAAAGGTTCGGAAATTATTTATTCTCAAGAACAAGAGGAGCTTGGGACAGGAGGGGCTTTGAAACTAGCTTCTAGAAATTTTGACTCGACATTTGTTATGTGCAACGGAGACGAAATAAAGGATGTTGACATAACAAAAATGCTTGAACATCACAAGAAGAACAAGGCATTGGCTACATTGGCTCTTGTTGAAGTCGAGGACACGTCACAGTTTGGTGTTGTTGAATTGGAAGGTGAGAAAATACTGAGGTTTGTTGAGAAGCCAAAACCAGAAGACGCGCCTTCAAACTTTGCAAATGCTGGCCTGTATATACTTGAGAAAGAAGCTTTGGATTTGCTTCCAGAAGGAAAGTCTTCTATTGAAAAGGATGTTTTCCCCAAAATCGCTGGAGTGGGAAGGCTATATGGATTTAAGTTTCAAACTACATGGCTAACAACAGACACACATGAGAGGTTGAACAAGGCCAAGAAGGTTTTGGAGAAATAGTTTCTCAAACTTTACAATCGCATCCTTTCCTTTTTAATATTAGTTTTTGTTTAGAGCAGGATTGTAAAAATTCTTTTTGTACTCCTGATCCAGAAGCCAATTTTTTGTCTAGAGAAGATTTGTGAGTATAGCCTCTTTTTTTAATTTCTCTGGAAAGTTTTTCGTGCCTTATGTAAAGGGCTTTTAGTTTGCCTTTCCACCTTAAGGTTTCAGGGTGTTTTGAATATCCGCGTTTGCTTTTGGTGAGTATGGACCAAATAGCGTGTAATTCCCTATGTTCACCTAGAAGATGGTTTCGACAAAGTTTTTCTGGATTTATATCCCATATTCTCATAGCTACCCTACTTCTTTTGATAACCAACTTAGGTAGTCCTTACTTCCGTCTAAAATTGGTATAGAAATTATTTCTGGAGTCTCGTATGAGTGGACTGATTTTATTTCTTTTTCAACGTCTTTGTATTTTGGCTTTTTAGTTTTGATGAAAAGGGCGAATTCACTCGAATTTTCTATTTTTCCCTTCCATCTATAATAGCTTTTTATCGGAAAAATTTGCACGCAAGCCGCAAGCCTTTTTTCTAGAAGATGAGAGGCTATTTTGTCTGCTTTTTCTTCAGAGTCTGTTGTTGTTAAGATGATGATGAATTCACTCATGTTTTCTCCTAAAATCTTCTATATCTTTTTCTGAATTTATTTTTGTTGCTTTGCTCAGAATTTTTTCCTTCCACTTCAATGCTTCTGATATATCTTTTTCCCGGCTTGTCAATTTGACACCTGTCACTTTGTTTTTGTCAAAGTTAACAATGCACAAATAGTCTTCGTCCCAAATACCAAAATCAGGTTCTGACAAATCTTTTACTGAACCAAACATGCAGAAATATACGCGGATGCCCGATTCTATGTCAAGTTTGATTTGTTTCCTAATATTTTCTTTTTCCAAGTCCGCGAGATCGTTTACTATGAAAACTCGAGTCAGATCTTTGATTCTTTTTGCCGCCTTTCTTGCTTCTTTCATGTATATTGATTCTGGGTCTGAGAAATCCAGTGCAGTGTAGAATGTGCAGAAGCCTGATTTTTTGAGATTCCTGAAATGGAAGACACCCTCGTCAATTATTTCTTTTGGATCGATGAAAACTATCTCTTCTGTTTTTCCCTTTGTGTAGTCGACTGAGAACAGCTCCCTTCTATGTGCAAGGTAGCTTTGGTATAGGGAAAGATCGAGCCTTGTTTTGCAAAGCTCGTAGACAAGAGGAAACTCATTTAGGTTGACTTCAGCATTCATGTGTCCCGCACTTTTCACAAAAATCACCGAGCTTCCTGTTTTTTCAGCAAAATCCAAAGCATATTTTTTGTCAACATATGGATCATTGTCTGAATACAAAACATAGGAAACTGGGATTGAGGCTTTCAGTTTTTTGAAATCAAAGTCTGTTTTGTAAAATGTTTTATTCACTAAATCTATTTGCCACTGTTTGTTTAGTTTTTCCAGAAAGGGTGAGACAAAAATTGCACTGTCAAGGCTGATATTGTATTTTGATACAACATGGAGGATGAAAAGACAACCAAGAGAGTGACCAACAAGGCAGAGTTTTTCGTCTTTTTTGAAAGTTTTTTGGATTCTTTCAAACTCTTTGAGCCAGCTTTCAAGGCTTTGATTCAATTGTTTTTTTGGGTTATTTGTCAGCTCATTCCAACTGTCTACAGGGAATTTTGGAATAAGGACAACTTGACCAAAATGCTCCAGTTTTTCTTTCAGCTCTGGAAACCAATTGCCTTCAGGACTCCCAAAAGACCCGTGGAATATCACAAATTTCATATAATTAGTTGAATATATTGGATTAAAAGCGTTGATTGAGTTGCTCATCCAAAAACTAATATAAATCACTCGTTGCAAATAATACAATCCCGGGGTAGCCCAGTGGCTTAGAGCGATCGGCTGTAGGCGCGTGCAGTTTAGCATTTGCCAAACGCAATCGTTCAGACACCGATAGGTCGTGAGTGCTAGCCTTTCTTTTAGAAAAAGAAAGTCTACCGTACCCAAAGAAAACTATTATACATAAGCGGTCTGTTCAAAGAACTGAGCCACGAATTCGATAAATTGTTGGTTTACCAACTTTTCGAGTGTCTCACTCCCGGGATTTTTTATTTTTTAGTCGAATGATCATCAGAAATTATTTATATACACTGAACAATTATTAACCATATGGACACCCAACAAATGGTTTTGGAAAAATTGAACAAAATAGAGAAAGAAATACACGAAATAAAAGATCATATGGTAGATATAGATAGTATAATGACTGAAGACGACTATGAGTCACTATTAGCTTACAGGAAAGAGAAATCTTCAGGCAAACTCATTTCTCACGAGCAACTAAAAAAAGAATTAGGATTGTAATGTTCACAGTACGATATTCTAGTCAAGCACTAAAGTTCTTCAAAAGAATAGATAAAAAATTAGCTGAGAGAATTCTCAACAAGATAGAGGAACTTAGAAGCAACCCATTTCCACAAGAAGTGAAGAAAATTGAAGGATATACTGAAAATATTTACAGAGTCAGAGTTGGTGATTATAGGATTTTATATGAGGTTGATAAGGGCAACAATCTTCTTGGAATTGTTAAAATAGATCATAGAAGCACTGTTTACTGATTTTCTATCATGAGGTTTTTATGAAAATTCTAGTTTTTGTCAAAGATCTCTTTTTCAGGGCGAAAATTGAGGCTGAGTTGAAAAGGCTTGGTGCAGATTTTGAGTTTGTTAATTCGCCCGATGGTTTAGTTGGCGAATTTGACCACCTAATTTTAGATTTGGAAGAAGAGGGAAGCTTTGATATTGCCAAAAGGTTCCCAGAAAAGGTTTTGGGATTTTGCTCACATAAAAATGCAGAGCTGATAAGAAAAGCAAAAGAAGTGGGATGCAAAGTGTATCCAAGAAGCATTTTCACTGAGAAACTTAGAAATGTTTTTGTGTCTTAGTGTTTATGTTTTCCCCTCTTGTGTTTTATACAACCAACTAGACAATGATCTGGACAACCACAAAGAATGCATTTCTTTTTCATAGACCTATCTCCAAAACTTTCCTGTAAACCAACTCAGACAATTTCCTATGTCCCCCAGAATCGATATGTACACCGTCTTCTTTGTCAACTTTTATTTGGTCTGTTGGATTTAGGTAAAAGATGTTTTCTTCCTCTGCCAGTTTTTTATAAGAGTCTACAAGTTGTTTTGATTTTGCAGTGCCGCCTTTGAACAGTTTTGATGCGAAGCCAGCTTGGTCATCGACTATTGGCGGAACAACGATCAAAATTTTCGGGGGTGAGGTTCCATCCAGTGTTTTAAAATCCTTGACTGTCAAAATCAATTTCTTCATCCCCTCTTTTATTTTGTTCACATCAAAACCAAGCATTTCTTTTGTATCTGGCGTCCCTAGCATGATTATCACAAGATCTAAAGGTAGATGTGTTTCTAAAATAGCAGGAAGGCTTTTCAACCCATTTCTTTCAGGGAATTCTGGCCTTGGGTCATCAAAAGCTGTAAGCCTTCCACCTAAACCTTCTTCTATTACCTCGTAGCTTTTACCCAACTTCTTTTGTAGAATTCCAGGCCAGCGCTCTTTGATTGAATATCTTTTCTTCGCCATTCCCATTGGCACATGGCCCCATGTATTCGAATCACCAAAACACAGAATTCTTTTTGCTTCACTATTTGTATTCATAGAAATCGAAAATTAGGCACTGTTAGATGCGTCCACCACAATTACATTAGAAAACTTCTTGTATTGTTTATCTTCTGTCTTAGAGTATCGCATCCAGGCTTTGTCTAATTTTATCGTACTCAATTGAACAGGCTCTATATCGTAGTGGATGACTCTGTCCTCGCCTTTAGCCAAATCACCGAGCTTCCATATCAGCTCTGTGCCAACATCAGAGCCTCTAACAACTGGTTTTAAGGTCTCAAAATTTTGCTTAACCTTAGCAAGCGGGCTTACCCAATCTCTGATAGTTACGTTCTTCAAGTCGTTGAACATTGATCCTCTTATTTCTAGGACAACAGTAAACCCAGTTTTCTTTTTCAAATACTTCTTCCTTATCCTTGGATTTCTCAGCCTGTTCACGTACCAAATCATAACACCTAATGCAATTATTATTAATATCAGGGTTATTAACATTCCCTGCCAATATTCTATCCTATAAACAATTTCAACTGTGTCACCTGGTTTTAGTTCTGCTACTTTAAATTCATATTTTATTTGATCATCAAGTTTTTCCAAACCTGAGAATTTTGTAATAAAGTTAACTGGTGTTCCTACACCCAAAGTTTCAAAGACTTGGTAATTTTTTTGAGGTGTGTTCCCTAAATTGGTGATTGAGATTTTCACTTCTTGGAAAAGTGGGTTAGAATCAACTTTTCTATCAATCTTTACACTTTCATTTGATTCTATTTCTATTTCCTGCTCTTTTACAACTGATGTGCCTTCTATTTGGGATTTTAGAGTATACTTTCCTGGATCCAAGCTTCCTATCTCAACAAACTCAAATACATTGCCCTCGCCATCTATCTCTTTTGAGGCGCTTGTTTTCTCAACAATTTTTCCATTTTGGTCTATTATTTCCATTAAAACTGTGACTAGCCTTTTTTCAACTGTTTTAACAAAGAAGTTTGGGAAGATTTTTCCTTGCCATCTAGGATAATACTCTTTCAAAAGCACGCCTTCTGGATGGAAAACTGTGAAAGCCAAATCCTGTGTATCATTCACAGATGAATTTTTTTTGGATTGAGTTGTTAGCTGATAAACATATTTTCCTATATCGTTTGTAGGGAAGATTACAAAGGTAATGTTTTCCTTTGAGTTATTTTTGACAGTTACCGTTGTATTGTAATAGGAAACCCACTGAGAATATGCTCCAATGTGTTTAAAGGTAAAGGTGTCTGTGAAGTTTTGGTTGTTTGTGACTTCGAGAGTGAAATTAGACTCTCTCCTATATTCAATTGTTGCACTTTGAGGATTGATAGATATTTCGACAGGTTCTGCTAAAACAAGCGAAGGTATCAAAAGCAAGACCAGAATCAAATACAGTTGCCTCATACTCTTTATTCTTTTTGTTTTATATAAAGTTACTTTTTGCGCTCCTTTCTTATTTCCAAATAATAGAACGTAAACGCTCCGTATATGAATGGTGTTAGGAAGATTGAAATTGCTGCCATGTAGATGAATGAGAGTATTCCGAAGATAAAAGAGGCGCTAATCAGCGACATAAAGAAAAGTCCATAGTATGGAATCAAAAACACAAAAGATGCTAGAGTCAAGAGTATCAAAAAGCCGAAAGTATCCCACCATTTTCCTTTTATTAAATTCCAACTCTGTTTAAGGGATGGAATAGCACCATTCTTATCAATTATTATGGATTGATAGAAAAAGATCAATCTAACCATGAGATATATTCCAGGTATAATTAGTGCAACAAAACCCGCAACCAGGATAAGCGATAGCAGAATACTACCCCCTATAGCAGATGGCAACCTAGATAGGGCCTCACTTGCTGCTTGAGATGCTGATTTTTTCCCCCCAGAATTTACAATTGAAACTGTCCAAAGAGCAGTGAAACTGGAAACAACCAAGCTTATAATTGTCACAGCAATGATGAGAAATGTGTTGATGTTTTGAGGATTAAAATTAGTAACTGGAAATCCATAAGATGCTAAGATAATCAAAGTCATCAAAGCAGAAACAATGCCTGGATAGAAAATTGATCTATGTGATTTGCAAAATCTCCATGAATCACCAATTGGTTTGACTACATCCATATTATTTATTCGATCAGATGAATATATATAGCATGATCGAGATTATTTTGTTTGCAATTGGTATACTTGGATTTGGTGCAGCTGCTTATTTTGATTTGAGGTACACTGAATTTGCAGATTGGCTTCCATATGGCATGATTATTTCTGCGTTGGCCATCAGAGGAATTTTTGCAGCATATACAGGAAATTTGCTGATAATTACAAATTCTGTTTTATTTGGACTTTTGTTTTTGGCTCTTGGCATGGGTTTGTATTTCACAAAGCAGTGGGGAGATGGTGATGCTTGGCTACTTGGGGCAATGGGTTTTCTTTTTCCAGACAAAGAGAGCATGCTTTTCCTTGGCGGTTTTTCATCAAATATCCCATTTTATTTGGCTTTGATTTTCAATTTGTTTCTAATATCCCTTTTCTACATACTTGCCTATACAATTGTTTTGGGGGCAAAAAATAAAAAAGTCGGGAAGGAATTTTCTTCTTCACTTAGAAAAAATAGGAAAAGTATATACGGGGTCACAGGTTTGTTTTTTGCTGTCTTAATTGTTTTCACTTTTTATTTTGGTTTGACTTCTGCCTTCCTTTTCCACTTTTATTCAGCTGTTGGCATCCTCTATGCCCTATTTTTCTTTGTCCAATATACAAAGGTAATTGAAAGCAAGGTCTTTGTGAAAAAAATTTCGACAAAAGATCTAAGAGAAGGCGATGTTTTGGTTCAGGACAAGTGGAGAGGACTGACTAAAAAAGAACTGGCAAAACTAAAAAAGACAAAAAGATTTGTTTACATCAAAGAAGGAATAAGGTTTGCACCTGTTTTCATACTTGCTGTTTTGGCGACTGCTCTGTATGGGGGTTTGCTATTTTTGGTTGTTTAGGTAAGCTTTTAGATTTTTCCAAAACAATTTGTGGTCAAAAGCAAAATCTAACCTATCAATTTTATTCACATGAACCCAAACTGGGATTTCATCTCCTCTTTTTAATTTTGGTGCTTTTTCTAGAATACAAATGAAGCCGACATCAACGACGTGTCCTCTTGGATCGCGTTTTGGCCCAGACCTAACATCAATAAGTCTGAGGTTGTTTCTGCCTATTTTTACACCTGTCTCTTCTTTTAATTCTCTAACAGCTGTTTGGTAGAGGTCTTCTTTGTCAGTATCTAAGAAGCCGCCTGGAAAGGCATATTTTCCTTTGAATGGATTTTTTTGTCTTCGGATCAATAGGAAAGAATTTGTGTCTTTTGCAAAAACAGCAACTGTAGCTGCAGCAGAAGGTTTTTTAAAAGTTTTCATTAGAAATAGAAAAATAAATCTGAGGACATAACGTCCTCAAATTTTATAAACTTATAATTTTTTAACTCTGTCGACACCAAGCTTTTTTACATTGGCTTTCCAAACCTTTGCTGGTAACCAATCTGGTCTGTCAGCTGGTGAAGCAACTTGTTTTCTGCTTCCTTTGAATTTGTGGACAGTGTATGTACCGTCCCTGTTTCTTCGGCCTCTTTCTCTCAATCTTATGTCTGTGTGGCCCCTGCTTGCTGCTTTTAAAGCTGCTTGTCTAGGCTGTCTTCCTGTGAAAACAGCAACTTCTTTGCTTCCCTTGTGTAGGGAATAATATTTTTTAGCTGCTCTTTTTGATTTTTTCGCCATATAATTTCCCCCTTTAAAACCTTAATTGAGCTTAATTTCGGTTTTAAACTTTGTTGGACCAAAAGATCCAACTGCAAAACAAAAACACATTGTGCAGATGTTTGCAAATAACTATTTACTATATGCTGTTTTGATTTATAAATGTTTCGCCTTTTGCTGGTTTTGATTTGTCCCTAAACAAGGACTAAAGTGCAGTAAACGTATTTAAGGAATTGGTTTAGTATTATGAATAGCTGTCCTTTGCGGCAGATGATTTTGGGAAGAGTGGAAATCGTATGATGTCTAGGCTACCGAGAAAAGTTCTTGTTGAAGGCGGGGCAATAGAAAAAATAGGCGAAGTTGTAGAAGGAAAGAAACCGCTCGTAGTTGCTGATTCTATAACGAAAGAAATTGCAGGAGAAAGGATAAGAGAGCTTCTCAAAGGCAAAATTATAGTTGTAAAAGACTCTACAATGGAAGAGGTTGAAAAGGTTGAGAAAGAAGAAGCAGATTGCATAATTTCTGTTGGTGGGGGAAAGGTAATTGATGTTGGAAAATTAGCAGCACACAGGAAAGCTATCCCATTTATTTCTGTACCAACTGCCTGCGCACATGATGGGATTGTCTCAGAAAATGTTTCTTTGACAGTTGATGGAAAATATTCTTCTATTCAGGCAACTACGCCCTTTGGCGTTGTCGCTGATTTGGATATACTTTCAAAATCACCATACAGGACAACTGCTTCTGGGGCTGCTGACATAATTTCCAAATATACTTCAATTTTTGACTGGAGGCTTGGTGCAAAAAAAGGTGAAGAGTATTCTGAACCAATAGCCAACCTTTCTTTGATGTGCGCTGATTTGGTTTCTTCTTCTGTTGAAGAGATAAAAAATAAAACAGAAAAAGGAATGAAGAACCTAGTTTGGTCTTTGATTTTCTCTGGCATGGCTATGACATTGCACGGTTCTTCAAGGCCTGCTTCTGGTGCTGAACATATGTTTTCACATGCTTTGGACAGGCTTGGCCCATTTGGTTTGCACGGTGAACAGGTTGGAATTGGGACGATATTTTTTTCCTATTTACAAGGTAGTTTTTTAGAGTCACAAAAACCAGAGAATAACCAGAGCTTTTCAGGACAACAATTGAAACAACTAGCCAACTGGCAAAAAATAAAAAATCTGCTTTCAGATCTCGGCGCGCCGACAAAAGCAGCTGATTTAAAAATTCCCCAAGACGTTTTGGTAAAAGCTTTTTTGGAAGCAAAAAACACGAGGAAGAGGTACACGATTTTAGATGAAAAACCTTTGGATGAAAAACTTGTTCTAGAGATTTGCAGGAAAACGGGAATTATATAAACCCCAATTTTAATACATTTGGATATGGAGGCAAAACTACCCAAATTTATATCAAAGGAAGAAGCCCAAAAAATTTTCGATGAGTGGCTCGAGAAATTGGAGATAAAAGACAGGAAAAAAGAGATAGAAGACCTTGTAATGTATGAACTCACAGACGGAACAAGGACTTCAACAGACTTGAAAGGCTGGGAAGCTTATTTTGATGGTGGACTGTTTATTTTGAGGCTTGTTCATTTATTGAATCTTCTTGGAGCAAAAAGGTTCTATGTTTTGACAACTGGACAAAAGCACAGAGTCAGGGACAATTACAAAGAAATTATTGATGCACTTGTTCAAGAGGTTGGTGTCTACAAAAAATTTGCAGAAGAAAACAATATTAGGCTCAGGTTTGTCGGCGATTTGGAAAACATGAAGTATCCACACGCTGATATTTTCAGGAAGGCCTTGGAAAGCCTGGAAAAAGAGACATCAAAAAACAAATTTGAGCTTTTTGTTTTGATTGATTATTCTTCTGAATGGGCAACACACAATTCAGAGTTTGAAAAATTGCCAAATGCAAATGTGATTGTAAAACACACAAAGGGTCAAGTGAACGAAGGTCTTTGGTTGCCTGGAAAATTAGAAGGGAACAGCTTTTTGTATGCGCAGAATGGATCAATGAGCTCGACTTGGAGCGATAAAGAATTGATTTTTTTGATTGCTGCATCCTTCAGGAGCATGCTTTTGCATAGGGGACAGCAATATGGAAAAAGCTACAAACAAGGTGAGACAGATTGGATAAGAAAGAAGAGAGAAGACGAGCTTTCAATGGTCTACAAAAAGTTTGCAACAAAACCAAAGAAAAGGATCGTCATGTTTGGGCAGATTGGTCCGGAAATATATGAGTTCTAAAGTCCCTCGCATGCTTTTTCTATTTTCTGTCTGTTAGAATCAACATCTAATTTTGTTGCGAAAACTCTGCTTGCCATTTTCATCAATGAAAAAATAGCATCGGAAACAGGATAATCCTGACCTTGTGGTAAATTGCCTTCTATAAGAGCCCTCAATTTAGGCTCTAATTTTTCCTGATAAACAAGCTTTGATCTTTCTGGTCTCTGTGCATCCATTTCCAAATAAACTCTATCGCCATAGAATCCAGATTTCCTATCCCCAATCATTTCACCAGACCAACCGTGCCAACCAACTGATATACCTTCTACATAATTTTTTCTGTCGTTGAAAGCAGATGCAGTGGCATGTAGATCCCTATGACCTTGATCATTTCTCAAAAAATCACCGCATGCAAAAACATCCCATTTTAGGTGTCTTGTATAAGATAAATGAAATTTGCCTTCTCTTGTTTCATATGATCCTGAAGAGGCTAAAAAACTAAAACTCGGAGGCCTTTCATCAAGTGAACAACCAATGTGAAATTGTGGAGTTAGGTCAAAAAATTCATTCAAACACACAACCAAAGGAGTTTCAGCTATTTCAAGATCAAAATAATTTTGCCGAGGTTGATTTGTTTTTGGATCTAAAACACCCAAATCTCTCAATGATTCTTGAAGGCCGGCTGATAAATTTGAGTATTCGATATGCTCGCCAAATCCTCTTTTGACAACTATTGGAAATCTCATTCTAGTTGTTGAAAAATAAGCTTTTTATTCTTAGGATTGAACCAAACTTCCCAAAATAAACGCCAAGAAAACAAGGAAGATCGCGAGCTTGACAAATTTCTCTGCTTTTTCTGGAGGCTTCAAAAATGTATACAAGCAAACTAAAACAGCTGGAATAAGAGAAGCCAAATAAACGATTTTGAACATTCCAAAAATAAAAGGTATGAACAGGAGCAGGATTCCAACAACCAAAGAAACATTTGCAACTATACTCGCTATTTTTTCTGAGGTTATGATTGGTAAAGTTTTTGCGCCAATTGCTTTGTCGCCTCTAACATCGCGGATGTCTTTCAAAATTTCCCGAGCCAAAGTGCCAAAAAAACCAATGACAGCAAGGATGAAAACAGGATGAGCCAAAGTTTGGGAAAAGCTCATTGAAATTAAACCAGCTGCGAAAAAAGAGACAGCACCCAAATAGCTCACTGCTATATTCCCAACTAAAGGTGTTGTTTTGAGTTTCCATGAATAGATTGTTGAAACTACAAAATTCACAACAGCTATCAGCAAGAAATTTGTGTTTATTAAATAAGCAAACACAAGACCCAAAATATTTACAATTGCAAAATATGGCAAGGCAAATTTTTTCGGAAATCTCCCAGAAGGTATAGGCCTGTTTGGTGAGTTTATCCGATCTGTTTCAACATCAAAATAGTCGTTGATTATGTTACCGCCGCCTGTTATCAGGAAGCCTGCGAGGATTGCAAAAATCAATTGAGGAAAAACAAGCGATTGTGAGACTATTCCACCAACTACCAGAGCTAACACAGTCATCAAACAAACTGTTGGCCTCAAAATTTCTAAGTATGCGTTCATTTTAAATGCTCCTTAACAAGCTCAAAATCTTTTAAAAAACCAGGGGTAAATTGATCTTTGTTACTACTAACCAAGCTTTTCACATCTTTCCATGCAACTTTTTTCAGTTCTGTTAATTCAGTACCCAACTTTATATCTCCATGATGTGTTCCTAGAAAAACATAGCTATAATATCTTAAAAACAAATCACCATCATAAAACTCGTTAAGAAGCTTACCAAAAAATTTCAAGTCACATTTTATATTAAGCTCCTCTTTCAATTCTCTTTCAGCGGCTTTCTCTGGACTCTCACCAGATTTTATATTACCAACAGCAGATACATCATACATATTTGGGCACGTTCTTTTATGGGGCGACCTTTTTGTGATAAATAGGTTTTTGTTTTTATCCACAACGAATATTATAACATTTCTGCTTATCAGATTTTTCTTTATTTTGTTTTCTTTTGTTTCTTTCCCAATAACTATATCGTTTTCATCAACTATGTCAACATATTCCTCTTCGTCTATCATAATCCGCCTTCTTCGATATCTCCTTTTCCAGAGGGTATGCATCTCTGTATGTCTTCCAAAGGTATTTTATCTATCAAAAACTTGTCCTCTGGTTTTGATTTTAGTAGAAGTTTGTTTTTTATATCCCTTGAAAGGTCTAAGGATTCTTTGTATCCTGGTTTTATTGTCAAAAAATACGTGGAATATTTTCTCGCAGACATGACTGGGCCCGAGACAACAGAGGCTGTGTTTTTTTCCCTATCTATTTTCACACCTATAGATAGTTTTAGTTCCAAATCCTTAAACCATTGCCTTGGGCCTTCTATTACAAAAGAACCTTTAGGGAGGTGTACAGGTTTTGTTGCTTGCTCTGGTTTAAACGAAAACACATCAACTGAGCCGATATTTTTTGCCCATGCCTTGGAATTAGCAGCTGAAAATTCAGAAGCTTCTTTTATTGTTATTTCATCTATTGGCTTGTTTTGGGACTTTATTAGAACAAAAGCAGCCCCATGGATGTCTGCATGGAATAAAAGATCTTGAGACTCTGCATGCTTTTTGACTATGTTTTCATTGTCTTTTGCATCCCTACCTGCAACAACCAAAAAACCAGATGAAGAGAAAAACCATCTAAACTTTTCATACCATTTTTTCCTCGGCCTTTTCACTGGGATTTTTGTCTCCGGTTTTTTCTCCTCTTGAACAGTTTTTTCCAAAGACAAAATAGCCCCCTCTTTCTTCGACCTCTCATGTTTTACGTTTTCGTAAAATCTAGCTGCATTTTCTTCGACTGATTTTCTGAAGTCTAGGTTAATTGGTTTTCCAGACAAAACAACTACAACAATGCCTTCTTTTTCTCTTATCTCCTTTATTGATTTTGATTCTGGAAGTTTTTGCATTTCTTGTTTTATTTCGGGCCAAGTTTTTCCTGAGAAAATTGCTTTTTTTATTTGGAGAAGGATAGAATCAACAAACTGGTAGTTGTTGTAAATATCGTCTGCTATTTGTTTTAGCTCCTGCTCTGCTTTTTCGTGTTTTTCAACTGCTTGCTTTCTTGATTCTAAAATCCTTTGGACTTTTTCTTCCTGACTCCTTTCTTCTTTTTCTTGAATTGACTTTATTTTTCCCTCTTCTTTTCCCGAGAAAAATTCTTCAAGTGCTTCTGAAAACGATGGCCCAGATTTTGGTTTTTTGTCTTTGAAAATTTCTAAGGGAAAAGGCGAGATGAAGTTTTCATAAATTGCTGGGCTTGGCTCTCTTTTTCCTAGGTTCTCAATTGTTTTGTGTAGGATTGCAAGGTCTTCCAAAGAGGCTCTATTTGCTGGTTTCTGTGGATCAAGATTAGCAAGCTTGCAGACTTCATTTGCATAATCGCCACCAAGACCTAAACTCACAGCTAAAAAACTCGCTAGATTTTTTTCTGTTTTTGAAGCTAAGCTTATCAGCTCTTGCAAATCCAATTCAAAAGGATCTGAAGATGTTGGCGGGTATTTGTAAGGGAGTTTTGGTTTTATTTGCCTATCTTTCCAAGACTGCAAATCCAAAGGCATGATTATTTTTTTAAATGAATCGCAGAGTATGACATTACCCCTTGAAAAAAACTCGAATATCAAAATGTTTTCATCTGTATGTATTTCAAGAATTCTATCAAATTTATATTGGCAAATGTCCCTGATTTTTTGTCCTGAAAGATTTTTTCGAAGGAACATGCAAAAAGATGGCGGCTCAGTTGGGGCATCTTGTTTTGACTTTGTCAAGTAGATTTTTGATTTGTCTACATACAAAAAAAGGTTTTTTTCTTCTTTTGATATTGGAGAGTATATTTCAAAAATAAATTGGTAACCGTCTATTCCTTGGTACTGGTAAACTTTTTTGAAGATGCCTCCAGCTAGGTTTTTGAGGAGTTCTTTTTTCAAAAACTTCAAGTCTAGGGAAGAGATTCCAGATTTGTCCATAGAATAAGATTAGAGAGAAGTAAATAAGTAGTTTCAGATTTGTATTCCAAAATGTCTCAAGGAATCCTCTAATTCTCCTACAGAATTTGCAATTCTAAACCTTTCTTGCGGTTTAGAAGTATCTGTGTGAACAGCCCTAATTGCCTCCGACCTATCTATAAACGGCGTGAAAAGTATACCGTTCCAACCAAATTGCTCTACTCCTGTTCTTAGATAGCTTTCCTTGTCGTCGATAAATGTGACAGAATCAAAGCCTTTTATCAGTCCATACATTTTTGGCTCTGGCTTCAGGGATTGATTTTGGAATGAGTATATAGAGGGACCAGTTGCTTCGAGCATATCCGGATATCTTTGGAATACTGCAAAATCAAGAACAGTTGTGTTTGAGAATATGCCTACGGAATATCCAGCAAGCCGAAGCCTCTTTTTTAACTTGACAACATCATCGACTGGCTTCCCTAAACGATAGCTGAAAATTTCTTTTAGTTCTTCAGAAGAAACTTCTCTGTTTGGATCAATTAGACCTCTTAGTTTGTCCAAAAAATCGTCTGAGTTTAATAGGCCTTTCATAAAATCAGACTCTAGTTTGCTAGATGCATAAGCTTCTTTGAAACCTTCTTGTGTTCTGTATCTAGAAGACAAAGAAGAGGCTGCTTTGTAGAATCTCTCAAAATCTAAATGTAAAAGGACTGCACCTATGTCGAATAAAACTAGATGCCTTTGTCTATCTTTTGTCATATTGATTATTAAGAAAAGGCTTCTTATCCTTTCACGAGCAATCTTGCCTCGTCTGCATTGTATTTCCAGCTTGGTGGAAGGACTTTTGTTTCCTTGTAATAGTTGGAAAGCTTCCTGATTTTTGATTCTGTTATTTCCAAACCTCTCTTAGAAGTGTAGTCTTTTTTGTTGTTTTTTAGATGATCATAAAGATTCACAGATCTTTTCAGCAAATTTAAAAGATCTTCTGGAAGTTTTGGGTAGACGTTTCTTTCTTTCAAAGTTTTTGAGACTTTTTTGCCTGTTTGTAAACGAGCAGACGGAATGCCGTATTTATCCCTCAAAACCAAACCAATTTTCGCAGACTGCATGCCTTGGTTTGCGTGTTTGACTATGACTTCCTCTATTTCTTTTGGTGAATATGAAACCCATGGAGCTATTTTTTCCATTGGTTTTTTTGAACCTGATTTTCCTTTTTTACGAGAGTACATTCGCGCCATATCTACAAGGTATGTTTTCCTTATATATAAATATTGAATAACTCGGTTTCGATAAGGTATTTATTTTTGCTGACACAAAAATTAAGATGAAGGGATTGGAAAGAGATCCAATAAGCAGTGGATTAACCGAACCTCAAGCTATTTTAAGAAATGCTGTAGATCACGCTGCAAGTGTTATTGATCAAGGATCTGATCCTCGCTATAGTTCTAGGGGAACTATTTATGCTGTCCATGGGTATGCACAGTGGGGAATAGGACCATTTAGACCGCTTAGGGACAGACTTCAAAGAGATAGAATAAGACTAGACCCTATAAGCTATAATTTTTTGAGAGACATAGAAGAATCAACTCATGAAGTAGCTGAACAAATAAAAGCAAAACAACCAGAAGGCGAACTTGATCTTTTGGGTCACAGTATGGGCGCCCTTATAGTGGATGGTTTGACTAAACTTCCTGGAATTGGAGAGAGGGTTAGAACTGCAATTTATCTTTCTTGTCCATATGATGGGACCTATGTAGCATGGTTAGGTATAATGACTCCATCTGGCAGGCAGCTTTTGCCTGGAAGCAAATTTTTGAGGGATTTGAAATCTCGGCAATCACTTAATGGCACAAGAAAAATTAATTTGTATGGAGAAGGTGATTGGATTGTACCTGCAAAAAGTTCTGGAAGCACAGATGCACCTGACAGTTTAGAGCTTGAAGGAATAGGACATGCTGGAATTTTGTACAATGAGTTAGTTTATGAAAAAATAAGGAACGCTATTCTGAGATCAGAATAGCTTTCTAAGAATTGTAGATAAAAATAAAATCTACAACTAGGCAAGCAAATCAATCCCCAGTTCTTGTTGGAAATTTCTTTGGACTTCTCTTTGCTTTTCAACAGGAGCTAAGATGTATGGTGATTTGACGCCTGTGATTATTGTGATCACCCTTATTTTTCCTGTCATTGCTGGATCTATCCTTGTTCCCCAAATGACTTGTGCATCGTCGTCTAATTGGCTTGAAACATATTCACCAACTAAATTGACTTCATCAAGTTTTAGATCCTTGCCACCTGTGATGTGCAAGAGCGCGCCTGAACCGCCTGCGTAGTCTACTTCCAAAAGCGGGTTTGTCAATGCCTTTATTGCTGCATCTTCTGCTCTGTTTTTTGTATTTGATTCTCCAAAACCAACTGCTGCGACACCACCAGAATGCATTATAGCTCGAACATCTGCATAATCTAGGTTGACAAGAGAAGGTGTTGCAATTGTTTCTGTGACGCCTTTCAACATTGTTGCAATTAGATTGTCGGCCAACTGAAAAGCCTGTTCAATTGGAAGATCGCCTGCGAACCTTAGAAGCTTGTCATTCTGTATCACAATTGATGTGTCAGAGACTTGTCTTAATAGTTGCAAGCCTTCTTCTGCTTTTCTCATTCTTGTTCCTTCGATTTTGAAAGGCATTGTGACTGTGCCTATTACAATAGCACCCATTTCTTTTCCATATTTTGCAATTACTGGAAGGGAGCCTGTTCCTGTTCCACCACCAAGACCACCAACAACATAAAGCATATCAGCACCTTGTATTGCCTGTTTGATTTCTCTTTCACTTTCTTCTGCTGCGCGTCTGCCTATGTCTGGATAACCGCCTGCACCAAGGCCTCTTGTCAATTCTTTTCCTATGAGAAGCCTTTGATCTGCTTTTGAGACAGCTAAGTGTTTCATGTCTGTGTTCATTGCTATTGTTTTTGCCCCCGTGACTCCCATGTTAGCGAGCCTTGTCACTGTGTTGTTACCGCCTCCGCCTGCACCAACTACAACTATTTTTGCATCCTTTGCTTCTATCCCAAACTCTTGAGCTAATGCTTTCAATTGTTCAGGTGTTACAACAGGCTCTGATTTAACAGGACCTGAAGATGTTCCAGCTGCGACCCTTTCAAAGGCCGATTGTATAAGCGAATTCATTTTTTACCCCCCTCATGAGTGAAAAGCGATTATGTTATAATCGCCAACTCGAAAAGAACGCCTATACTGGAAAGTATATACTGCAGTATAGAAATCCTTTTTAAATATACTCCTAAGTTTTATAATTAGTTTTAACAAAAATTAGCACGATCTTAATTCCCCGAAATCTCAAAAGCAATTCCCCAATTGCATTTGAAACTTATTTTCTATTGGTTGTTTCTTAGCTTAGCTGCTCCCCAGCAACTAAACCAATCCGGCTATTGAAAATTCCTGAAAGTAATTCACTACTTCCAAATTAACTGTGTTATACTTGGAAATAAGATATATAAAGACTACTGTTTTTTCTGAATTTTTTTGGAAAGTATCTTTTTATAACACCATATTCAATTACACTTATGTCTAATTATGAAGAAATGCTGAAAGCAGCATACGAGAAGCTTCCTAAAAGAACAGAAGAAGCAAGCAGATTTGTTTTACCTGAAGTTCAAATTCAGCCAACTGGCTTGAAAACAACAATTGTTAATTTTGTTGACATCGCACAAGCAATGCGAAGGGATCCAAACCACTTGATGAAATTTTTAGTTAAAGAACTGGCGACTTCTGGTGAATTGGAAGGGAAAAGACTTGTTGTAATTGGGAAATTTTTCAAACAGGCGGTTGATAAAAAAATTGAACTCTACTTGAAAAAATATGTTTATTGCCCTGAGTGCGGAAAGCCTGACTCAAAATTAGAAAAAGAAGACAGATTTTTATTTTTGAAATGTGAAGTTTGTGGGGCAAGAAGCAGTGTCAGCCTTTAGACAGACCAAAAAACTTCTCTGCGTTTTCGCCGCACTTTTTCCAGACCTCTTCGAAAGGAAGGCCTTTCTCTTCTGCGATTTTTTCTGCTGCTGGTCTGATTGCCAAAGGTGTATTTCGCAAGGTGATCCAGCCATCTTTTATTTTCATGGATAGTGGTTCTTTCAATTGGTTAGTTGGTAAATTCCCTAGAACACTTAAGTTTTCTTTCAAAAAAATTTCTGAAAAGTCTTTTTCAGGTAGTTGAATTCCGTTCCACGGCGCATCTGTTTCCAAAACAATATTTTCCAGAGGAAGCAGTTTTGCGATTTTTCTATAGTCTTTGCTTCGTTTGATTAGGTAGCTGATTGAAATAAGCCAGTTGTTTTCAACAACTTTATTCAATAAATCTTTTCCATTGAACATATGGAGGATGACTTTCTTCGCATCTTCGGCCTCTAAAATTTTCACTAAATCCTCATTTGAATTTCTGGAGTGTATGACAAGAGGTTTTTTGATTTCTTTTGAAAATCTGATAAGTTCTCTAAATTGTTCTTGCTGCTTTTTCTGCAAAACAGTATCTGAAATCCAAAAATAATCTAAACCAATTTCGCCGACAGCCACAATTTTATTTTTATTTTCTTTTATTTTTTCCAAATATTCGTCTTTTTCTTTTTCAGAAATTTCTTTGATATACTCAGGATGCAAACCAGTTGCTAGGAAGACAAAACCCTTGTGCCTTTCAACCATTTCCAAAGAAAGATCCAGGTCTTTTGGATTTGCACAAGATGAAACAACTACTTTCAGGCTTTTTTTGCAGGCTTCTATAACTTTGTCTCTATCCAAATCATATTGTTTTTGCTCCAAATGACAGTGAACGTCTATCATACCCTATTTAAGTTTTACGGTTTTTTAGCTTTCCCTTTAAAAGACTTACTGCGATAAATTAAGTTAAATACCACTGATGGGTAATTATGGCAGAAAGGACTTTATACCAGTTCTTATTCGAAGAAGCAGGAATAGAAGGCACAGGACCAATTGAAAGACTAGAAGGTGTGTATAGGAGATTATATAAATTAACAACACAACACCCCAGGTTTAGAAGGGCAATGGAAAGAGGAGATGAAAGGGTTCCAAGAGTTCTTGATCGAATTAATGGTTATTTATCTGACTTAGAAATTGCAAAAATACTTGCAGCACAAGACAAACCATATGAGACTCAATTAGCTAGAGCAGTTAAGGGAATGGAATCTTGGGCAAATCAAATAGAAAAAGGATATCAAATTTTGGCGGATGCTTTCTGGGGAAAAACAGAACAAATAGAAAAAATAGCAACAGGAGCAAGCGACATTTTCATGGTTGCAATTTTTGAGGAAGTTAGAAATTGTCTTGATCAAATAAAAGAAGCTCAATCAAAACCTGCGACAGAAGCCACAGAACCAAGTCACACAAAAACACAAGACGTTGACGCACTTGTACAAAAACTTGGTGAGGCAATAGGAAAGTTGGATCAAGTTGGCGGTTTGGCAAACCAACTTTTAGAAAAAAGATATGGACTTTCAGAAACAGATTTAGTGGAAATAAGAAAGCTAGCAACAGCACAAGGACAACAAATTGATTATAATAGACTTTCACAAATATTTTCAGAAGCAGCAAGGGGAGTCACTGCTAAAGTTGATCGAAATGAATTGTATGCAGATATTAAAACTGCAGTTGATGCTGCTCTTCAGGGGAAAACATTTTCTGTAGATTCAGAAGCACTGAAAAAAGCTGTTGAAGAAGCACTGAAAGGAAAAGAACCAACAGATAGAACAGCGCTTACTTCTGCTGTTTCAGAAGCTCTTGGAAATTATTTCAGAGATAGACAAATATCAATTGATCCAAATTCTGTGAAAACATCTGTAGACAAAGCATTTGATGGGAGGACACTTGGTGTTGATCAGGAAAAAATAAATTCTTATGTGGCGGCTGCTGTAGATGCTGCTTTTGGGGATAGAAGAGTTCCTATTGACCTAAGAGGATTAGATGACGCTGTGAAAAGCGCTGTTGAAAAAGCAATGGAAGGAAGAACAGTAGATGTTAATATTCAACCAATTGCAGCAGCTGTGAAAGCAGCAATTGATGCAGAGATGGAAAGAAGATCTGTACCAGTTGATCCAGAATCAGTTAACAGAGCCGTTGATGCTGCGCTTAGAGGAAGGACAGTTCTTGTTGATGAAGATTCTGTTAGAAAAGCTGTTGATAATTCTTTGAAAGGAAGAACAATACCAGTTGACCAAAGGTCTGTAGATACTGCTGTGTCAAGCGCTTTTGGCGGAATTAGAGAAGAACTTGGAAGATATGCTACTAGATTACAAGAACTTGGTGGCTCAGTAATCTCAGCTTTGACTGGATACAGAGCACAAGAACCTGAAAGAGGAGCGCCACCTCGAAGACGTGAAGCTGAAGCTCCACCAAGAACAGGAGGTGCTTCAAAACCTTCACCAAAACCAAAAGCTCCGGCAGCACCTAAGCCAGCTCCAAAACCAGCACCAGCAGACGATGATCTTAGCGTTGAAGGTGGACCTGTTGATCCAAAGAAATTCGTAGACGATCTTTTTGAAGGTGGGTAAAATGACAGAAGAACAACCTAAACCAAAATATGTCACTGGAAGTCAAGTGAAGGATTTCGTAAATGCAAACTTTGTTTCTTTCCAATACTTAAAAGATGTGATGCAAATTTTCCCTGGTAAAGTTAGAGAATATGCAACAAATGCTGTTAAAGACTATCTTGCTCCAATTGGTTTTTTTCGCAGGCTTCTTGGAATACCTGAAGATGCAAAAATAGAAGAATTGAAACCAGCAGATTTTTCAGCTGGATATGAAAGTTTGCCAGAAGCTTTGGAAGATTTGAAAAAAAGGCTGGAAAAATTAGAACAGACAGCAGAGGGAAATAAAGAGGCGCCTTTGGTTGATTTAGGAGCAGTAGAACCAGAAACACAAACTTTACAAAGCCTAAATGCAGATGCAACTGAACTGCTAAAAATAATTCGCGGAGACGAGCAAAATCCAGGATTGCTTGTAAGAGTCCGGGGATATTTAGAAGAATTAAGAAGGTATACTGGAGTTCCAGAAGAAGTCAAGAGATTGAGATTAGAATTGTATGGCGAAGATGGAAATTCTGGACTAAGAAAAGAACTCCAAGACGCACGAGCTTCTATTGCAGAAATTGATTTAGAGCTTCAGGGAACAGAGACACAACCAGGAGTCAGAGGCGCCATTGAAGGATATGAATTAAGATTGAGAACAGTAAATGAAGGTTTGGAAAAAGCTGAAAGAAAGGCTGGAGAAGTTGCAGAAGCACTTGAAAAATTGGAAGCTGCAAAGCAGGAGCCAGCAACTCCATCTCAGCCAGTTGTGGAAGCTTCAGATTTCAGGGGAGATATGCTTGATCTATTCGAATCGTTTGCCAGATCTCTAGGTGATGAGGCTCTTCAACAAAAAGTAAAGGAAGCAAGAAGAAGGTACATTAAGTAGAAAGGTTTTTAAAACTATAGGATAGTAACAAATAAGCTTATATATCTTAGTGGTATATTAAAGAGTAGTTTAAGGTGATGTTTATGGCAAGAAAACAATCTGAAGTTCCTCAAGGCACACAGCCAAGGACATATGTAAAATTAGATAAGGGTAAAGGTGTTTATCCTGCACTAGAGTCTTTAGCAGGTCAAGCAGATGGTGCTTTCAGAGAACTTGAAAGCAGAACAGACGCTGCTTTGAGAGGAAAAGTTAATCAAGGTGCTTATGATGATCAAATAAGAGATTTAGGTAGTGCTGATAAAGACCTATCTGCAGAAACTGCTGCTCTAAGAGATGTTGCTTATAGACAAGATGAGCTCCTAAGACTTATAGCTGCAAGCTTAAAAGATCCAAAAATAACTAGAGCTGTAACAAACCTAGGCAGATATACAAGAGAAAGACTTGGAGACAAACAACCTGAAAAACAAGCTTAAAGGAAGTTTATTTTTCTTCCTATTTTTAGTTTTATTCTATTTCTAAAAGAATTGCTCTAAAACAAACTTATAAATAGTAAAGGTATACAATAGTGATTAAAGGCTATTTAGATTATGGGACAATCTGTTTCAGTTATTGTAGAAGGTGGAAAAGCAACGGCAGCACCGCCGCTTGGCCCCGCATTGGGCCCTTTGGGTGTGCCTATAGGAAAGGTTGTCGAAGAGATAAACAAGAAAACAGCAGAGCTAAAAGGCATGCAAGTCCCTGTCAAAGTTACTGTTAATTCTGATAAGACATTCAATATAGATGTTGGAACACCTCCTGCATCTGCTTTGATTGCAAAAGAAGCTGGTGTCCCGAAAGGATCTGGCGAAGCTGGGAAAGGATGGATTGGAAAATTAAAACCAGAACAAGCAAGGAAGATAGCAAAGGCTAAATTTGGATCAGATGAAGATTCTTTTTATAATCAAATTGTTGGAACAGCTAGAAGCATGGCTGTTTATGTTGGCGAAGAAAATGTGCCAATAGTCAAACCAGGCGAGAAAAAGAAAGATGCTGTAGCTGCAACACCTGCTGCTACAACAGCAGCTGCGACACCTGCAGCACCAGCTGCAAAAACGCCTCCTCCTGAAGCTAAAAAAGAGGAAAAGAAAAGGAAAGTAAAGAAAGGTAAGTGATAGTCTCTTAAGGTTTGGATAATAGGTAAATGCAAATTGATTTTTTTATCTCAGTATTTACTTTTTCATAAAAGCTAGCCCATCTAAAGGCTAAAAAATATAAATGGTTTATATCAATTAGATATCATGGCGAAAAACAAACAACCAATAGATAATGTTCGTGTGATTTTTGTTGTTGTAATTATTGCTTTAGGCTTATCTACTTCTGTATTTTATTTAGACAGTGTACAGAAGACAAATGTCATCAATAACCAAACTCAAACAATTTTGGGATTAAGAGGAATTGTATTCGAACAAAATTCAACAATAAACAACTTGAATGTTAAAATTGATGGACTAGAAAACAATATTGTTGATTTACAAACAGATGTAGCTAAAAAGGCAAGTCAAATTTCAAACCTAAGCAGGCAACTTGGACAAACGGAGCTTAATTTAGAGGTCGCAAAGAATGAGATAGAGGCCCTTACCCCAACAATTAAAAACTATTTTGCAGTTGGTGTAAAAAGTGACAGCACAGGTGTTGTTATTCCAATGAATGTTAAGATCTCCAAAGGAACTGGAATTCTTTCAGTGAATATCAAAGGAGTTGATTTGCAGAGCGGCGCAACAGCTTCTATTAGAACAGCTTCTGAGGTTGCCTCTCAGCTGACTGGAATTGATTTGTCTAAAAAAGACATAACTGTCAGCTTTGTAAACGAAGACAAAGATCTTGTTGTTTTAGATGGGCCATCTGCTGGTGCAGCTGTCACAGTCACAATGTATGCTGCTCTTGAAAACAAAAACATGGACACAGATTCTATGATGACCGGAACTATTGAAGGTAGTGGAAATATTGGAAAAGTTGGTGGTGTTTCTGCAAAAGCAGAAGCAGCTAAAAGATATGGTGTGAGCACATTTTATGTTCCTGATGGCGAAACTACTTCTATAAGTGGTTTGGATGTTGTAGAAGTAAGTAATATAAACGAAGCACTTGAACTCATAATAAAATAGTTTTTTGAAGCAGCATAGCTTTATAAGCGTTGGTTCTATAATCTATAGATTTACTGCGAGACAGGTTTACCTGAGTAGCAGGAGTTGCTATTGAGGCGACGTTATATGATGGAACAAATAAAACAAGCAAGAGAGAATTCTAAGAAAAGGAAGTTCAATCAGACTTTTGATCTAATTATTAATTTGAGAGCTTTGGATTTGAAGAAACCAGAAAATAGAATAAGCTCTGAATTTGTTCTCCCTGCAGGAAGGGGAAAAGAACCAAAAATAGGTATATTTGTTGATGTTTTAGAGGCAAAGGCAAAAGCAGAGAAAGCTGATTTGATTATAACAAAAGCAGAGTTAGGTAGCCTTGCATCCGACAAGAAAAAATTGAAACAGTATGCGAGCCAAGTTGATTTCTTTTTTGGAGAAGCTCCTCTGATGCCTACTATCGGTAAGACTTTAGGTACTGTTCTTGGTCCAAGGGATAAGGTTCCAAAACCAGTTCCACCTGCTGGAGAATTAAAGCCATTTTTCATGGCAGCTAAAAAAACAATTAAAATCAGAATAAAAGAGACACCTACAATACAGGTTAGGGTTGGTACAGAAGAAATGAAAGACGAGGACATAGCAAAAAACGCAGATGCTGTGCTTCATTTTGTAAAAGACAAAATGCCAAAAGGAATAGCAAATATCAAAAATGCTTATCTAAAACTGACAATGGGAAAACCGATTAAACTGGACTTGTCACAGTTGAAGTAGTATGGTCAATGAATTGAAAGTAAAAACAGTTGAAGATGTTGGAAAAGAGATTGAGAAACACTCAGTTGTAGGTATACTTAACCTCTACAAGCTTCCTGCAAGGGATTTGATGAATATCAAACAAAAACTAAAAGGAAAAGCAAAGGTTAGAGTTGTTAAAAGAAGATTGATAAAAATTGCATTGGAAAAATCTAAAAAGGATTTGAAAGGATTGATACCTTTAATGACAGGACAACCTGCTTTGCTTTTGAGCAATTCAAACCCATTTGAGCTTGCAGCTGTGATGCAAAAATCAAAGTCAAAGGCATTTGCAAATGCAGGCGATGTAGCACCTGAGGATATTGTTGTGCCAGCTGGACCAACTTCACTTCCTGCAGGACCAGCTATTGGAGAGCTTCAAAGAGCAAAGATAACTGCAGCTGTTGAAAACGGAAAGATTGTTGTTAAAAAAGATTCTGTTGTTGCGAAAAAAGGCGATGTGCTCTCAGCAGAAGTTGCTGGAGTTATGACAAAGCTTGGGATACAGCCAATGGAGATTGGTTTGGATCTTGTTGCTGCATGGGATCAAGGATTGATATACAACAAAGACATACTCTTTGTTCCTGCTGAAAAGTATTTGGATGATTTGAAACTTGCATACACAGAAGGTTTGAACTTATCTGTGAAAATAAACTATTACACAGAAGACAACATTAAAATATTCTTATCAAAAGGATATTCAGAGGCGCAGGCGCTTGCAGTTAAAGTTGGATATTTGACAAAGGAAACTGTAGGACCAATATTAGCAAAAGCGCAGGCTGAGGCTACAGCGCTCGAAAAAGCTCTGAACAAATAATGTTGGAAGCCTATTAATATTTATAAATGTTTGAACCAATTAAACCAATAAATTTGGAGGACACATATGAACTATGTATATGGAGTGCTTTTACTTCACTCGGCTGGAAAAGAACTAAATGAACACAATGTTTCAAAGGTAGTTGAAGCTACTGGAGAAAAAGCAGACCCTGCACAGGTTAAAGCATTGGTTGCTTCATTAAACGGTGTAAACATAGAAGAAGCAGTTAAACAAGCTGTTGTAGCAGCAGCACCTGCAGCATCAGGACACGCAGCTGGTCCAGCAAAAGCTGAAGAAAAGAAAGAAGAAAAGCCAAAAGAAGAATCTGTTGAAGGATTAGCAAGTCTATTTGGATAAGATTCTCTTTTTCTTTTATTTTTTTTAATTTTGTAGTTTTAGTTAATTTTTATTCTCAACCAAACTAAAAAAGATTCAAAAAGGGGCACATGTAATTATTTCTCATATGGATTATAAATCAATAGTTAGAGAAATCCTCAGCTTAAATTGGGAATCTTTGGAAGAGGAAGATTTACAAAAACTAATGATTCTTTCTGCATTTTCAGCACTAGAATTTGCAGATTCTTTAAGACTAACAGTAAAACTAAACCCAAAGAACTCCTCGCTTAGAAAAATGGCTGATGAAGAATTGAATACAAATAACTTATCTTTTGGAGGACATAGTAAACCAGGGGATCACTCTCAATTTCTGTGGCATTTTATTGATAAATATGGACTAATGGAAAAATTTCCAGATATTAAAAAAGCAGGCGAAGATTACATCAAAAAGGTCACATCTCTGCCTAACAAAACCAGGGTTATGTCTATTGTCTCTCGTGAAAATGAATTACCTGGAATATTCACTAAAATCCTTACTGCAAAAATCTGGAAAGCAAAGGGTCTTCCCGAGTTCAAATACTATCTTGAGAGGCACATTTTTTTAGATAGTCATGAAGGCGGACATGCAGATATGCTCAGAGATTTTAAGATAGATAATAGTGTTGCTGATTTCTATAAAATTAGACTTGACATGTACAGATCTATTCAAAAACTTTTCAAGAAATAAAAACCCAATTGATAGAAATCTATTTCTCTTCTTCTCCAGCGTCTCCACCTTCTTCTGGTGGATATTCGCCTTGGTCATAGGAAGGCTCGCCGCTTTCGTCTGTGTTTTCTTCTTGGTATAGTGTTTCTTCTTCATCGGCTGTTTTTGCTTTTCTATGGAAGTAGAAGAATGCACCAACAACTCCTAAAACAATTATTATCACTATTCCTATCAACAAGAAAGGATTGCCTGGAGGTGTGCATGTTTGGCTTTCTGTTTTAGATGGACTTCCAAAACATGTCAAACCAGACTTTAAACTACATGATCTTGTTTGTTGACCTTTGTCAGAACATTCCGACCAAGCTAAACATTGATAATCTGTGGCTATACACGCAACATTCGAGCAAATTTTTGTGTCGATGTCAGTTGGTTTTACTGCATCTGAGTTTTTGCAGTTTGTTGGTGGCGGACAAGCCCTTGTTTGAGTTGTGCCTGGCTCACAAGATGCGTCTGCTGGGAACCATTCTGAATTGCATACCCAGTCTGTTGTTTTACAATCTGGGATTGTTGGAGCATTGACTGAAAATGTAAAGTTTGCTGGGGCAAAACCCAGAGCATTTTTATCATTTGCTGCCCTACAATTCCATTGATATTGGCCATTTGGTACATTGTCTAAGGTAAAGGTTGCTGTGAAGTTTTTCACAGGTTGTGTTGTTTGTGTGTTTTTGAATCCCCATGCACCGTCTGTGTTCGCAAACAAATCTATTGCTTTTATGTTTTCTGTATCAGATGCAAAGCATGTGAATGTGATTGAATTATTAGGTGAATTAAAGTTGTTTTGAGGGGATTGCAACAAAACCACAGGGGCTTTTGCAACACCGGCTAGAATTGTGAAAGATTCAATTTGGTTTTTTGTTGTTTCATTTGCTTTTGAGCACTCTACTGTTGCTTGGTATGTTCCTGCATCAGCAAAAGTCCTGTTGAAAACATATGTGCTATTAGAGGCTGTCATGTTGAAAGGGCCATTTGGTGCTGTTGAAAATAGGATTGTACAAGAAGCATTTGATATTGGCACAGAATTTTTGGTATAGTTTGCTCTAAAATTAAGAGGTTCTCCAACCACTTTGCTGCCATCTATTGATACATTCAGGGAAGTTATGTTTTGTGTTGATTGGATCAAACCTATTCCTGTGCCTTGCAAACCATCTACAAGGTATGTAGAGTTTGTCGAATCTGTGAAATTGACTGAGAGTGTACCATTTACAGAAGGTATTGAAGTGAACTCAACTTTGTTTGCGCAAGTCTGCACAACTTCTGGAAGTGTTGTTGCAGTTGGACATACAAACAAGCCTAGACCATTATTTGCGTTTTGTAAAAACAAACTGTGTGTTGTTTCCACATTTGCTAAACCAGACAAACCTCTTACAACTGTTGCTGTATCACTTGATTCTATAACAACATTTGACAAATTAACCGGACCTTGAGCAGGCTTTATTCCAACTTTTAGCTTTGGTTGATTTGAAGGATTTTTGAAAACTAAAACAGTGTTTGTTGTTAAATTTTCGCCATCTACTACAGGTCTATTCGCAGCTATATCAGTTGCAGAAAATGTTTTTGTTGCTGCATCTTTTGGTGCAGTATATCTGCCCACTGCTGGTGTTGGCTGTGATGATATAGAAACTTCTTTCAAATTTTTGTCAAGGAATATCAAATATATTTGAGATGGTAGCCTATCTATTCTATCAACAGCTATCACATATTTGTCTGCTGATTCTAAATAGCCTATTGAGGGTCTGGAATAGCCTTCTATTGTTGTCCTTGAAAGTTCTGCACCTGTTAGATCCATTCTTTTTAGTATAATTCTATCGCTCAGCGACCAGGCTTGAACAAATTCATTTGATTTTGAATTGAAAAATAGATCAGGACCAAACCCAGGCTCACTGATTATTTGGTCTTTAGAAAATGAAATGTTTACAGGAACTAGAGGACCAGTTGGATTGTATCTTATGCCAAGGAATTGTCCAAACACACTAGGGATTGCAGAAACTAAATCATCGAATACAAGCAAGGGATGGGGATTACCCTTCTTAACCACTGGGTTTGCTTGGTCTGCTTGCTGTTGATAAACAAAATTTTGCAATAGGGCAATTCCATTCTTGTTTAATATTGTAACTTTTATGTCGTTGCCTTGTTGACCTGGAGAATACCAGGAGAGAATGTATTGACCAGATGCCCTATCAAAAAATAAATTTGGATTGAAAGAGTGAACAGTTTCCTGATTTCCAATATTTCCATCTGATCCAACTGAACCTTGTGTGTTTACAAAAGCACCCATTATCTGCTGATCATATCTTATTGATTTGGTTCCATTGGAAAATTGCCACTCTAAGGGTCTTGCATCTGTCCAAGCAACTAACCAGTAATTAGAAATTGAGTCAAAAGCCAAACTGCCTAAGCTTTTAAAAAACGGTGACGATGTACTATTAGAGATTGCTATGGGTGCTGATTGAATTGGACCATTGGCGTCAAATAGAACCCCATAAATATCATTGAATGGTCTTCGAAGATTTGGGTGAAAAAAGGAATTTCTCCAAACTATAAGTGCCTTACTTCCACCCTCTTTTACTTTTGATTCAAGATTAATACCTGGTACGTTTGTTGAGAGTAAATATTGCTGTGGCTGACTAGGTGTATTACCATAAACACTCCCATAAATCATTGTTCCATCTTGCCATGTAAGAAAGCATGTATTTGAACTACAATCTATTTTTGAATTGTACGATGGAAGTTGGGTTTGAGAAACCCTTAGTCTATGCGTTAGAAAGCAATCAGACCTACAAGATATGGAATTTTCCCCGAAGGCTAATTTAGCTGTTTTGGCTGTGTCATCTATGTCTTCTACTCTTATGTTAATTGTCTGCAAGCCAGATGAATTAGGCACAGATGAAACCGAGCCCCTTGAAAGAGTTATAGGAAAACCATTTACATTAAGTATGATGCTGTCTGTTGAATTATAGGCCATTGATACTGTTGCTGCCTGCGTTGGTGAAATTGGGATTGTTTTGAGAGCACCGTTTGTAAATTCGTAAATATTATATTCGCACAAATTGTTTCCACATGTTTGGGATTGGACTACCGGGATTAGGAATAGTAGAAATATAGGTAAAAGAAACTTGCCCCTCATATACTATTATTATATGAGCCTATATATAGGTATTATGGGGGCTATATACTACTTGATTTAATAGGAAAATTTAACCAATCACACATTATTCAATTTGCTTTTTTCTCTTTAGGACAAAAAATAAAAATAAAACCAATATCACGGCTATTATCACACCGAGGATAAGAGGGCTTGTTGGTGTTGGCTGATCTACTACTTGATCTACGCACTCTGAAAATTCTTTTGGCTTTTCTGTTTGGTATTGGGAATTGTCGCACTGGTTTTCGTCTTTGCATGTACGTGTTCCACAGCCTCTTTGATCAGACCAATCTGTACAAGACCATTTTTCCTGACACTTTGATTGACAGTCTCTGACTTCATCTGGTTTGAATTGAACTGTACCACAAGTATTTTTATCTGTGCATGTCCTTGTTTGGTGACCAACATCACATTTCAAAGGTTGGAAAGGGGAGCATATCCAATCTTCTGCGCAGATTGATGGCTGATCTTCTACAACAAAGGATTGGATTTCTGATTTTGTTTCCTGGCTTATATCATCTAAAACCAAGCAATACCAGCTGTATGTGCCCGCTTTTGGTTTTTGTTGTTGGAATTCTAAAACATCTTCTAAGTTTCCAGTTGGCTTTCTGGACAAAAGGCTCATTGGACCATTAACATTTGAATAGAGCTCTATTAGACGCAAGCCTTTATCATCTGCTGCTTTGCACCTAAAGGAAAAATCAGATGAAATTTTTTCTGAGTTTTTTGGAGAAAGAAGTTGGATCGAAGGCGGCGAATTTCCTGCAATAGCTGTTTGATTTTCTGGTTTGTCTTCAGATGAAAGAAGGCCGATGCCACCTGATTTTAGTCCAGAAACAGAATAGGAGCCTGAATTTATTTCAACAAAAACCGGAGTCTCAGAAAGCACTGTTTGTGGAAAAGGCTCGAAGATTTTTTTTATTCCCGAACACTGTTTGTTTACTTCATCCAAAATTTTGGCTTGAGGACAGATGAAAATGCCTTTTCCGTTGTTTGAATTTGGAACATACAAAGTATAGGTATCGATGTTTGATGAGCCCTTATCAATCACTGTTTTGTCTGGGGAAAACTGGATTTTTAGCTCTCTTAAATTGAGGTCTTTTGTGCTGTCGATTTTGAAAGCAAGTTTTAGGGCATCTGATGTAGAAAACTGAACAGATGTTGTGTTTCCTAAATCTTGGCCATCTGAAATAACATCACCTATTTCAAGCGAGGAGGCTGAGAATGTTTGGTTTGTGTAGTCGTCTGTTGGTGCAAAATATTTTGAGGCCGAGACTGTTGTTGCAAGAAACAAAACCAAAAAAATAGAAAGGAAGATTTTTTTCATGTTAATATTTGTTTTACACAGTTTATATGCGATGTTTTTTGAGATGAATTGCTAGAATTATTTCCACAACAACAATCGCAAAAATCGCCAAATTCAAGAAAATAAAAAGAGAATCTTTAACAAAATAACTGTAGAAAGAAAGTGAGGAAACTGCGAACAGATTTATTATTGAAAATTTTAAATCAATAAGAGCCTTGTGCTCGCGGAAAGATTTTACTGTCTCAAAAATCCATGAAAACAGGATTAAGCAAGCTCCAAAAATACCTATGTAGATTTCCAAACCCATAACTTTTTCTTTTTGGATGAGAACCCCAGACTTAACCTTTTATCCAAAAGCTTAACCAAAACATGAGGCTATTTTTTCTTCGCTTGCAAGCTCGAAAAAATTACGCCTTCCACTTTTGTAATGTAGTTTTTTGGGTACGGTATCTGCATCTCTCGGGAGATGATGCAGAGATGTCTGTGAACTATTAACAGTTCACTCTGCTAGTTGGAGACACGAGCCTTTTGAGCAAGCGGGGACTGCCGGAAAAGGCTAGCTACACATGCCCCAACCGCAGCCAGGGCAAGATACACAGCCTTCTTCTCTTTTGGTTTCAGATCCACAAGATGGGCAGACTTTTGGCTTTTCCCCAAAGTTTGTAGTTACTTTTGGTTGTTGGTAGAAACTACCACTTGTTGAAACTGCTATTGGTTGTTCTGGTGTCCATTCTTTTCCTAACTGAGGTTTCAAACCAGTGTCAGCTGCGTGTTTTTCAGACTTTTTAACGCCTGAAACCAAGACCTGGTCCTTTATTGATGTGTCTCTAAACACAGTTACATCTTTGCATCCTAGCTTGTATGCAAGGAGATAAGATTGTCTCATATCCTCAACTGTTGCATCTGCCGGGAAGTTGTTTGTTTTTGAGATCGATGAGTCAACCCATTTTTGGAATGCTGCCAAGGCTCTTATATGGTCTTCTGGCGTTGTGTCCATTGCTGTGATAAACATTTCCTTGAATTTTCTTGGAATATAGCCGACTCTTCTGACTGTTCCTTTGTTTGCATTTACATCTTCTACTAGTTTTTCGTCGAATAAGCCTTCTCTTCTCATCCATTTTTCGAATATAGGATTCACATAGTAGAAGGAACCGACTTTCACATTTTTCTCGAAAACCAAAGAATAGACAGGTTCAATGCCTGAAGAGCAGCCTGCTATCATTGATATTGATCCTGTTGGAGCGACGACAATTGTGAATGCATTCCTTACTCCATGTTTTTGGACGCCGTCGACTATTTGGTTCCAGTCCATTCTCCAGGATTTTTTGTCGTAGAAACCAGCAAAAGGAAGCTTACCTTCAGAATAGAAGCTTTTGTCGTAGTATAGGAAAGGTCCTCTTGTTCTTGCAAGTTCGATGCCTTCGACTTTTGAGTAGAAGTTGACAAATTCCATCAGCCTCTCCATGAAGTTTCTGCCTTCATCTGTATTATAAGGAAGACCTAATTCATACAAAAGGTCGCCAACTCCCATGACACCAAGGCCTGTTTTTCTTGTGTTCAAGGCCATGTCTTCTATGTCTTGTAGAGGCCACTTGTTTACTTCGATGACATTGTCCAGGAATTTTTCTCCTAACCGAGAGACGCGGGCTAAGTTTTCCCAATCAAAGGAAACATTTCCATCCACATCTTCTTTGACAAAAGCCCAGACGTTTATTGATCCTAGGTTGCATGACTCGTTTGGATACAAGAGTACCTCACCGCAAGGATTTGTTGTTTCAATTGGGCCCATTGATTCGTATAAAGGATTGTATTCATTTACTTTGTCTGAAAAGATGACTCCTGGCTCTGCTGATTCCCATGCCTGGTAAACTATTTTGTCAAAAAGCATCCGTGAATTAACTGTTTTGACAACTGTTCCGTCTCTTGGATTTCTTAAAGGATAGGGCTCATTTTTTTCATAGTATTGCCAAAAGTCTGGTTGGATATTTACTGAGATGTTGAAGTTTTTGAAGGCCTTGTTGCCTGCTTTTGCTGTTATGAATTTTTCAATATCTGGGTGATCTGAGTTCATTATTCCCATGTTTGCGCCTCGGCGAATACCACCTTGTTTGATGACCTCTGTCATTTTGTCGAACATAGACATGAAAGACAAGGGACCAGATGCAAGACCGCATGTTGAAGAAACCAAATCGCCTTCAGGCCTTAGGTGTGAGAAGTTGTAGCCGACTCCGCCGCCTGATTTGAAGATGACTGCTGCATGTTTTAATTTTTCCATTATATCGTCTATTGAGTCTCTTATTCCCAAAACAAAGCAAGCAGAGCCCATTCCTAGAACTGTTCCAAAATTAGCTATAGCCGGTGTGTTTGGCATGAACTGTCTGTTGACCATTATGTCATAGAACTCTGTGATATTTTTTTCATAAGAACTTAGTTCACCTTTTGAAAGCTTTTCCAAAACCTGGGACCATGAGAATTTCATTTGGTGATTTTTGTTGAACCTATCATACATTCTTTTGAAAGCATCCAGGTGATATTGGTTTAGTTTGTATTTTCCTATGCTGTATTTTTCGTGGTTTGTTTTTGGATCGAAAGATTCTTTTGGGTGCTGTTGCTGAGATTTTGAGATGTCGTATAATTGAGGGTCATACAAAATATCTGGAAGCGCTCCATGTGTTGCTACCCTAGTAAAAAGTTGCTTTGGGGTTTCGATTAGCTTGCCGTTTTCGTCTTTTCGCAAATATCTGGATTTCAAAACTCTAAGTGCATTTAGGTCGAAAACTTTGTCAACATCGTCAACATCTTCTTTTTCCAAGATTCTTCTTTTTTCATTTCTTAGCTCTGCACGCTCTTGCCTGTAAATGATGTAGGCCTTTGCTGTTTTTGCATGACCATTTTCGATGAGGACTTTTTCAACAATGTCTTGGATGTCTTCTACTGTTGGGAGGTCTTTTTTCCCTAGGAACTTTTTGTTGACTTGCTCCATTACTTCGTCTGCTAGTTTTTTTGCCCTTTCTCTATCAGTACCACCAACTGCCTTTGCTGCCTTGAAAATTGCAGACTCTATTCTTGAGGCATCAAAATCAGCTATTCTTCCATCTCTTTTCACTAATTTGTCGACTTTTTTGGATGAGCTTAACTCAAGCTTTTCGTATGTTGTGAAGCGCTTGCCACATGAAAGGCATTCCCTTCTTCTTCTGTTTGAGTCTTCTTCAGACTCTCTTTTATCTATAACCTTTGTTTCTGGATGACTGCAAAAAGGACATTTCATATTCTTTTACCCCCACTCTATATACTTTTAGAAGCATTTGCCTCTGAGAAGTATTAAAATTGACAATATACAAGATATTGTGTTGGCTAGTTGAGCTAACACAAGATACTGTGTTTAGAACTTTGTGATTGATTATATATAAATATGTAGATACTTTAGTATAGATTTTCTGTTTGTTGGTCCTGGGGGAAATCAGTGTATGTAAAGGGCTATTTTTCGGGAGAAAAGTAGGATATAACAGTGTTATATATGTAGTTTTGTGGGAAAATCAACCAAATTTTGGAAAAACGTGCAAAAACAAACCAACTGAACCAAATTCCACATGAAGTAGAGGTGTATAACAGTGTTATATATGAGAATGTCAAATCAATTTCAAGAAATAAAGCCAAATTCTATCCTACTCTACTCCATCCAATTCAGAAATAAGCCCTTCAATATGGGCAGCAACTTCTTTAAATTCAAATGGTTTTCTATAAGTAGCATTGGCACCGGCATCTACTGCTTTTTTCAAGTTTGCCTCTGTAGTAGCTGACATGGCAATCACAGGTTGATGCTTAGTTGCTGGGTTTTGTCTTATTGACCCAATGACACCATATCCACTTTCATCTGGCAACCAAATATCAACTAGGAAACCATCTGGTCTATCTGTTTCTGTATAACCTCTTATCTTTGCTATTGCTTCTGGACCAGAACCAGCTGTCTCTACTTTATATCCTCTTTTACTAAAGTGTATCGAATACAGAGAACGTAAATCAGGTTCGTCTTCTACAATCAAAAGCTTTCTAATCTTTTCTGCCATCCCTTTATTTGGTGCAAAGTTTTATTAGTTTATTGTTTGGATTTCAATTGTTTTTATTAACTTATCGCATGTTTTGTGAATTTTCCGGTGTTTTAGAAACAGTCTATTTAAGCCCCAAAGCTTTCTTCAAGCTGCTAACATCAAAACCAACAATAAACTTACCATCAATTTCTGTCACAGGCACACCCATTTGGCCTGTTTTTTCAATCATGTAGTCTGCTGCTTCTTGGTCTTCGCCTACGTTCTTTTCAGTGTATTTGACATTGTTTTGTTTCAAAAACTCTTTGACTTTTACACACCAAGGACAGGTTGTTGTCGAAAACACTGTAACAGATTTTGCCATACACTAAATTATTCTACTAGTTTATAAATTTACTTGAAAACCTCCCCTGTTTCAAGCGACCAAAAAAGCAAATCCAGCTCATCCATATGTATCCCAACTTTTTGCGAAAAATCTTTGAACTTGTCCTCTATCTCTAAATACTGCGGCTTTCCTAAGGTTTTAGGCACTCCATCTATTGCTTTGCATTTGACAAGGTTTTTCAAAATATGTCTATCCAAAATAGCCAATTCTCTGAACCCAATGTTCCTCAAAAAGTGTGAAGCTTCTTTGTATCCCATGCCTTTGACATTTTCAACAAGCCACTCTCTCATCTCCTTTGGGTGTTTTTCAAAAAACTGCTTCCAATTAAACCCATTTTCCAAGACCTTTTTCCTGCTCTCGACAATATACCTTGCCTTGTTGTTGTGGAACCTAACCTGTTTGTGCAAAACCTGCCTTATGTTTTCAGGCCTTCCAGTGTAAAGCGCGCCAGATGCCTTCAAAGCAAGAATCGAAGACCAACAATTCCTAGCCTTTGATTGTGGTGTCAATAAACAAAAACAAAGTTCAGCGAAAATATCCCTTTCACTTTTTGTTTTTATCTGAGAAAACTCCTCAAGCCTTTTTTGGATATTTTCCTTCCTTTCAGAATAAAACTTTTGAATTTCCTGGTGATCCATATGCCCCCTAAAATAAGAATAGTCTATATTAGCATCTCACAAATTTATATTTGTACTACAGCCTACAACCAGATAATTCAGAGAGTTTTTCAAGGCTTTGAAGACCAGAATAAAGCTTACCCCTAATTTCCCAAGTAGGATAGACTCCAATCTCTTGGCACATTCCTTCAACACACTCAGCATAATCAATATACTGAGAAGATGACCCAAATAACTCTTTTTGTTTTTCGCACTCTTCACAATTAGCTGATACATAAAGCCTGGAGCTTTCAGAAAGGCATTTAGCAAAATTGTCATAGCTGTTTTTCCCAACAGTGTATCCAGTGAAAGTATATCCTAAGACACTCACCATTAAAACAATCGCACCAACTATCAAATAGTTTGCCTTTTTTAGGTTTTTTGGCTCCCTTTCTCCCTCTTTATTCTTTATTTTTTGTTTTAGAATTCGCCTCTCGTATCTAGCTAACCCCATTTTAAAGATTGAGATTGATAATATATAAATGAAATTTTTATTTTCGGCCTTACTGTTTTCACTTTTGTTTTTACAATCAGCATATGCAGCAGAAGTATCTGTTTTTTCCTCGCCTGAAAATAGCCTGTCAGCACTTTACTATTTTGCAGATACCGAAAATTCGTTCAATATCTCAGTATACGAATTCACAAGTCCAGAAATACTAAATTTTGTTTCCCCCAAAGCAGACAAGGTTCTAGTTGAAAAGTCTCCTGTTGGCGGAATGAAGGAAATAGAGGAAAAAATACTGTGTAATTTGGAAGAGAAAGGCGCTGAAGTGAGGCTTTTTAATGGGCCTGAAAAATTCCTGCATGCGAAATATTTAGTAGGCGACAAGGTTTTGGTTTCATCTGAAAATTTGGGTCTTGGGTTCTCAAAAAACAGAGGGTGGGGAGCAATTATTGAAGATAAAGAAATCCAAAAAGAGTTCAAAAAAGTTTTCAACAAAGACTTTGAGAAATCAGAAGAATTTAATTGCAAGTTAGACGACTACTTTTTAGACAACACAAAAACCAATTTTCCAGAAACCCAAATCGAAAAATATAAAGTAGATATCCAAGCAATTTTCGCTCCAGATACTGCGACTGAAGGCATTATTTCTCTTCTTGATTCAGCTAACAAATCAATATACATCGAGCAATTTTATATTTACAAAAATTGGGGAACAAAAAACAAGCCAAAACCAAATTTGTTCTTAGAAAAAGTTTTGGAAAAAGCTAGACAGGGAATAGAAGTGAAAATTCTTTTGGATTCGACAAATTATAATATTGAAGAATCTGATCCAAACAGCAACTTGAACACAGCCAATTTTCTAAATCAAATAGCACAAAAAGAAAAATTGGATTTAGAAGTTAAGTTGGCTAATTTGCAAGTGCTTGGAGTTGATAAAATCCACAATAAAGGCGTCATAGTTGATGACAAGAGAATTTTAATCTCAAGCATAAATTGGAATGAAAACTCGCCAAAAAGAAACAGGGAAGCTGGTGTTATAATAGAAGGTGGAGTTGCAGGCTATTTTTCCAGTTTGTTTAAAAAAGATTTCAGTGATTCACCAATTCAAACAACACAACAAGAACTAACTGGAAAGATTGTATCCAGAGGGACAGAATTGGTTATTATTATTGCAGCGACAATAATATTATATGGAGCTTTCAGCTATTTCAGAAATAGAAAAAATATTTCTCGAAAACAGACGAATTGAATCAGGTCAACAATTCACACTGTCTGCAAAAAACCAAAAACAATCAGCTTTCGCTTCTTGTTTGAATTCAATTGTTCTAAGGCATTTTGACCCAAAGTCAGCTGAGAAGGAGATAGTAAGCATTTTCAATCTCCAGCTCCCAGAAGGAAAAATCACACAGGAAAACAAGCTAACTGCGCCCCCTCTTTTTGCATATTCAGCTCTTCAAGTATTCAATGTTTCAAGAAATGAAACTTTCCTACAAAAAATCTATTCAAAATTAGACAAGTATTACAAATGGCTTTCAACTGTAAGAGATACCTATTCAAAAAATATCCTTTCGATAATCCATCCAAATGAGACTTTTTTCTACTCAAATAGGCAAAAAGAAATAGTAGAATCATATAAAAACACAGACTACAATGATAGCCTTTTTCTACAAAGAGGATATTTCGATGTCAAGGATGTTTTTTTTAACTGTGTTTATTTAGAGAGTTTGAAATCCATGATCGAAATTTCAAAAATAATCGGAGTTGAGCAGGCATTTTACAAAAGGAAATACGAATACACAAAAGAGGCAATAAAACAACACCTTTATGACAAAACGAAAAACCTATTTTCTCAAATAGATGACAAGCTCACACCATCCATCTTTATGCCGCTTTTTGCAAACATTCTCTCAAAATCCCAAGCTCAAGACCTTGTCAACAAACATCTTTTAAATCAAGAAGAGTTTTGGACAGAATATCCCATTCCATCTCTTTCATTTTCTGAAAAGGGCTTTGATTCAGCAAGTCCTTGGAGAGGTGCAACATGGATACCAATAAACTGGTTTGTTTTCAAAGGCCTACTAAACTACAATCTTACAGAAGCAGCTGAACTTTTATATGAAAAATCTTTGGAATCAACAAAAAACGGTTTTTTCGAATTCTACAACTCAACAACTGGAGAAGCCCTCGGTGATGAATATAGCCTATCTTGCTTGGTTTTGGATATGGAAAAACTGTTATGATGTATCAACGTTATTTCCATATGGGTGTATGAGCTTCCATCCCCGAATTATATCACCCTGTCTAAATTTCAAAGTAAATGTACCTTCAAATTTATTCCATTTACTTGTTTCGAATTCAACTGAATAATCAACAACGGCTGTCTTTCCATCATTTGATTTTTCATTTATCGAAATTACTCGTACTCCACCTATTGCCTGGGACTCTGAATATTCTCTGAAATCAGCCAAAGTTTGTGCAGTTGGTTCTATTTTCTTAAATCCGTCTGAAATTGTGGAATACATTTCAACCCAATTTTTTTTATCCCAAGATTCAAAATATTTTGTGACAACATCAACTGGTTTATCAAATTCAAAATTTTGTGTCTGAGTTTGCTGAAGCTGTAAAGGTATTCCTATTGAAATAAGTAGAAGGAAAACAATTGAACTAATCACTAAAATTTTTGCTGACATATCATTGGTTGACAGCGGCTGCAATCTCTTGTCCTGATGTCAGGTTTTTGTATCCGCCTAAAATTTCTGGGTTCCTCATCACAAACCAGCCATCTGCTTCAACAGATCCAACACTAGGCCAGGCTTGTTTGAAAACATCATAGACATCAGCTTCAGGAGAAACCAAAATTATTGGAGCTTTTTCTATTTTATAGGTTTTAACTAATCCAGCTCCCTCTGTTGAATTTATATCTAAATTTTTCTCCAATGTGATTGCCAAACCAAATCTTGCAAGTATTTCTTTGTTTATGTTTACATCATAACACGATTTACAAGAAGCATCTGAAAGATAAGTTACTTTTACCAAACCTTTCAATTCATTTGTTTTCGCATCCCTGTATGGAGGAACCTGTGCATGAAGAGCAAAGAAACCATCTTTTTCTTTAGCACCAACTTGTTGAAGGGATTGCTCCATACCAGCATACTCGATAATATTTTTACTCAAAACAATTGCAGGTATTCTTTGAATATCAAGTTTTGTGATTAGATCTTTTGCTTCTGGTGTTGCGTATTCCAATTTCTTTTCCTCTGAAAAAACAACACCTGTTTGCTTTAGACCATTTAGAATCTGGGAAAAGTCATCGCATTTTTGGCATGAGGAGTCTAAAATAATTGTTGCAGAAACCTTTCCTACAACTTCGTTTTGTAAGTTTGTGTATGGTGGAAGGATATTTTTAAAAACATACTTTCCTTCTTTTTCCTCCCAATCACTCCATATTGACTCTATACTTGGCTTTTTGACCTCGCCAGAAACAATTAGTGTAGGCAATTTGGTTATACCAAATTGTGAAATTAGTTCTTTCCCTCTGTCAGATGAAAAACTGACACTCTCTTCTTTTTTCACATTTACATTTTTGCTTTTCAAATCTGACAAGACCTTTTCTATATCAAAACAATCTGAGCAGTCAGCTGTGAGTTTGATCACTTCTATGTCAGCCGGTCTTGCATCTTCTTTTGCTTTATCAATGGCACCCATAACAGTTTGCGATCTGACAGAAACAAAATAAGCATTAACTATAGACAAAACTACAATAAGAGCCAAGACCCCATATATCAAATTGTTGTTTAGTTTCATATTTCTATATAATCTAACACTACTTCAAGTTCTATTGTTAAGCATAGAGCTATTCTATTTTAATAGCTACCTAAGATTAACATCCACCAACCATACTTGGCAAGTTCTGTAAGCTTGTTGGACCAGATGAACCAGCAGAACCGCTTCCTGCTGATTTGCCTGCTGCTGGGAAACTAATAGCTGCAGCAGATGTTCCAGCATTCAATGCTACGAGCTGGACAGTTTGCAATGCAACTGTTACCAACAAAGCTGCTATCAGAACAACCAATAGCACACTTTTATTTTCCATAATTTTAGGGAACCTGCAGTTCAATTGTTTCCGGTTCCTCTAACCCTCCATATATATTTTAGTTACTCATTATTGAGACATCTCCAACGCTATTCTCTGAATAGTTGGACCCGGATACCAAGCAGCGTACCATCTAGCCATTTCACCATATATCTCTTCGTCTGAATACTTGTCACCATAATATTTTATGAACCATCTAGCCATACCCAAAGCTCCCTGTGCATGAGCACATCCACACCTTGTTATTATTGTTGGGCTTTGAGGTGAGCCGCAGCAGTAATCACAGGTGAAGGAGTTTACTATCCTACCCCATCTTGCTTCTTGTTCTGTTGTAAGTTCCAAGGCCCTTGCTTTTCCCCATAGTTGAGCAGCCGGTTCAGCAGCATCAAAGCTTACTCCAGCTTCTTGGCCATACCACGGTGTTCCTGTTGGTATGATATTATTTATCAAATCCTGAACAACATCGCCTGTTGATGGTTTTATTGGAAGATCGCTTATTGTGGGTAAGGGTTTGACAATTGATCCATACCCAGCTATTCTAGACTGTTCACCTGTCGCCAATGGCATAGGCTTTAATGTTGTTTTTGAGCCATACATAAATCCTTCTGTAAGCTTTATCTCACCCATTGTACCTGAACTGCCAACTGCGAAGCCTGTTGTTGAAATTAAAACCTGATTCATGACAACTAGTGCGACAACTATTGTTATTCCTACTAAAAATATGTTGCTGTCCAAAAGATTTTTTTCTTTAGTTTTTGTATCCTTCGCGACCTTTACTTCTTTGACGCTTTTTGCTTTTACCATACTTATCTAGGCTTTCTGCCTGAAATGCACCCAATGCAATTATTTGTATATAGATTATTTGCAGTTAAATATAATGATATCCAGAGAATAAAAACAGCAGTTGCTTGGAAGACCCAAACAAATGGCGAGAAATCGCCGAATGAGAGGAAAGCTATATTTCCACCGAAAGCTGCTATGGTCACTCCTTGGCAAACCGGGCACGAAGCAGCACCCAAACCGGCTACTACACCACCAAATCCACCAATTGTACTTGTACTCATTGTATTTAATTTATATTTCATTAGTGTAACCAAGGAACCAGACATCAGCGATACTAGAGGCAAATAGGCCCAATCCAAAACTGTAACAGCTGAGTCTCTATGGAACCCAAAACCTATTGCAGGGATAAGCCATAATCCATATATGAATGTATATATAAGACCAAACAAAACAGTGGCTACTAAAAATGTTTTTGAATTCTTTTTTAGCACCTTTATTGTATGGTCTAATAGACCATTTGACTTTATCGTCTCTTTTTTCATAAATGCATATTAGTTTTCTTGGGATATATTTACAAAATTTGTAAAGCTTGTATTGATCTAATATTTGGTGCTTGTGTTTAAATACTTTACATTATTTGTAAAGCTTAAATAGTTTACTGCGAATTATAAACAGATGTGAAAAGTATGGAAATAAACAAGATTCGATTTGAAAAAGAAGGTGCAGAAGCTTTTCTAAGCCCACTAGAGGCAAAGGTTTTGTACGCACTTTGGGAAAGGGAGTCTGCAAAAGTAAGGGAACTTCATTCTATTGTGAAAAAAGACCAAAAAGTTGCTTTGACTAGTGTTGCTGTTATTTTAGATAGGCTTTTTGAAAAAAAGTTAGTGAAGAGAAAGGCTCTACCAGGAAGGGGAGGCTATCACTACATTTACTCACCAGTGCTTTCGAAGAAAGATTTTGAGTATTCAATGATGGACAAGTTTGTTGAGAAAATGATAGACACATTTGGCAAGTCTGCTGTCGCTTACTTTAATGAAAAGTTTTCAAAGTAGAGCTATCCTTTCTCTTTCAAAAAGAGAAAGTATACCGTACCCAAAGAGAAACGATATACAATTGAAAATAAAGAGGTTAGCAAATGGTAGGGTGTTTTTTTGGCCTAGTTGTAGACCCGGCGAAAATTGTACTTTCAATTCTATCCATATCATTTGCTGTTTCGCTTATTTTTTTGCTGAAAAGGCTTAGCTTTTCCAACAAATCTAGAATAGTTATTTTGTATTCCCATCTTGTTTTCCTTTTGTATCCACTCATGCTCTTCACAACACAAACAACATGCGGCATGCTCTGTGTTTCTAGTTGCTATACTGGACCAAACAATTTTGTAAACCTTCTACTGCTGTCGCTCCCTGCAACGCTTTTGGTATCAACTTTGGTTGGGTTTATAGTGATCCCACTATACTATGTAAAAACAAACAATGAGAGGCAGATAAAATCTGGATGGGTATTGAGTTTCATCAAAAAATCATCTAAAAACCTAAATATAAGGCCGCCCAAAGTTTTCGCATTGGACAAAGCCAATCCGCTTGCCTTTTCCTTCAGACATTTCAAATCAGCCATCTTCCTTTCAGTTGGTCTTTTCGATATATTAAATAGGAAGGAATTAGAGGCTGTTATTCTCCACGAACTTGCACACATAAAAGAGAAGACATCTGCCCTAAAACTATCCTTGACATTTTTTAGGTTCCTTTCCCCAATGTCAACTCTTGTAAAATTCCATCATTTGAGAACAGAAGAAGAGAGGAAAGCTGATTCTTTCGCAGCTTCTGTCCAAAAAACCAAGAAACATGTCAGATCAGCAAGAGCTAAAATCAGGAAATACGAAAACAAAAATTAGATTTACTAGTTTTGTAAAGTTTTAAATAATACTAAATCCAATATGCCCTATGAGTTTCAAATGCGATAAATGTGATAAGGAGTTTGGACATGTGGGAGGTTTAGAGCAGCACAAACAATCTAAACATTCTGAAGGAGCTAAAAAACCTAGTTCAATTTCTGGAAAGGGATTTCTAAAATATGGCATGGTTGCAGTTGTTATAGCTGCGCTTGCAGCTGGCATATTTGCGTTTACAAACAATGGAAGTGGTGATTTAACAACACATGTCATATCAGAATCTGATGTCCCTAAAGGACCTATACATTGGCATCCACATCTTACAATAAAAATAAACGGACAAGACCAAACAATACCAGCAAATATCGGCCTAAGCCCATCTTTTCACCAGCCTGTCCATACTCATGAAGCAGATAATATTATCCATTTGGAAAACCAAAATCCAACAGAACAAAACATGAAATTGGATTTCTTTTTCAAAGTCTGGGGAAAACAATTCACTAAAAGCTGCATATTTAACTACTGCAACGACGACAAAAACAGCGTGAAAATGTTTGTTAATGGAAAACCAAACACTGATTTTGAAAACTATTTCATGAAAGATAAGGACAAAATAGAAATAGAATATTCCTCTATGTCAGCTTAGTATATATAGTATCTAACGCATGTTGTGGCATAGGTGAGCTGTTAATTGATGCACGCTGTGTATTGGTTTCAACTACTAATCAATATCCAAGTCATATGTTAGATACTATAGTTGGTGCACGCTGTATACTTGTTTATTGTTATTGATAGACTCTGATATACAATACTATATATCCAACTTCTCAATTCTCAACTCTTATTTTATACCTCTTCAGAAGCGCAGAATTTCCAACAACTGTAAGCGAGCTCAAGGCCATTGCTGCTGCAGCTATTATTGGGTTCAGCATTCCAAAAGCTGCGATTGGTATTGCAGCTGCATTGTAGGCAAATGCCCAGAATAGATTTTGTTTTATTTTTCTCATTGTTGCCTTGCTTAGCTTGATACCTGTTACAACATCTAGAAGATTATCTTTTACAAGGATTATTCCACCTGTCTCTTTTGCAACATCGCTCCCAGAACCAATTGCTATTCCTATGTCTGCTTGGGCTAAAGCAGGCGCATCATTTATCCCATCTCCAACCATTGCAACGACCTTGCCCTCTTTTTGGATTTTTTTCACAACATTAGCTTTTTCTCCAGGCAAAACATTTGCTATCACATTTTCTATTCCAACACTTTTTGCAATTGATTTAGCTGTTTTCTCATTGTCGCCCGTCAACATAATTGTTTGAACACCCAAATCAGAAAGCTGTTTTACTGTTTCCTTCGACGTTTCTTTCAAAGTGTCTGCAATTGCAACAATTCCCAGAACTTTTTTATCCAAAGAAACCAACATCACAGTTTTCCCTTCACTTTCCAGGCCTTCCATCCTTTTTTCAAAGGCCTTGATATCTATTGAATTTTTGGCCATCAGTTTCCTGTTTCCAACAAATATCTTGTTCTTTCCAAAAATAGCTTTCACACCATGCCCTGGAACAGCCTCAAACCTATCAGCGTCTGGGATTTTTATTTTCATCTCTTCTGCTTTTTCCATTACTGCATCTGCAAGAGGATGCTCTGAACCTTTCTCTGCGATTACAGCAAACTTGATCAAGTCTTTTGGGCTTTCTGAAACAATATCAGTGACAACAGGTTGCCCTTTTGTTAGTGTTCCTGTTTTGTCAAAAATAATCGTGTTCAATTTCTGTGTCCGTTCCAAATACTCTCCACCTCTTATCAAAATGCCGCTCTCTGCTCCTTTTCCAACACCAACCATAAGCGCCGCAGGTGTCGCTATCCCCAGAGCACATGGACAAGAAATTATCAAAACAGCTATAAACGATAGAAGACCAAGAGTGAAGTTACCTAAAACTAAATACCAAACTAAAAATGACAAAACAGCAATTCCGATTACAGCTGGCACAAAATAGCTGGAAACTTTGTCTGCAAGTCTTTGTATTGGCGCACTCGATCCCTGGGCCTCTTCAACCATTTTCACAATCTGCATCAATGTCGTTTCTGCACCAATTTTTGTCGCTTCAAATTTTATCAAACCATGCTTGTTCACAGTCGCACCAATGACTTCATCGCCTTTTTCTTTTTCAACTGGTATGCTCTCTCCTGTCACCATTGACTCATCTATTGAAGTGTATCCACTTACTATAATTCCATCCGTTGGTATTTTTTCCCCAGGCCTTACAACAATTATATCACCGACAACAATTTGGTCAGCCTGAATTTCTTTTTCCTTCCCATTTCTTATCACTGTTGCAGTCTGCGGCCGCATATCCATTAATTTTCTGACAGCAGCAGACGTCCTTCTTTTCATATAATCTTCCATAAATTTTCCAAGCAGAACAAAAGCTATTATGACAGCAGAAACTTCAAAGTAAACATTAGTTTCGTCTACAGGCAAAACGTTTGGGAAGAAAACAACAAAAACGCTGTATATGTAAGCTGTTAGAGTACCAATTGTTATCAGAATATCCATGTTTATTCTTTTGTTCACCAAAGCTGTGTATGCGCCTTTATAGAATCCCCAACCACCGATAAACTGGATTGGCGTTGTTATCAAAAAGAGCCAAACACCCCAAGTGAAATATGGAAGACTTGGTATTGGAACCCATGTCACAATTGAGGCACCTGCAGCCAAAGCGAACATTGCTATTACACGAATTATTCCGAGGAAAAGCACACCAGAAAGGGCTACTGTGACCCTTCTTTTCATTTTTTTTAATTCCTGTTCAGGCGACTCAAACTTATTGACACATTCCTCAGAGCAAAAGTAGTATATTCTTCCAGCAAATTCTTTTTTTATTGACTTACTTTTCTCAATCTTCATTCCACAAACAGGATCTGTGGCAGTGGAACCTTGGTCTACTGATTCTAGAAAAGGTTTATAACCAAGACCTTTTATCAAATTAATAATTTTATGAGAATCAATTTTTTTGCTTTCAAATTCTACAAGCGCAATTTTAGTAAGCGCATTTACGTTTGAATTTTTTATTCCATCAACCTTTTTTAAAGCAGATTTTATTTTAGCTGCGCAGCTAGCACAGTGCATGCCCTCTACCCTGATTTGGACTTTTTCCGTTGTCATATGACTATGATTTTACCATTTTCTACACAACAATAGAGAGTCATCCAACTTGACAACCACTAATATATATCATATTTTGATATATTATATTTTGAAAGCTTATATAAAAAGGTTCCCATATTATTCTATGGTAAGGACAAAGGATTCTCTAGAAAACATGACGAGTTTGACTAAACTTTACACTTTGCTTCTATTGAACGAAAAACCAAAACATGGATACGAAATAATCAAAAACCTTGAAGGCAGGTTGAAGAAAAAAATAAGTGCCGGAAACGTTTATCCATTTTTGAGAAAGCTTGAAAACGAAAGATACATACTCTCAAAGGATCTAGGTAACAGAGATAAAAAAATATATACTCTAACTCCACAGGGGAGAGCATTTGTAAAAAATTTGCTGGCAAAATTTGACAATCTTATAGAAATTGCAATTGAACCAAAACTCACAGAATGCGCACACTGCGCATGCAAGGTTTATCAGGGCGGCTATAGAAAAAAAATAAAATCTAAAACATTTGCCTTTTGCTGCAGCTCATGTGCTAAATCTTTTAGATAACTTGTATTTCTGATTCCTTTTGAAAGCTCTATAGATTATGAATCCTAATACTATTGATAATAGTTCCAAAAACCAAACATACAAATCAAAATAGAAAAACAATATAACTGATGTTATCAAACCAAAAAGAGCCAGGATAGGAAACCTTCCAATGCTCGGACTCCTAAAACCACTTCCAATATATCCTTTTTTATACCTCAATTTTATCAGTGCCAAATTTACAAAAAAGTATGCAATAAACACACCTAAATCAGTCACTGATGCTATAAGCTTAAGGTTACCTAAAGCCGCAAACAAAGCTGTAACTATACCTACAAGAGCTATTGCTACATATGGAGTTCCTCTTTTTCCAACAGCTGAACAGAATTTTGGAAGGGAATGTTGGTTTGACATTCCATATAGAATTCTTGAAACAACTATAAGGATAATAAGCACAGTATTTCCAGTTGCGAACAAAGCAATTATAGACATTAAGAGAGAGGCATTTGGTATGGCTTTGGTGACAACTTCTGTCAAAGGAGCCTTTGATGCTGCCAGTTTTTCAGCACCTAAAATTTCTACAGATGCCACAGAAACTAAAATGTAAAGTATTGTTGATATTATTAATGAAATTACAAGCGCTTTCGGTAATGTTTTTCTTGGATTTTTGACCTCTTCTGAAAGGTTTGCTAAGTTTTCAAAACCAATATATGCAAAAAATATTATTGAAACAGCAGACATGAGCCCAGCAAACCCTGCTGCTGGCATTTCAAAAAAGTTCGTGTTTGATTTCCCTAAAAAGAAAATTCCAATTATTATGACTAGAATCAAACCAGCTGCCTCAATTAGAGAGGCAATGTTATTGAATCTTGCAGAATCCCTCATTCCAAAATAGTTTAGTATGCTCATTATAACTACAAGACCAAAAGCAATTAGATTTATATTACCCCCAAATATATGGGAAAAATAGCCTGCAAAACCAATAGCTACCGTCGCCGCTGATATCACTCCAGCAACTATTAGAACCCAACTAACTCCAAAAGACAGCCACTCCTTTCCAAAGGCTTGCTTTGTATAGTTATATTCAGCAGCGTCTTTTGAAAAGATACTCGACAACTCAGCATAGCTCAGGCCTGTAAAAATCGCAACTATTGCTGAAATAGCGAAGGCGGCCCACAACATGTTTCCTGCCACTTCGGCTCCAACACCAATGAGTGCATATATTCCAGCACCTAAAATTATCCCTATTCCTAAAAGTACAGTTGAAAAAAGCGAAAGTTCTTTTTTCAGTTTGTAACTTCTATTCCGTTGTTTCATAGATTTCTCTACTATGCAATTTTATTCACTGTAAAATTTACTATTACAATTCCTGCTATTAGATATATGATAGATCTCTTACAGGTTCCATAACTAGTATATCAATCATATCAAAGCCCAGTTATTTGCTTTAGCTTCTCGAAGCTTTGGGCTCCCAGATATTTCTGTCCTTTTATGAAAAATGAAGGTGTTCCATCTACACCAAGCGACTGACCTTGGTTGTATCCACTTGAAACTCTTGAAGACATCACACCGCTATCTAAACAAATATTAAACTCAGATGAATCCACGCCTATCTCTTGAGCATATTTTTTCAAATCATCAACAGCCAGTGCTTTTTGGTTCTCAAACAACTTATCGTGGTATTCCCAAAACTTTCCTTGATCAGCTGCACATTCTGAGGCCTCTGCAGCTTTTACTGCAAATTGGTGATTTGGTAAAGGAAAATGTTTGTAAACAAATTTTACTTTATCTGAATATTGCTCAACAAATTTTTTTATATCAGGATAGGCAAATCCACATGCAGGACACTGGAAATCAGAAAACTCGATAATCTCTATTTGACCTGTTCCTTTTATGTGATCTACTACATCTATTTTTATATCGTACTTTGGCTTACTTGTCATTAGATAAGCAGCACCTAAAATTATTAAAATCAGAACAACTGCTGGCAAATATTTTTTTACATTTAATTTGCTTTTTTGATTTTCGCCTTTTATATGCTTGGCCTGGTTGTGTTGATTGAAAGCATCTTCTGAATCAAATACTTTTTTACACTCCTCACATTTGTATTCTACCATATTATAATCTCTCCAAATACATTATTGCAGACAATGTTGCTTTTGCACCCTCGCCAACTGAAACAACAACCTGCTTTTCGTGCAGATCTGTGCAGTCTCCAGCTGCGAAAAGACCTGGTATATCAGACATGTTGTTCTTATCAATTATCAATTCCCCCCTGTTGTTTAATTCAGCTAAATCTTTCACGAATTCTGTGTTTGGCTCATAACCAATCGCAACAAAAATCCCATCTACTTCTAAACTCTTTTCTTTTTTAGCTTTAACATATTTTATTCCTTTTGCAAACTTCTCACCAAAAATCTCCCTTGTCTCAGCGCCTGTAATTATTTCAACGTTTTTTGCGCCCTTTACTATTTTGGCTACTTCTTTTATCGCACCTTGTTCCTTTATCTCATTTTCTCTTTCAAGTATGTATATTTTCTTCGCAACTGATAACATGAACAAAGTAGAGTATAAACCTGTCCGCCCTCCACCGATTATTGCAATTGTTTTGTTTTTGAAAAGCGGACCATCACATGCTGTGCACAAACTCAGGCCTTTTCCTTCAAACTTTGATTCTCCCTTAACCCCAAGCATCTTAAAACGTCTACCACTTGCCACTATTACTGATTTTGTTTCAAATTCCTGACCATCTGCCTTTACTTTAAATCCACCCTTTATTTGAGTTATTTTCCCGACATCTATCCCTTCTTTTATCGGTATTCCAAATTCCTTTAGATGCTCTTGGAATTTTTTTACAAGATCATATCCTGTGATATAATGGATGCCCAAAAAATTTTTGAGACTCGGAACATAATTTGCCAAACCGCCTATACTTTTTGTAATAAGAAGAAAACTTAGCTTCTGCCTTGCTGCATACAAAGCAGCTGACATCCCAGCAGGACCTGCTCCAACTATGATTAAGTCGAACATAAGTTTATTGAATTTAAAAACTAGACCCTCCTTTTTGGAAAAACGAAAACAACTATCCTAACCAGGAAAACAAACAATATAAATGAAAAAGCAACGAGTGTTATTGGATACATTCCACCTGGCCATTTTGTCGGATCAAACCACCCACCAAAACCCATTAGTGTAACATGAAGAATAACCAAAAAGTAGGCTATGTATCCTGATCTTTGTATAAACTTCCACTGCTTTGGGTGTAGCCCAGATTCAACAGAAGGAAGGGATGTAATTGAAACAACTGCAAACATAAATATTGCCAAGATACCGAAAAGCATTGAAAGTTCGCCTGCAAAAGTAAGTTTTCCTGACTCAAGGAAAAATTTACCATAGTATGCTTGATTAAAAATAAGGAGCGAAATAATTCCATGTATGGCTGCAACACCAAATCCCAGAATTCCTATATATTTTCTCAAATAAAGTTTCGGAACAAACTTCTTTGAAAATCTACATAAAGGTCCCAACAGGAAAGAAATGCCTATAAGTATTGTAGCTCCAAGAGAAATTGCTTTGTTTGATATGTATAGAGGAAGATGCTCTATACCTTCTCCCTTGAAAACATTGTATCTTAAAATAGAATAGCTAAAAGTTATAAGAAAAACAATAACCAACACAAGGAAGGCATTTTTCCACCCAGACTTTCTTTCTTCATGCTTTTCTTCTGCTTTCGGCTGCGAATTTTTCATAATTTGTAGTATTTACATATTGTACAAGGCACATCTAAACCTAAAACACATTGATTTTTCTCTGATCCAAAAGGAACCATTTCCGAAAAAACTTCCCTTCCAGGACAAGTTTGAGCCATACATTTATTTTGATGGGTTTAGATATATAGCATATAGTATCAAAGAATATACTATACAGCACTTTTTATCAAAAAAACTAAATCATTTTTTCTAGCATCTTTTTCAATTTTTATGCAAACCATGTCGCCTCTCTTTGCCTTTTCAGCAGTTCTCTCGTTTACCATCATACCTTCTATTTTATGCTCAACAACACCTGTTGTCGGGCCCTGAATCATTATCTTATCCCCAACTTTTAATTCGTCTGTAAGTAGTTTAAACAAAACAACATTTTGTTTTTTGTAAAAGTTTTTGACTCTTGCTATATCTGTTTTTCGCGTAGTTGCTATACTTCCTGGAGTTTCTGAAAAATCTTTTGAAGAAGGTTGTCCAAAATAAAACCCCGGAGAGAAACCTCTATTATAGACTGTTTTTAGTTTTTCAGAAAGCTCTTTTTTCTTTGCATCTGTAAGACTTTTTTCAAAATAAAGGTCAATGGCTTCTCTATATACAGAAACAACAGTAGAAACATATTCAGGACTTCTTTTTCGCCCTTCTATTTTCAGTGAACAAACACCAGACTCAATTATTTTGTCAATAAAATCAATTGTACATAGATCTTTTGGAGACAAGATATAGTCCTTTCCCAAAATAAACGAATTTTTTCTGTCTTGATCATATATCTCATATTCGCTTCTGCACGGCTGCTGACACTCTCCTCTATTTGCACTCTTTGCAAATGTATGGTGGCTCAAAAAGCAGCGCCCAGAAACAGATATGCACATTGCTCCATGGATGAAGACTTCAACTTCCATTTTTGAGTTTTTAACAATTTCCTTTATTTGGTCCAAATTACACTCCCTTGCTAAAACAACTCTTTTCACACCAAGACTACTATACAGTTTTGCTGCATCTGAATTTGACACAGATGCCTGAGTTGACAGAAAAATTGGGATTTTAATTTTTTTTGCAAGCGAAATAACTGCAAGATCCCAGCATATAACTGCATCTATTTTTGCTCTCTTTGCTTCAGTTAAAATCTCCTTTAATTCTGATACTTCATTTTCAAAAATAATCGTGTTCAAAGTAAGGTATGCCTTGACATTGTTTTTGTGGCAAAAGGAAATAACATCCAGAAGCTCTTCCAAAGAAAAGTTTTGCGCACCTGCACGCATATTGAGCTTTTTAACACCAAAATAAACAGCATCTGCACCTGCATCTATCGCAGCCTTTAACATTGTCCAATTGCCAACAGGCGCCATGAGCTCTGGTTTGATTTTAGGTCGAGGCATATTCTGCTTATTGCATTAACTGAATAAATAGAAAGTAGTATCCAAAAAGATACTGCAGGATTTATTAGTATACTGTCCAAGAATATACTATCAAAGTTGATACTGAGTTTTTCAAAAAGAATAGTTAAATATCCCTTTCTTTGGGATAGGACATCTCCGAAAAGTTTGTAAATCCCTTCTTTTGGGATCTCAAACCTTTTCTTCGGGAAAGAAACACAAAGGAGGTTTCTAGTGCAGGTCTTTTGGAAAGATTGCATAGAAAAGAAGTGCATGGAGTGCAAAGTAATTGACAATCATTTTGGATCAAAGTGGTTTTTGCCTGTTTTTCAGGAGATTTATTTAGGCAAGTTTACAGGCTTCAATGATTTTCTTAAAAAATCCGGGACTACACCAAGGATCCTTTCAAAACAATTAAAAGAAATGGAATCTGAGGGTATAATAAAGAGGGGAGAGGGCAAAAAAACTCTATATTCTATCACAAAAAAAGGCGAAGAGCTAAAACAATTAATTGACACGACAAAAAAATTCAACATTAAATGGGGTCATGTTTCAGACTCATGTATAGCTGCCTCTTGTGTCGGCTGCGAAAAATTTAAATGTTAATATATCTTTCTTTCGGAAAATTTTTCATTTTTGAAAAAACGTTTTCTTTTTCATCATCTGAAAGTAAATCGTCTATTAAAGGATAGGCTATTCCCTCCTCTGCATTATTATGGTCTTGGAGAATTTCCAAAAGAAGTTGTTCAATCTCTGCTTCTTGTTTTTCGTTTTCGAGCCCAATTTTTATGTGTTGCAAAAACTCTATTATTTGGGTATGTTGCATACTAAGCATGCTTAACATTTTCCCGGCTGATGTACCCTTTTTTATTTTTATTTTGTCGCCTATAAGTACAAAAATTATTTCCTCTTCCCAAAGAATATGTCTTTTCAAACCAGACTCAAACTCTAAGAAAACCTCTTTTGCTTTTTTCAGATCTGAGTTTTTTAATTGTTGAAAATCAGAGAAAATTTTGTTTAGCCTCACATGATCTGATTCCATGAATTGTGATATTGATTCCATTCATTTACTTGCCAATCCTGCTGATAAAACAGACAGTATCAAAACAGGTAGCTAGTCTTTTAAATTTGGAAAAAGTCCAAACGAATACTGAAGAAAAGAAAAAATGATTCTAGATTTTCTAAAAAAAGAAAATCTTGCGGTTCTTTCAACTTCAGGATCCTACCAAAATGGATAAGATATGCGGATACGAATACAAAACCAAACACTTTACTTGAAATAGGCTTCTAATTTTTCTTTTGCAAATAAATCAACAACCCAAGTATCATAACACTAAAAGCACCAAACAGCGGCCTTATTGGATCAAAATAAGTTAGCAGAAAAGAAGCGCCAAAAACATACACAAGGAAAGAAGTGCATATTGGACAAATCACGGCTAGCCAACCTGAAACCAGTCCACCTCCTACTACACAGGTTTTCTTCCTCGACTGTTTATTTTTTGCGTACAGAAAAATGGAAATCCCAAACAAAATAGGAACAAGAAGCAAAAAAATATAATCAAAAATAGTAATAGGTGTCATCCTTTTGAAAAAATCATTTGGAATAAGATCTGTGGGTATTCCTAAAACTAAAAAAGCCAAAATTGAAGAGCTTATTCCATACACAAAATTTCTTTTCATCTATTTCTCTTTTCTGCCAAGCCAATTATAAATCTTGGCCAAGACAAAACCCATCACAAACCAGCATATGAAGGAATAAACAAGCGCTAAAAAAGCACCTACTATGCTAATTGAATAGAATGGATGTAGACTTGCATATACTTGCAAAAATGTTGTTCCATATCCTGTTGCGACACTAAACAATGTTGTAATGAACGCAACTGCTCCCCCAACTATTCCACCAGCTAAGCCTAGTCTTTTTGAGTTTAATTTTTCCATATTTAGCAACAGCACCCCTTCTTTTTCTTTTTTGGTCCCATATTTTCACCCCCTATTTTCTTTTCAAAGCCCAATTGTAAAACCTTGCTATAAGCTCGCCTGCTATGTATCCGCCAACTACGAAAAGCAAAAGCATGCTTGCTGAGTTAATCGGATTCATATATGAAAACCCTTGGTACATCACTCCCATCATAGTTGGCTGACCCATCATTCCGTGCCATCCTAAACCAATTACCCAACCAATAAAACCAACTATTGCAAACGATATCCCAAATGCTTGGCTATTTATTTCTGAAAAATTTCCCATGTTTTCACCTCCATTAGATCCATTATATGATTATAGTATCAAATTTTAGCAATGTTGCTCTGCATACTGTTAGATGCTGATACAAAGATAAAAAAATAAATTATCTTTGTATATTAAACAATTACTGCATCATTCCAGTACTTCTTTTTAGCATGTCGGTTCCACTGTTTTGCATCATTGATCCACTGCTTTCTAGGTCTTTTCCCGTGTTCATCATTTCAGTGTCATTGTATGTGGATCCTTTTTGTTGCATCATTTGACCCGAATTCATCATCATCTTGCCCATTTGCATCATCATATTTCCGTTGTTACCCATCATGGAAGATGTTTCTTGCATATAGCTGCTTGAAAATTTTTGATTGGATTGTCCTATGACATAACCAACAATACCACCGACAAGCAAGGCAACGACTATGTACGGAACCAATTTGCCTATTGTATTGTTCATATTTTTCCACCCCCTTAACCTTTTTGAGAAAAAGGTTAATCAAAAAAGGAGCCTAAAATTTCTTCGTCTCGACTCAGAAATTTTTACGGCTTCCATTAAGTTTACGCCTTCCATTTATTTTACAGTGATTATTTCCCCTGTCCATAACCATCATCAATCCCATTGATATTGGACAAATAAGCAAAGCAAGGATGGACAAATAAGCAAATGTAGGGAAAAACACTTTTACTAAAATCAAAACAAACACAGGCGCGAAACACAACAACATCATCCAATTATTACACTTTGAATGCTTTTTCATTTTACCTCCATACTATTCATCAGATTTAATACTATACGCCCATAGCCAATCTCAACATACCCCTTATTCCCATTGGCATGCCAAGTATTATTATTCCAATTTTTATCCAATTTTTCATGTCTGAGTTTGATGTTTCCTTGTCCAAAAAATAAAGGGCAGTATACACAATTATCAGTTTAACTGGGAATATCACCCACGGACCAAACAAAGATGTCAAACCGCTAACTATTGGAAACTGTTGTCCATAACCAAAAACAGTCACGGCAATAAATGTTTGCGTGGCATCCATCATTTGGGAAAACAAAACAATTGAATTTTCTATACTTAGTTTTGGATAGATTTTATTTATGCCAAAGAAAGCCAGACCCCAGGCAAAATACAGGCCAAGAAGTATGTAAATTGCACTCATGTTTTGTATGCCTATTGAAAGAACCTGAAAGACATTAAACAAAACTAAAACGCTTCCAATCAAAACCATCAGCTTCCAGTATGCGATTTTAAATTTTTTCTGAACAAGGATCGATACAAGTAAGGATAGTAGAGTTATGAAAAACACAGTTACATAAATTCCAGGCGACATGAAGAAAAACCCTGTATAGAATCCACCATCTTTCAAGGCTCTCGCCGAGCCACCAAAAATTATAAATGGAATTAGGGAAATTATAAAAATCAAATCTATTTTCAAGCCAATTTTTTTTAGTATGTACTTATATGATAGATAGATTGCAATAACAAAAAGTGCTCCATACAGAAGCATCGCCGGAACAGTATAGTAGTGCCCCATTGGATTCAGGAAATATTCATCTATGAAACCCATATCTATTACCCACTACTTCCAGCTATTTGGCTAATTTAGTGTTTTCTTTACAGCTGTTTCGCTGATGTGAAACACAACATCGCAACTTAGTTTAGCAGCAACACTTCTTCTTTTTTGATTTTCCCTTATCTGATTTACAACAATCCATATACTACTCCTCCATTTAGTTTATTCCATTTTCTTTCATCCACTCCTCTTTTGGTTGACCAACTGCTTGCTCGAAGATTTGCGGATCAACTTGTTTTATACAATCTGCATATCTATCTGGATGGTGACTCAAGTGCTGAACATTTCCCAAATCTTTCATATCACCACATTCACTTCCAGCTTGCTGTGCTTGTGATTGATAATAATTAAATTTTGCACTTCCAACCGCATTTGATTGAACCATGCTTGTTATACTCCAAACAAGTATTACAACTCCAAAAATTATTATTGCATATAGAAGATATTCATTTTTCATGCGCTCACCCCCTTCAAAAACAAATTAGGCCAGAATCTATCTCTCAAATACCAGCCAATTGAAAACAAAACAACTAAGATTCCTGGAGCCCAAATTATCCAATTTTGTAAAAATGGAAAACCAATGATTAGAAGGCCTACATTCAGAACAATCATTTTCTTGGAAATACAGTTTCCCTTTATGTATAATAATATGAGAGACATTCCAAGGAAAACAGTTCCCATTGACCAGAAAAATAAATTATAGTCCTGAAGCCACATTAAGACATCAGCTGAAACGATTATTCCGAAGATAGAAAGGAAAGCAACAACAGCCATACAAAGTGCATGACATACATTATGAGCAGAGATCACACTTCCAGCCCCAGAGACTCCTCCAGCTATTCCAAATATCTTCTTGCCGTCTTTTTTCCTTCCTGACTTTTTCATATTTATTTTGCAAGCTCCTCATCTATTATTTGAACAAACTTCTCGAATGTATTTGGACCTACTAAAGGTCTTCCATTTATGAAAAATGTTGGCGTTCCATATATTCCGGATTTTAGGCCGTCTTGATGGTCCTTTTCGACCTCATCCTCATATTTTCTGGAGTCAACACAGTCATTGAATTTCTGAGTGTCCAAACCAATATCACTTGGAATTTCTTTTATTTTTTCAACACTCATATCTTTTTGGTTTTCAAAAAGCTTGTCGTGATATTCCCAATATTTGCCTTGCTCCAAAGCGCAGTCTGCTGCTTCCGCTGTTTCCCTACTCAAATCGTGAGAAGGTAGCGGGAAGTTTCTGAAAACAAACTTCACTTTGTCACCATATTTTTCTAAAATTTGCTTTCTTGTATCTTCTGCTTTTTTTGTATATTTACATCTGAAACATCCAAACTCGATTATTGTAACTTTTGCATTTTCCCCACCCAAGAACGGATCATCATCTACAGAAGCGGGTGTTAGCTCCTTTTTTTCCAGGCCCTCATGCATAGAGTGGCCTGAATTTCCTGTCATATCTGGATTGAATATACAAAAGTCAGTTGATTCCTCACCATTACAATTTCCATATGCAACGGTATTGTATACACCTATTCCCAAAGATGCTATGCTCCAAAACATTAACAGGACAAATGCCCAAGAAATCCAGGAAAATCTTTTGTAGACAAATTTTGCGGCCATTGGACTTCGGTTCATCAGTTTTGCAGTTATTTTTGATTTTACCTTGTTGTCAAAATCAGTGTCACATTTCCTTAGGGTCATCTGCCTTCCAACACATCTTAAGGCCTCCTTGAAGTAGGTTCTATATTTTGCTGAAAAAATCCCCATTACTCCAAAAACAACCAAAGCAACTATACAGAAAACCATATTATCTTAATTTTGAAATCTCCTTCAATTTTTTAATGAAAAACTCTACTTCTTCTTCTGTGTTATAAAAATAGAAAGAGGCCCTTGCAGAGCCCTCTATTTTATTTGCATTGAACCAAGAATGGCAGCAATGGTATCCAGACCTTATCATTATATCAAACTTATCGAGGATGATAGCTATACTATGAGGATCTAATCCTTCTATGTTAAATGATAAAACTCCGCCCTCACTGGTACCTACTATATTGGCTACATCTATTTGTTTCAAGCCCTCGAATGCTATTTTTTTTAGCTCTTTCTCATGCCTTTCAACACTCTCTTTTCCTATAGACTCTAGGTATTTTATAGCCGCAGCCAAACCAATAAAACCAGAATAATTTTGCAAGCCAGCTTCAAATCTCTCTGGAATATTTTCGGGGACAAAAGAAGTATAGGTAGAATCCTTTACTGTTTCCCCACCTACAATAAATTGATCCAATTTTTCTAAGAGCTCAAATTTTCCATATAAAACCCCAGTTCCACTTGGACCAAGCATCTTGTGACCTGAAAATGCATAGAAATCTACATCCAATTTTCTAACATCCACATCCTTGTGCGGAGCATACTGTGCTCCATCCAACATAACAAGCGCACCGCTTTCGTGAGCAATTTTTATTATCTCTTTTGCAGGGAGAGTATACCCATCTATGTTTGATGCATGGACAAGTGAAACAAGCTTTGACTGCTTCACGTCTTCTTTGAACCTTTCTAAATCAAAAGTAAAATCTTTTTTCGATTCAATAAATTTGTGCTTTATCCCAACTTTTTTTTCCAAAACCTTCCAAGGGATAAGGTTGGAGTTGTGTTCCCTATCTGTTGTTAGAACAATTTCATTTTTTTTCAGGCCAATGGAATTTGCAACCAAATTTATTCCTTCTGTCGTGTTCCTTGTAAATACTGTTTCTTCTGATTTTTTTGCTCCAATATGTTTTGAAATAATTTTCCTTGCCTCTGAATATTTTTCAGTTGTTTTTTTGGCAAATTTATGCATGCTTCTGCCCCCACATCCGGGATATTCTTCATAGTATTCATTCATTGCTTCTATTACCTGTTTTGGTCTCAAAGTCATACATGCATTGTCAAAGTAGACAACTGGCCTTTCTTTGCTAAGGCAAGGAAAATCCTTCCTAATTTTTTCTGTGTTCATACTAAATCCTCATAAACTCTGCTGATCCGTTATCTGATATTGAGTATATTGTAAAAGGTGAATTTTTCACTCCACCCATTCCAGGCGATCCTGTGGGCATTCCAGGCATAGCAATGCCTTTTATGTCTGGTTTTTCTTCAATCAATTTGTTTATTGCTTCTATAGGAACATGTCCTTCAACAAAATAATCTCCTATAGCAGATGTGTGGCAGCTTTGCATCGATGCTGGGACCCCATGCTTTGTTTTGATTGTATCCATGTCATTTGTATCAACTACAGATACTTGAAATCCTCTCCCTCTTAGATATCCAATATACTGATCACAGCAACCGCAGGATTGAGATTTGTAAACAGTTATAGGCATACTGTAGCTTGGGCCATTTGGTGACTGGTTTCCAAACAGACCAAAAGATACAGCTACTCCTAAAACCACAATTGCTAAAACAGCTAAAACCAAAGTCTTCATATTAACATCCACCTACCATGTTTGGTAAAGCTGAAGCACCGCTACCACTTGAACCAAATCTTTCTGGAATTATTCCGTGCATTTCATAGTTCATTTTTTCATTTGCTGTCATTTGGCTTGTATCTATTGCCCCTGCCTGAGATCCAGAACTTGAGGACAAAGCTACTCCTCCGACAAGCTTTGCTGAAATGCCATTAAGTTGTATTAATTGTACAATTCCTATCAGCAAGATTATTCCAAGTATTGCCACAAGCAATATTTCTTTTTCCATACAAATCACCTCATTTTGTTTTAACTGAAAATAAAGTAAAGGGGTTCTAACAACCCCCAACCATATCAGGTGCTTGGCTTGAACTAATTGTTTTCCCGCTTTGTTGTGCAAGCTTTGCTGTCATCTGTTTTGGGAAGAACAATGTTTTCCATTTGACCAGCTCATCAAGTATTTGTTCATCTGTGTATTCGCTTCCATGCTTTGTCAGCAAGTATTTTGTCAGTGCTCTCATTGCTGCTGAATGTGAACAACCACATGCTGGCTGGCCATTTTTCATGACAAGTGTTTTTGCGCCGCAACAATATTCACAAGCTATACTTGAGCCAATTTTTATGTACCTTGCCTTTTGTTCATCTGTTAGGTCTGAGAACTTCATGCTCAGTCCATTTGGGCTATCTTCTTTTGTCAAGTCCCAATCCATTGCAGATAGTATGTTCAACCCACCAACTGCATCATCAAAAGAGACTTTTAGTTCAGGACCATATACAGCTGGGACACCTTTAGGTAAATACTGTGACAAATCAACAGTGTTTGCAGAGCTTCCAGAGCTTGGACTAGATGCACTCACAGACTTCATGCCAACCATTCCACTGACATTGTATATTTCATATTGGTTGAATGCTGTTACTGCCAGTGTAAGGACCACCAAGACATAAAGCGCAGTTTCCAAGTTCTTTTTATTCATAGTTCTCCTTCATAGGGAACCTGCAGTTCAATTGTTTCCGGTTCCTCTAACCCTCCATGGACTTCTGGCCCATGATTTTTAATAACACTTCTAGTAAGAAACAGCATATAACCCTATGTTTGAAACTAGTTTCAACCCTTTTTCAAAAAGGGTTGATCCAAAAAGGAGGCTAAAAATTGCTGCGCTGTTGCTTGCAATTTTTTACGCCTTCCACTAAGCTTTTATCATAAAAATCGTGTCTCAAATTAACAGATTACTCTGCTAACTGTTCATGAGATATTTTGACATCATCGCACAATAGGATGATGAAAACAATATACAAAGAAATAATTGTATTTAGAACTGTAGTATACCACGAACTTAACACAGATAGAAAGGAAACTACACTACGGTCAAAACCTTAGTGCTTCAACACAACAACATTGCTCATTCCTCTTCTCTTCCTTTCAACTAAACCTTTGCCCTCGAGTTTGTCCAAAATTCGTGTAACCTTGACTTTGTCCAAACCCGACTTTTCAACAAGCTCACTTTGGAAAGCTGCGCCTTCTGATTCCTTTATTTTTGAATAGACAAGTTTTTCTTCTTCTGACAAAGAGTCAACAATTTTTTCCGCATCTTTTGATTCTTTCACTTTCACTTTTTTTGATCGCCTATCATAAAACAGATTATAGAGGCCTAATACAAAAATCACACCTGCAATGAAATAGCCTATCATTGATTGTGGAGGAATTTGCCTAGCTGGACAAATGTTAGCAGGTAGATCGCATGTTTTGTGTAGTTGAAGCTGAAGCTGAATTATTTCTTCTGTATAAGAGGCTACATGTAGAGCAAGAACTATAGAAATAACAATTAGAGCCAAGCTATTTAGTTTGTATGACATATTCAATCTTGTCTAACTTATTTATAAAGATTTACAAAAGTTGTAAACCCAGTCAAGAGTTCAAAACCATAAAAGCCACTTCGCTTTCGCTCAGTTAGGCATTTAATGGTTTTGGGTTTCGCTTTTTTCTTTTGGTTTGCTCAATCACAACTTCTACGGATACCGAAACAGGTCTTGTCAAATTGGTTAGACCTGTTTCCATCTGAGTCAGGGTCTCAGGAGTTTCCACTTCCTCGACCCTCACCCACACAAAATGGTAGAAAATAAGTCGAAGGCTGAAGTCAAAATGGCGTCAGCTGAAGGAGGATTTATGGAAATACAAAAACCAAGTTTTTCAGAAATCAGAAGAGTTCAAAAATTGATTGAACTAGACGAAGATCTAACAGACAGGGAGATTTGGATATATAGGGAATTTTTGGAGTGAAACAGACTAGAGGAGTTTATTGGAAAATTGGCAAGCTCCTCTAGTTAGGTTTATAATCACATAAAGGAAGTGATGTATATGGAAAATATAGATTTCTCGATAAGTGATAATTTAAGAAATATAAAGATACCAAAACGCTCTAAAGATCTTTCTGAGTTTTTAGGTATAATGTTTGGTGATGGTTATATCTTAAAAAGCAAAAGACATCATAAATTAGCTATAGGTCTAAATATAACAGAGGATTTATTTTACTTAGACTACGTAAACACATTGATTAAAAAACTTTTTAACACGAATACTAAACCCAGATTTAGATACGATCAAGGACAAATAGAAGTAGAAATAGAATCCAAAGCGATATCACAATTTTTACTTCGAAGCGGAATGCCTGCTGGGAAAAAGGCTTATAGACTAAAAATTCCAAAATGGATTTCGACAAATAGAAAATTCATAACACCTTTTATTAGAGGACTAACAGATACAGACGGATCTCTATTTTTCGCTAAGCGGGGCACATACAAAAATAATTCCTATCCTGTTATAGAAATAAAACTACACAATAACCCAGAATTTATAAAGGATGTTTCAAATCATCTTAGAAAAATTGGATTGAAAACTAATAATAATCATATGAAAATTCAAATCAATGGAAAAGAAAACTTGAATAAGTGGATGAAAGAAATAAATTTCAAAAACCCCGTTCATTTAACACGATATCTTATATGGAAAAAACTGAAATATTGCCCACCTCAAACTAACATTCTATCAAGACTAAAAATACTAAAGTTACCAACCACATATTGGGAATATAATAAGAGTCAAAACTAGACCTTTTTGATAAAAAAAGCAGGGTACGAGAGTCGAACTCGTCTGAATCGATCTGCAGTTTCGATTTGGATCTTTCACCAAACGATCGCCTTGCCCCTCGGCCAACCCTGCAAACGAAAAGCGATTACATACCATAATCGCCAGTTCGGGTGCTGATCGATATAATTGTTTGAATTATTTAAATATCCTAGAACCACAGCAGATATATGTTGTACCTAATACGATACGGCGAACTTGCACTGAAGTCTAAAACAGTCAGAAGAAAGTTTGAGGATATTTTGCTCAAAAACATAAAAAATGTTTTGGGAAAAGAAGCCAAAGTAGCAAATATTTATGGTAGATTTTTGGTTGAATCAGAGTATATAGACCCACTGAAGAGAGTTTTCGGTGTTGTCTCTTTTTCTCCATGCTGGAAAACATCTTCTTCTTTGGATGATATAAAAAACCTTTGTCTAGAAAAAATCAAGCTCAAAAAGGGCGAAACTTTTGCAGTTAGATGCAATAGGATAGGCAACCACGAATATTCCTCGCAAGATATTGAAAAAAATATAGGAAGCTCGCTTCTCGAAAAGTTTGCGAACAAAGTGAACTTATCAAAACCAGACAAGACAGTTTCTATTGATATTAGAAACAAAGATGCATACTTGTATACAGACATTTTCCAAGGCTCAGGTGGTCTTCCTATAGGCACAGCTGGGAAAGTTGGTTGTTTTGTCGAAAACGAAAACGACACTATAGCATCTTGGCTATTTATGAAAAGAGGCTGCGAGGTTGTTTTTTCAGGAAAAGTAGAATTAGCAAAAGATTTGGAAAAGTGGAATTCAGGAAAGCCTTTAATTTTTGGAGAAAAAGAAAACCTGCCCTTGATCAAAGGCGATACAAAACTCGAAAATTGGAAGGATAACACACTTACATTTAGGCCTCTAATTGGTTTTTCTCAAAAGCAAACCAAAAGCCTCATGCAAAGAATAAAAAACTAATTGAGAAGATAAATAATGAGATATATTAGGAATTTGCTTTTAGGGAGTTTGGTTTTGGCCACAACATGCCATACTTCACAAAAAATTCCAGAACCACCAGCTCAAGTAGTAGAGCAAGAGAAACCATACTATTTTTCAGACATTCTTTTTGGACAAGGCGATAGGTTTCTTTCAACGCTGAGATCTAGGCTTCTAAACTATCAATCAGATGAAGAGTTTGGGGTAAGGGAAACAGACCAACTTGGGAGATCTTATTTTCCGGTTTTGGGCCAAGGCAAACTGAGAAAAATCAGCATAGGAAACGACACAATAAGAATCGAAAATTCCGGAAGGATAAAACAAGATGTTCCCGGATATGAAAATCAGCTAGTTATTAAGTCAAGTCAAAGTTTAGAATTCAGGTATAAGGTTATAGGCACATATCTGGCTTTGAGGAGAGTAAAGGGTAAAATTTGGACAGAATTTGCAAAAGGCATACCAAGGCCTTTGGGATTAGCGGCAATAGCTGCTGTTTCTGGTAATTTTGACATAGACCCTGAAATAGATATCGACACAATTGTGTTTGGAGAGTTTGAAGGAAGACCTTCTGGTATTATGATTTACAACAAAAAAACAAGAAGATACTGTTTAATGGATTTGGAAAAAATGGATTTTATTGAAACACAAAAATCATACGAAGACCTTATAGCACAAATAAAAACATCAGACGATTAAGGAAGGTTTGAAACAATTTCTAAAATTAAATTAGAGGCCAAATGGGCTGTCATTTCTTGAACATCATACTTTGGTGTATGCTCAACAATATCAAAACCAACAAGACCAAGCTTTGCAACATGTCTTGAAATACAAATAAGTTCCCTGCTTGTCAAACCACCAGGAACAGGAGAAGATACTCCAGGAGCAAAAGCAGGATCGCATGCATCCAAATCAATTGAAAGGTAAATATGTTTTCCCACTGTCCCCTTTATCTCATTTAAGACGTGTTTTATTCCTCTTTCCTCTAAATCCTGCGGCCTTATTGTTTTCAAACCAAATTCTTCCAGTGAAAAATTTTCCTCATCTGTTGCAGCCCTTGCACCGATTAATATGCTGGATTTCATGTCTATGTTTTTTAACTGAGCTAAATCACTTATCACAGATCCATAGTAGGGTTTTTTTGAGTTTGTTGCATCAGGATGTGCATCTAAATATACTAAGGAAATTTTATCTTGTTTAAATTTTTTTAGTATGTCCAATGTTATGGAATGATCGCCGCCAAGAAAAATTGGAATTTTTTTTCCAAGTTTTGGGAATATTTTTGCTAAATCTGACCTTTTTACATTTCCAAAATCGTAGAGGCTTTTGTTGAACCTTCCTATTTCGGGCTCGTATATTGCTTGGCCGCCTTTGAATTTGTAAACATTCCTCTGCGATGCTTTTCTTATAGAATTAGGTCCTTTGTCCACTCCTGTCCTTTGGGCTTGAGAACCTTTCTCATCTGGCAAACCAAACAAAACCAGCTCTGCTTTTTCAAAACCAGAATTATGGTATGCGAATTTCATAGATTTTTTCTATTTTGTAATTGTTTTCTTTTTGGTGAGCCTTAGGTTTTTATTCTCTATAATAGTTTCTTTGGAGTTCCCTAAGACCTTTCTTTTCTAAAGAAAGGAATTAGGTGTATGCAAATTTCATAAAACTACTTTGTTAAGACAATGTCAATTGTGGATACATTGAACTTGCCGCCTTCTTCGCCTTGTATTTTTTCTGTGCCTATAGTTACTGTGTATTTCAGATCCTTCATGAATTTGTTCCTGATAACTTCGGCCACGTCAACTGCTTTTGAAATAACTCGTCCTCTTGCTTTCACATGCACTGTTGGTATCCCTTCTGAAAATTGGGTTATTATTGCAAGCACATAAGCCATTGTTGGTTTTTGTCCTACAAGTATTGTGTCGTCTGGTGCCTTTGATTTTTTCTGTTCTTCTGCCATAACATAACCTCTTTGAAATACTGAGCATTACAACTTAAATAACTGAATTTGATTTCAAGTCCAAAACCTCTATAAAATTTAGTCTAAGATTTTCCAGCGATACTTTTTTATCCAAAAGCGTGCCACTTTCAACAGGATATTTGTTTGTCAAATCTGTGAGTTGTATTGAAGAGTTTATTTGGTAAGAATATTCAAAACCGCATGTCTTAGTATATGAATAGGATTGATTGTTTTCACACATATCGTCTTTTTTTGTTTGACAATTTGCTATTATGCTTTTTGTTGGTTTACCTAAAACAAAAAACTCCCACTTTGTTGTGTTTGTTGATTGTTTTGAAATCAGCTTACTTGCCTCTTCTGTTAGCTTTGCCAAAACTCCTGATTCAGCATCTGCAAGCGAAGCATATTCAGATCCATATACAGAATTAAACACATCAAAATCCTCGGTTTCCTTTTCCCTGTTTTCACAACCAGATAATTTCATTTCTCCTGTTGCTGGGAATGTATTGATCAAACTTGTTAATTCGCTTTCCAGTGTTTTTTGTTTTACAAAATTCTGAGCCTCATCAAACAGAGCGTATTTCAATTCAAACCCAACTGAACTGTCTTTTCCAAGGCTGATTTTTTCAGTTGGTGCATCCTGTGAAACCTTAATTTTCTCTCCTCTTGATTTTATTTTAAATGTCTGGTTTTCCAAAACAACTTCTGTCTTATCATATTTTGGCAAATCAACCTCATGGCTTTTGTCGAAGAAAACAATGTTCTTTTCAGTATACTTGTTTAGGTTTTGGTTTATTTTTTCAGAAAGAATGGTTTGGAATTCCTCCTTTGTCGGCAAAGTTGACTCCAAAGGATCGTAAAGGGCTTGGTATGTCGAATATTTTAAGGCCGTATCAAGGAAAAGCTTAGAATATTCCAAAGAGTTTCCAAGAAGATATATATCCTTTTCAATTGCTATTGGTTTTTTGACAACATTATCATTCACCCCAACAGCTAGCCCATATGTATATACAGCTGCTATTGCAATTGCTACACAAAACACAAGAGGCAAGGCCTCTGTAAACCCTTTCATGAAATCAGTTCTATCCCTCCAATTTTTCCTCCAGGCAAAGGAATATCAACATAGGCCTTTTCTCCTGTTCCCTCCCCAAAGGATTTTTTGTTCACAACATTTAGAGTGAAATTTTTTCCCTCAACTGACCTTATTTTTTCCAAGCCTTTTTCAACCCCTGATAAATCTGAATTAGGTGTATCAAAATAGCCAAGAATTTCAATATTTTTCACTCCACTTCTTTCTGAATTCAAAAAAGAGAGAATTTGTGTCCCTCTATCATCTGCTTTTAGAGTTATTTTAAAATCAGTTTGCGCAGATATTATGAACTGTGCGAGCACGCCCTTTATTCCAATAAACAACATTAATCCAAAAACTAGGAAAAAGAAAATTGATACAGTTGTGACAAAACCGCCTTTAAACTTTGACATACAATCTTGCCATCTCAACGGCGCCTCCATTTTTTATATTAATCCAAATTGTGTGCTCTCTTTGCCCCTCTGATTTTTGGCCTTCTTTCCAAACCTTTCCTGACAAATCTGAAAGCTCAACATACTCAGAATCCAATTTGCACTCCTTTAGTTTTGTTTGAAGCTCATTAACACTCGGCTCATTTAGGCAGTTTTCTACTTGGTGTGTTTTGTCTATGAGCTGCACTGTTTCTATTGACGGCTTTGTTACCTCTGCATTGAAGACTGTGACCTCTCCTATAAACATTATCACAATCACAAAACCAACTGCTACTATAGCTGCAGCAATCATTGTTTGGAAAATGTCAACAGACCCTTTCATGCAAGCACCTCTACCAAATCGCTTCCGCCTGTTTTCCTAAGTGTCAGTGTTTTTGTATTTTTTTGTATCAGGTTTTTTAGCTTTGCTTCAAGGAAAACTTTGTTTTCATTTTTGTCTTCTCCAGATCCAGTGACCAAAATGTAGTTTTTCTTGTTTTCTATTCCTGCTGTTATTAGAAAATCTCGGGAAAATGTCAGTTTTATTTCACCTTCATCTTGAACAGAGAGCGCATTTGCTGTTGTTGCAATTGAATTTCCCAAAGAAACAGATTCTATGACCTCAGCTGCATTTATCCCAGGAATTAAAAAGTTAACTGTGAACATTGACAAAAGAATTACTTCTACAATAAGCAAGCCTATTGTTAGTATATACTCGGTTAATGCAAATCCTTTCATATATTGCTTATGAGGCATCTATTAGGCACCTGTCTTCTTTTTCAACAGTATCTGCTCTTACTGTGTACTCTAATTTGGATTCTCTTTTGATGTTGAAACAATACTTGTCTGACTTTGATGATATCTGCAGAGTCAAGCCTTTTCCAGTTAATGTACAGTTTGCACACTTTAATTGAGTACAGTGTGTTGCTTTGTCAAGGCCCGCATAAGCCCTTGTCCACTGCTCTATTGTCTTCCTATCTGACTGTGCCAAAGCTTTTGTTAAATCAACCCATGAAGGTGAATCTTCTACTTTTTTAACAGCCGCTAAGGTAGTCTTTACGCCTTCAAGACATGAAAATTTAGTGTCTGCACTTCCTCCAATTTGAACCAGTGTTGTCTCAAATTGCTCCCTATTCATTATAATAACAGCATCTGTACAATCACCAAATTCTACAAAAACATTTCTTGACTGACCAATTTCAAGAGAAGATGCTTCACCTTGTATTTTTTGAAGTCCCTCTAAAGTACTTTGCCAACATAATCCATGAAGACTACCGACAGTAAAAAGATAACCCTGCCAAAGTACAAGAAGCCCAAATGCAATTGACCCTATTATCAGAATCATGTATGAAGGTATACCGGCTGTGCCTTTCATAAAGTATAGTGCTGACACATCTTTTGGAACTTTCGTTTAGTATAATTGAAAACCTAAAAGGATGTATCTATTCAATATATTGTCCTTTCTGGTTATTTAATTAGATAGAATTTTGGGTATATTGGTTCTTGGCAGAGCTAAAACTAAATTTAGAAAATGCCTAAAAACCAAAAAGAACTAAGCCCCACAAGTACACTGTAAGTTCGGACACTTGCTCTGCATTTCAGATGTCCATCCAGGAGCTGTTCCTGTAGATCCAGCTTTACATTGCAATTTGGCAAAGCTACAATCTCTTTGGCAATCAACTTGAGGGCCAATTGGTCCAATTGTGCCACTGAATATTGAAAGCAAGACCAAAGCAGCAACTAGAATAACAACAACTGTGATGATAATCACCATTGTTTCTGATAAACCTTTCATAGTAGATTATTGTTTGAACCCCCTTATAAATTAGTTTAAAACAACTAAGAAATCCTCACCGTTTTACAGCACTTAATCAACTTACAACCCACATCTTGAGATTGATTTAGGTTAGAATCTCACACTTCCAGAAAGCCATTTATAGAAGAAGGACAATGTATCCTCCCCTGACTTTCCTAAGTTTGTTATAAACATAACTGAAATAGCCAAGATTATCAAAATCACAATTGCGAGGATGACTATTTTTATTGGTGTTTCCATATTTACCTTCCCAAAGCCATTAACTTATCTAATATATTTAGTGATCCTCCACTTATAGTGTTTAGCAACAAAACAAGGCCTATTAGGACTAGAAAAATTAAAATAATTTTCACAATTGTTTCAAGTGTAAAGTGCATATCAACACTTCAAGAAAGGCAAGTTACAAACTGTATTTTGAGATCCTGCTAGAATATCTTTTGTCAAGCCTCCTCCAGCAGTGAAAATCAAAACAACAACTAAAACAGCCAAAATCAATCCTATAACCATCCAAGTCATTGCTGCAGGTGCTTCCATATAAGCTTTTATCCTAAAAGTCGTGTCTCCAATTAACCATATAGCGGTTAACAGGGCACGAGATTGAGTGAGCTTGTCTCACTCAAGATGTGCTCACAGGCGGATACCGAAGCTGGTCTCTGAAACCAGCTTCCAATTACGATGTGCAAGCACACGACATCTCAGCATCATCACATAGTGAGATGCTGACTTAAGCAAAACAGGAGCCTATTTTTTGCTTCATTGCGATTCGCAAAAAATTACGGCTTCCACTTAAGCCTTCCACGACCAACCTCAAGAAGCTCTTAGAGCTTCCATACAATATATTGTCTATCTTGAATAAAAACCTACTTTCGCCTTTGCTGCAGTTTTCTAAATGTTCCAGGAAGCAGGCTTTTGGCTTTCATCAATGGCCCATAAAACCCAGGGACAAAATACTCAAATCTCTTTTCTCTAAGCGCTTTCATAACAACTGAAGAAACTTCTTCTGGCTCTATGCCTTTGACAGGCGAAGATGTCCTAGCATTTTTGAAAGAGGCGTTTTTGTGGAAGTTGGTTTTAACATAGCCTGGGTAGACAACAGATACACTTATTCCCAAAGGCTTCAGTTCATGATATAGGCTTTCTGAAAAACCAGCAACAGCAAACTTACTCGCAGAGTAATCTGCCATTCCTCTCAAACCAATTTTGCTCAAAACAGATCCAATGTTTACTATATGACCTTGCATATGCCTCATCATAGAAGGTAGAATGCTTTTTGTCATGTAAATTGTTCCTAAAAGATTTGTTTTAATCACTTTTTCTATATCTTCTAGAGATTTTTCTGAAAACTTTCCATACACACCTATACCAGCGTTGTTCACTAAAACATCAATGTGATTGAAAACTTGTAAAATTTTCTTTGCTGCAAGTACAACCTGTTTTTTATCAGATACATCAATTGGGATACTCAATATCTTTATTTTGTATTTTTCTAGTTGTGAAGCCAAACGATTTAGATTTTTACTGTTTCTAGAAATCAGAACTAAATTTGCACCATTTTTTGCACAATCATAAGCTATGGCCTTACCTATTCCAGAAGAAGCTCCGGTGATAACAATATTCTTATCTTTCAGCATATCACAAAGAAGGAAGAATGGAATTAGCAAGTTTTAAAATTTTAGGAAGATTCTTTTTTATTGAATCCTCTGCATCTTTTTGCTTGACTTTTTTCTGGGAGAAAAAGCTGTTTACTACAAATGAAATATTTGAATAATTTATATCCAATAGCCTGCACAACTGAGCCTCTGTTGGTGTTATCATTCCAACCAGTGTACTCTCTTTTGAAATTCTTTTGAAAAGATTTATTTCAGAATTTGTTTCAAACCTGACACCATTTATCCCCATTAAATATATACCCTTATCAAAAATTTGGAAACTCATTTTTTTCGCTTCTTCGAGGATTTTGTTGCTCAAATCATTGTTGAATGGCTCTAACATGTCAACGTAGTCAGCACCAATATCATCTAAGGTTATATCTCTATTTACAAAATCTACAAAATCCCTTACTAGAACAGCGCTAGATGGTTTCCAAGATTCTTCTAAACTACCTGCTGGCGATAGAGACAAAACATTTTTTATTCCTGCCTGCTTTAGTGCAACAAAAATTGTTTTGTAGTCTATTTCACTTGGATAGAAGTAGGACTTGCCCTCATACATGCCTACTACATCTCTGTTTATGTATAAAATGTGACCGTTGCTTAAGTTAACATCATATGCAGTGAATGTTTTTTCCACTTTAGAGCCTTTTGATTTATATTTAGCTTTTAATTTAATTGGAAGAGAGTTCTCATTTGCAACCTCATCCAAACCATTAGAACCAATTATAGCAAGCTTCATTAGTCGTCTCCTTTTTCTGGAACAGCTCCCCTAAGCTTTTCCTTTTCAGCTTTTTTCTCTTTTTTAAATTGAGCTAAAAGTTTTGCCAACCGCATAAGGTTGCCGCATTTTGAACATTTAACATTAAAGGGTTTTTTCCACTCTTGCTGCATTTGCTCTTCGTGCACACACTCAGGACATTTGTATTTTACATCAGCTACTGTAGAATTAACTTTCACAAGAACCTGAAGTCGTCCTGTTTCTTCTCCTTTTTGGTTCTTCATTGAACGATTAGAAACATATTGGTATTGTCTTTCAACCATATTATTTAGAAGATTTCTTAGTTTATAAAGATTTAGATTTTTAGAAATAATTTAAAAAAATTCAATTAGGCTTTCAAGTCTTTGTGTTTTTGTCTTAATTTTTTGCTCTTGCAAGTCCTACACTTGATTTTTCCAGCCTTTACTTTTAGAAGATCAGCCCTGATTTTTCCACCACATTTTCTACAAATAAAAACTCTGTGGAACATCCTTGCTGCAACTTCTGGAAACATTTGCTTTGGCATATTAACCAACTCTATCAGAAATATGGAGAAACTGGGTATAAAAAGGTTTATTAGTGCTTTGTATTTGGTGTTTTGAAAGGCGTAAAAATTTTCGAGCCGAGGCGAAGAAAATTTTAGCCTACGTTTTTGGATTTGTATATCGTTTTTTTTTGAACCCGAGGGCCTTTTTCTTTTTGAAAGAAAAAGGGGCTCACCATTGCTCCTTCTTTATCCTCTCCTTTTCCACGCCAAGAGTTTTCAAAATATCAATCATTGAATTCAAAAATTCTTCGGGCCCACAAAGGTAGAAATCAGAGTTTTCAACATCTATGTATTTTCTAATCAATTCCGGGCTTATTCTTCCTGTCTGTCCACTCCATCCTGTTCCATCCGGCCTTGTGATTGTGTGAATAATTTTCAGGTTTGGATTCTTCCAGCTATCAAACTCTTCTTTGTATATAATATCTTTTGGTGTTTTGGAAGAATACAACATCACCATTTCAACAGATAGTCTTTTATCCAAGCAATATTTTATCATTGATCTGAAAGGTGTGACTCCAGAACCAGCTGTTATAAAAGCCATTTTTGTTCTTGAATCATCTAAAATAAATTTACCAAATGGACCGTGTACACCACAGCTGTCGCCTTCTTTCAGTGAAAATATTTTTGGGGAAAACTCACCGTTTGGATAGAGTTTTATTGTCAAGTCAATGTGACCTTTTTCAGTTGGGGAGGATGCAATTGAATATGATCTTTTTATTTCTTTTTCAACTCCATCTTTTTTGTGCCAAAGCGAAAGTATGACAAATTGGCCAGGCACAAAATCAAAATCAGCTGGAACAGCAAACCTAAAAGTTTTTGTATCTTCAGTATCATTCCTCACCAATTTTATTGGAATTTTTTCCTTGATTATTTTGCCCATATTCCCTTTAATTAACTAATCCATTTTTAAAGATTTTGTCCAGCTTCGATGAGAATAAAAAACTTTGCTTTCTAATTTAGAGATGGTTTCACATAATGGCTCTGAGCGTATATACACATATAGGGGATCTGTGCATGTTCCATTTAGCGTAGATTTGGGTACAGGCAGGAATGTTGATTTTTCTCCCATAATAAACCACCCCAGATACAACAGATTAGACGGAATAGGACAACTGTCTCCAATACCTCTAGTTGCAGGAACAGCTCCACATAAACGATCCGAACATTGCCTAGGGGTTTTTGATTTAGCACAGCAGGTTATACAAAGATCTGATTTGAAGCTTGATGACTATGATAAATTCCTTCTTTTGGGAATAGCTCTTCTACATGACATAGGCCATGGACCATATTCACACATATACGAAATTGTGGCAGACGCATATGGATTGCCAAATCACAAACAAGTCGGAATTGATGTTATAAGAAATGAAATGCGCGATGCTATCACTGCAGCTGCTGCAACATATTTTGGTGAGACTGTATCAAGACACGCTGCTCATGACTTGGCAGAAGCAATGGAAACAAGATCTCCATTGTCTAGACTTATAACAGACAAAGACAGACTCGACAAATGGGATTACACACTGAGAGATGCATATTATTGTGGAGACGGTGAAAAAGGAGATCTAGAAAAACTTATAGTTAATCTATTTTCTGATGGAAAAAGAAGTGCTATAAAACATCCTGGAAGACAAGCTCTTGAAACTTTCCTTGGAGCTTTGGCTAACAATAATGTAGGAATCTATTTGAGGAAAGATGTTGAAGCTGTTGAGGGCCAATTAATAAGGGCTATATCATATGCAATTGACAATGGTTTTGATCCTTCTGGCAAGAATGGTTTTGATCCTAGAGAAGGGTATAGATTTGTAGACAGTCAATTAGATAGAGCACTATCAGATCATAAGGTCGCAAGTAGATTTTTGGACAGCGTTCACAGCAGAGAAAAAAGAAGTCAACTACTCTCTGCAGCATCTATTCGGTACAAAGACTGTGGGTGGCTTGTTAGGGCAGATCATAAAGATGTTATTGTTGTTGAAGCAACAGATGAACAAATATCAGAATTAAACAAGGTAATAACTCTGAAAAAATTAATAGCACTTGAAAAAAGATTATGTTCAGAACTTGATTTGGCTCCTGAAGAACTGGTAATTACTTCGTCTCCACAAACAGATAGACTAGTTTTACAAAATCCACAAATAGTAATAGCAAATGGAGGAGAACCAGAATTCAAGGGTGTTTTTGATGCTGATGTAAGCCCTGAACTAAAGGCAAGATTAGATAGGAAACTCAGACAGCAATTTTCGTTTGAGTTTATTACAACAGAAGAAAAGGCTAGAGAGGTTAGAAGGTACATTGAAAAAGTGGGCCCTGTAGAATTGCTTCAGTCAGCTGCATAAGATTTAAAGTCTTATTTTCTATTTCTTGTTATGTCAGAACTATCTATTTGGACAGAAAAATACAGGCCAAAAAAATTGGATGAAGTTGTTGCACAGCAGCATGTAGTTGAAAGACTCAAAGCTTGGGTAAAAGAAAAATCAATTCCAAACCTTTTGTTTGCCGGATCTGCTGGAGTTGGAAAAACAACAACTGCTTTAGCTTTGGCTCGGGAACTTTTTGGCGATAAGTGGAATGAAAATTTTTTGGAGACTAATGCAAGCGATGAGCGTGGCATTGATGTTGTCAGAGGAAAGATAAAAGAATTTGCAAGGATAAAACCAATAGGACATGATTTTAAAATTATTTTCTTGGACGAAGCAGATGCCCTGACTTCAGAAGCACAACAGGCTTTGAGAAGAACAATGGAAAAATATTCTGGTGCATGTAGATTTATACTATCCTGTAACTATTCCAGTCGTTTAATTGATCCTATTCAATCGCGATGCGTTGTTTTTAGGTTCAAGGGTTTGACTAAAATAGATGTGGAGAACTACATGAAAAAAATTGCCCAAAACGAAAAGCTTCAGATAGACCAACTTGGCTTAGATGCTATATACGAAGTTTCAGAAGGCGATATGAGAAAGGCAACAAACCTTTTACAAGCCTGTTCTGTTTATGAGAAAATAACGCCGGAAATAGTTTATTCTGTCTCAGCTTCTGCAAAACCAAAGGACGTAAGGGCTATGCTGGATCTAGCAGTTTCAGGTAATTTCCCAGAAGCAAAGAAAAAATTATATGACATGTTGATTAACCAAGGAATATCTGCTGAGGACATAATAAAAGAAACACACAGAAATATTTTTGATCTACAAATTCCTGAAGAAAAGAAACTGAAACTTATTGAAAAAATCGGCGAATACGAATTCAGGCTGAACCAAGGTGGGACGCCTGAAATTCAACTAACAGCGCTATTGACTAATTTTTTGCAGTAAATAACACTGTTCATTTATCCAAGGTCTATTTAGTGATTTAAACCCAGATTCTAATCTTTTGTATGGATTTCCATAAAAACAATTTAGACAAATCTCCTTCTCCATATTTACAGCAACACAAGGCCAACCCAATACACTGGCAAGAATGGTCTGAGGAGGTTTTGGAATATGCAAAAAAAGAAAACAAGATTGTATTTGTTTCAGTTGGATATTCGACCTGTCACTGGTGCCATGTGATGGCTTCTGAAGCCTTCTCAAACAAGGAAATAGCCGATTTTTTGAATCAAAACTTTATTTCAATAAAAGTCGACAGAGAACAAAGACCCGACATAGATCAGTTTCTGATGTCATTTCTTATCGAAACACAGGGACAAGGCGGTTGGCCTTTGAATGCTTTTCTCACGCCAGATTTGAGACCTATATTGGCCCTGACGTATGTTCCTGTTGAGCCAAAACACAATCTTCCAGGGTTTTTACAGGTTTTGAATTTTATAAATATCCACAAAAACCAAGAAATAGGAAAGTATTCTATTCCAGAAACCCAGTCGAAAAATGTAGAAGAGGATAAATTGATTGAAACTATTCTTTCTGGCTTTGACAAAGCAAATGGCGGTTTTGGAATCCCGAAATTTCCTCCACACAACACTCTTTTGTTTTTGTTGAGTTATTTTGAAAACACAAAAAAACCAGAAGTAAAAATAGTCCTTGAGAAAACTTTGGATGAAATTTCAAAAAGGGGTCTTCACGATCATCTGCAAGGTGGATTTTTTAGATATTGTGTAGATGGATCATGGACAATACCACACTTTGAAAAAATGCTTTATGACCAAGCAATGCTCTTGTGGGTTTACTCTACTGCTTACAAAGCTTTAGGAAAAAAAGAATACAGGACAATTGCTGAGAGAATAATTTCCTGTTTAGAAGAAACCTTTGAAGATGGATTATTTTACTCTGGACATGATGCAGATACAAATCATGAAGAAGGAGCCACATATTTGTGGACAAAAGAAGAATTGCAAAAAACTCTTACAAAAGAAGAATTTGAAAAATTTTCTAAAATATACCTAATAAAAGAAAATTTTGAGGGAAAGATTCATCTCATCAAAATAGAAAATATTTTTCTTCCTGAAATTGAGAGAAAGCTTTTAGAAACAAGGAGAAAAAGAAAGCAACCCTTTGTCGATAAGAAATTTATCACTTCTTGGAATTGCTTAGTTGGAATTAGTTTATTCATTTCTTATAGAAATTGTGGGATAGAAAATTCTAAAACTAAATCTTTGAGTCTTTTCAAAAAGCTTCTGGAAAAGCACTATATAGAAGGCAAATTATATCATAGTTCTCTTGGAAAAGATGTTCAGAAAAACGAATTTTTGGAAGACTATGCAAGCTTTTTGCTTTTTGCAACTTTTGTTTTTGAGGAGACTGGGGAATACAAAAACGTTCTGGAAGATTTTTTTGGCAAAATAGAAAAATTCAGGAAAAGTGAAAAATGGATAGAAAGTGCAAACAAAGATTTTTTCGAAGTTCCTGCTCAAACATTTGATCATCCAACACCTTCGAGCACATCCTTAGCTGAAATGGCTATACTTAGGGCAAAAATTTTATTGGATAAAGAATATCAAAATGAAAAATACAAATCTCCACTAAGCTATGATTTTCACAATTTTGGTGTTTTTATTGCATCAAAATTCCATATTATCCATTCACCCGAAAAAATAAGTTGGGAAAAGCTTCCTTTGAACTGTATACAGATAAAATCAAAAAACATCCAAGACTGTTTTGGGCAAAAGTGCATGGTTTTCAAGACTGTTGATGAGTTGGTGAAATCTCTAAAAGCTTAGTGAATAACCTCGGCGCGAGTCCACGCTCCGGACTTTAGTCCGCTACGCAATGATTATTTGGTTACCAATGCATAGACGCCTCGGCATTTATGCCGAGGTTATTCAGTCAATCAAATTCTATTATTTAAATCAGTTAACAAATAGTGGATATAGTCCCGTCGTATAGCTACTCTTTCTTTAGAAAAGAAAGAGCACCGTCCAGAAAGAAACTAGTATTCAGAGACGGTTGGTTCAACAGAACCAAATATAATGGCCCAGTATAATAGCCTCTGGAGCTATGGACCCCAGTTCGAATCTGGGCGGGACTATAAAACCTGCGGAGGCTCTGGATCTCCAGATTCATCAGGAACAACGTAACTGTGACCATCACTTATTTGGTACTCTTTTACTTTTCTTGCCATTGTACTCCTTGCTATTTGTAGACTTTCTGCAGCTTTTCCCTTTGCTCCGGCTCTTCTAACAAAAGCAGCTATGGCAGCCGCTTCAATTGTTATCAAACTTACTCCAGACATTGAGGCAATTTTATCCATTAGAACATCTAAATCCATTCTCTGTTGACTCTGATCAATCAATCCATCCCAAACCCTAAGTCTATCTCTTATATCATCTGCTTCTATTTTTTCTCTCTTATCTGTTGAAATTGCTGCTCCAGTAATAACTGTTTTTAATTGTCTGACATTTCCAGGCCAATAATATTCAGCAAGTACATCATAAGATGAAGGCTCAAGAATTTTAGGTCTTCCTTCTGTTTCTACATACTCTTTTAAAAAAGAATCAGCCAAGAAAACTATTTCTGCTCTTCCCCTCTCCCTCAAAGATGGGAGCCTTATGACATATCCAGCCAACCTTTGGAGCAAATCCCTTCTAAAATCCCCTCTTTTAGCCAGATCAACTATGTCTTTGCTTGTTGCTGCAATAACCCGCGTATCAACTTCTATTGGATTAGCATCATCGTGACCAACAGGAACAATATGTCCATTTTCAACTGCTTTCAAAAGCTTGGCTTGGATGTTCAAAGGAAGTTCTGTTATTTCATCTAAAAACACTGTTCCTTCATGACCCAATCTAAAAATTCCAGTTTTATCAGAAGATGCTCCTGTAAATGCACCTTTAATATGGCCAAACAATTCACTTTCTACAACATCTTTTCCTATGGCTGCGCAATTTCTGTTTACATAATGCCTATCTCTTCTGGGACCGCCATAGTGGACACCCTCAGCAACCAATTCCTTTCCTGTACCAGATTCACCAAGAATGACTACATGAACATTTCTTGTTTTAGATATTTTTTCTAAAGATGCAAATACATCATGCATTGATTCTGATACTCCCAGTATTTTCCCTTCCCTCACACCCTTGGAATATAGAAGTCCATCACTCTCAATTCTAAAATATGGCCTAGGTTCTTCTATTAATGGATTACTTGTGGAAGATCTGTCTTTTGGCTTGAACCCATATTGTCTTTGTATTTCAATAGCCGTTCCTGCCGGTATGCCTCTTGGTACATCTCCATAAATTATTCTCTCAGAGGCATGTTTGCTTAGGCCTGCAACAAGACCTGCTTTGTCCAAACCTCTACCTTCTGCTCTAGCAGCTAAAAATGTCCTATACTCTTCGTGTGATATTTCGTCGAAGCTTTTGAATGGCATATAACACCGATATATTAAAATTTGGTTGCAAAACTATAAATGTTTGAAGAATATTTTTTCAAAAGGATTTTAAGTATGCTTTCTAACTTATTTTATGAAACTGTCAGAACAACAAAAATTTATTCTATTTGCTTTAGGTAAATGCTCTGAAAAGTCAAACCAAAGCCTAAAAGCTAAAATGTTGGAGGCATCTATTTCCAAATCAGCTTTCATAGAAATTGTTGGAAAATCTGGCATAACAAAGAAAAAAGAAAGAGCTTTGTACAAAAATCTGGAAAGCTTGGAAAAGTCTAAACTCATTGCATATAAGAACAAAAACTTGGAGCTGACTGAAAGGGGGAAAGATGTCTTTGATAAAATACACAATAAGTTGTATCCTTATTTCAATTTAACACAAGTTGTTGATTCTACAGACCCCTTGAGGCTAACTTCGAAGGCAAAGGCTGTTTTTAGGATAGAATAGGACATATTTTCATATCTTTATATATTCCTGTGAAAAAGCAAAAGTTTATAAAGCCTATTTCTAAATCCTCTTATATGGAAAGAATTACTACTACAATTGCTGTGGACAGGGATTTGTTTTTGAGGTTCAAAGCCCAGTGCGTGATGAAAGAAGCAACAGTATCTGGGGAAGTTGAACGAATGATGAAAGAATGGGTCGGAAGAGACCTTTAGCTTTTTCTTTGGTTTTTTTGTTTTACGACATTTGGTAAGCGATTTATATCCAGAATACAACTATTGTTGGTGACATTTTGGTTTATGCAAAAAGGTGGTTTACCCACAAAGTGAAAGAATAGTTATTTCTAGTCTTAGTGATGTCCAAAATTTGCCGCCAAATTTGTCTGAAGTTCATTTTAGGAAGTTCTTGAACAAAAAGATCCTTCTTGAAGTTTTGGATAAGTGCGAATTAAAAAGTGTTTCTGTTTCAAAATCTGCCTTTTCTAGGTGTAGACCAGATTGTTTAGAGTTGATTAGAAAGAAGAAAATACAACTCAAAATCTTAAAGGATAGAGGTAGACCTAGCATGATTATGAGGTGTTTGGTATGGTAGATGTTTTAGTCGATCCTGAAATGGTAGGCTATCAAGTCAGAGAAGCTATTTTCTATTTACCGGCTTGGGAAAAATTCAGAAGAGGGTTTATAACTCCAGGAATTTTTATTGAGGAATCTGAAGAACAAGAACTTAGGCTCATTGATGATGCTTTTTCAGAATTAGCCGAAATTGGTTCTCTTGTCGACTCTGTTTGGCATAGAAGAATAAGAGCAGAACAATCTAAATTTGCTTGGGAAATGTATTTTAGAGGTAAGATTAATCCAAGAGAATTTGTTACAAGGGCCTCAGATTCAGAAATTGAAGATATAGATGTATTGTACATTTGCCTTCTGGCTTCAGATAAAGGACTAAGATATTTTGATAAACTTAATGCAGAATACTCCAAATTGAACAGAGAGCGATATAAATCCGAAGATACAAATAGAGGGATATAGATTATGAAAATATTATTGTTGCACTGCGATTGGATTGAATGGGAAGCTGTGAAAAAGGCGATAAAGTCAGCCGAGGAAGGTATCACAGAGAAGAAACCTGTCAAAGTAGAAGAATGCCTTGCTGTTTTTACTGCAGTTGAGAAAGCAGATGAGAAAAACCAGGACAAAATTGTAGAAGAATATGTCAAAAATATCAAAGATGTCGCTGGACAAGTAAAAGCTAAGAATATTGTTGTTTATCCATATGCCCACTTGAGCAGCAATTTGTCTTCTGTGGAAACAGCCTTGAATGTTTTGAAAAGGGCTGAACAAGAACTTGGCAAAGAATTCAAAGTTTGGCGAGCTCCTTTTGGCTGGTACAAAAAACTTTCTTTGGCTGCAAAAGGACATCCTTTGTCTGAATTGAGCAGGGAGCTTACAGTTGTAAGTAAAGAAGAAAGTGAGTTGATGAATAAAACATATGAAAAGTTAATCAATTTGCTGGATAAGAACAAGGCAAAATATAGACTTATTGATCATGCATCAGAGGGGAGAACTGAATTTGCCAGCAAGCTTCGAGGCAACAAAGTGTCAGAAGCTGCTCACTGTATTGTTTTGATTGTTAAAGTTGGAAAAACGTCCAAATATGTATTAGCAGTTGTTCCAGGGGACGCTAAGGTGGATTTTGATTTGATTAAAAAGTTATTTAATGCAAGTTATGTTTCCTTTGCTGATATAGAAATTGCAGAAAAGTTAGCAGGTAGTGTATCTGGTACAGTACTTCCATTCTCATTTAGTCCTGAATTGGAATTGATAGTTGATCCTAAACTATTGGAAAACGATGAGATGTTTTTCAATGCTGCAAGACTAGACAGGTCAATGGCTTTGAAAATCGAAGATTATAAAAATATTGTCAAACCAAGGATCGAAAAAATAGCATCATATGATGGGGAAAAGGAAGTGGTTTCAGAGGCCCTGAAAAAAGAAAAAGAGCTTGTTTCAGAGTGGTTTATTTTGGAGCCAGCAGGAAAACTTAACAAGATTGAAGTAAAAGATGGTAAGATTTCTGGTTTTGATTTTTCAAAATATTCTAAACTGGAAAAGTTTGCGAAGTATGAATTGGCCAAAAACAGAGCAGTCGATGTTGAGCCTCCTCATATAAAGTTGATGAAGAAGCTTCAATTGGTAGGACATGAAGAAGGTTCAGATCCAGGGAACCTTAGATATTTGCCAAATGGCAGACTGATAAAATCTTTGCTCGAGGAATGGACAACAAGAAAAACAGTGGAATATGGCGCAGTTGAAGTTGAAACTCCTATAATGTATGATTTCGAACACCCTGCTTTGAAAAGTTACCTTAACAGGTTTCCGGCAAGGCAATATTCCATACAAACACCAAACAAAAAAGTTTTCCTTAGGTTTGCAGCGTGCTTTGGTCAATTTTTGATGGCAAAGGATGCAAACATTTCTTACAAGAATTTACCCTTGCCAATATATGAGTTAACAAGATACTCTTTCAGAGTTGAGCAAAGAGGGGAGCTTGCTGGTTTGAGAAGGCTTAGAGCTTTCACAATGCCAGATTGCCATTGTCTAGTCAAAGATTTTGAGCAAGCCAAAAAGGAAATGTTGAAAAGACTGGAATTGGCCAAACAAGTACAGGAAGGCATCGGGTTTAACATAAAAGAAGACTTTGAATTTGCCATAAGAGTTACAAAGGACTTCTTTGATGAACACAAAGATTTTGTTATCCAACTTGTAAAAGAATTTGGCAAACCAATTTTGTTTGAAGTTTGGAATAAAAAATTCTTCTACTTTGTCTTGAAGTATGAATGGAACTTTGTAGATGCTTTAAACAAAGCAGCAACGCTTACAACAGACCAGATTGATGTTGAAAATGCAGAGAGATATGGAATACAGTATACAGATGCAGACAACACAAAAAAACATCCTCTTATACTTCACTTATCTCCAACAGGTGCTATAGAAAGGGTGTTGTATGCTTTATTGGAAAGAGCAGATATGCAACAAAAGGCTGGGAAAAATCCAATTTTACCTTTGTGGCTTTCACCAACTCAAGTAAGATTGTGCCCAGTGAATGATTCCTTTAACAAGTGGGCAGAAGAAATAGCAGATCATTTGGCAAGAGAAAATATAAGAGTTGATATTGATGACAATCTTGATTCTGTCCAGAAGAAAATAAGAGATGCAGAAATGGATTGGATTCCAGCTATTGCTGTTTTGGGAGAAAAGGAAAAGGCATCCGGAAAACTTGCAATAAGGTTCAGGGAAGATGGTAAAGTCAAAGAGATGAAACTTGAAGAGTTTGTAAAATGGGTCAAAGACCAAACAAAAGGAATGCCATTCAAACCACTTTCATTGCCTAGATTGCTTTCAAAGAGACCGATTTTTGTTGCTTAAAATCCGGGAAATTGAGGAGAAGGAATAAACTATCTAAACATTTCTATCAATTCGTGAGTCGAATAAACTTTTACATGATCCTGTTCTTTTAACTTTTTCTCATTTGACCAAATCGGACAATGTATACACAGAGCCAATGCAAAATATGCAACATCTTTTTGGTCAGGACAAATCCTTTCTGCTTCATCCCTATATTTTAGGAAATCTTCTTCTGGAACTACCAATAACTTATTTTTTAGAATTGAGAAAAGCTTTTCTATTTCATCAGAAGAAATTCTCGATTTTTCACAAATTTCAGTTTTATGGTTTTCAATTTCTTTCAACAAAAGTTCTGGGGCAAAAACTTCCATTTCTTCTCTAAAGAAAACGTCTATAGGCTTTCCAGGACTGATTAACATTGAGATGATAACATTAGCATCTATCACAATTTGCATTTTATTTCATCTCTTTGAACTTCTTTGAAATTGATTTGTTTATTTTATTGCTTAGTTCTTCTGCCTCTTTTTCTGTGAGCTTGCTTTTTATAGCCAAGGATTTTACAAATTCAACTTCCCTTACTTTTTCTTCAAATGCTTTTCTTGCAATGGCTGACCAATTTATTTCCTCTAAGTTTTCCATTTTATGTTTTAGTTCCTCTGGAACTGAGACCGAAAGTATGCTCATAAATCCTCCTTATTAAACTTAATATAATTAATAACTATAACAAAAGTAATATTTAAAGGTTTTGCTGGCTTTAAAAGAAATCGAATCCAAACAATAATATGCTAAAAGCAGTTATTTTTGATCTTGGCGACACGCTTACAAACCTCCATCATGATAAGAAAAACATTTTTAGATCTAGACTTTTCTCAAAATTTGGATATCCTGCATCTGAGAAGCAAGTAAAACAGGCAACAGATGCCACAAAAACAAAATTTCTGACAAAATACTACGGTTCTGTTGAAGTACATAGATCTAGAAATAGGTTTAGGATGTATCTCCAACATCTTGGATACAATCCAAAAGAATCTGAATTGATAAAAATGGAGAAAGAGGATAGTAAATTTTGGAGGGAAAATGTCTCTCTTTATCCTGGGGCGAAAAGTGTTTTAGAATATTGCAAAGGGAAAGGATTGAAGGTTGCTGTTATATCCAATAGCACAAAAACCGGCTTTAGAGAAATGGTTAGAGGACTTGGGATAGAAAAATATTTTGATCTTGTTTTGATTTCAGAAGAAATTGGATACGAAAAATCCAGCTTAGTTCCTTTCGAAATGGCTTTGAAAAAATTGAAAGTGAAACCAGAAGAGTGTTTAATGGTTGGAAACAGACCGGATGAAGATATTAAGGCGAAAAAAGTTGGGATCAAAACATGTTTAGTTGAGTACTTCAAGTTTCCTTTAGGTGGAAAACCAGAAAAGCCAGACTTTAAGATAAGTGATATCAGAAAGCTGAAACCTATTATAGACAAGCTAACTAAAAACTAATCCATATAATTAAGATCGTTCTGTGTGTATTCTTTATAGTCAACTATTTTTCCTGTCTGTGGGCTAATTGTGAGAACTATTTGTGCTATAGCTGTTTCTGGAGCAAGCTCAAAGACAACGATCCAATTACCTTCCCACGAGCTTGTTCTTTTGGTCAAGATAGGTGCAGACTTAATTAGATTTTGGACTCTGTAATCTGCTTCAGCTACTTGTTCTGCTTTTTCTGGAGAAATTGGAACACTTTTTGGGATTAGTTTCACTACAGCTTCTGACACCCCATCGTTATTAAAATCAAATGCTGAATGGGTTTCAGTATTTTTATAATATCCATCAACTTCTCCAACTTCGAAAAATAAAATATTTGAAATCGATGGGGTTTTATCAGAGGGGTTGTAAATAAACAGACCACTTGAATCTGTTTTTGCATTTACTCTATCATACATTCCGCCACATGTTGGATCATCTTCATTCGGGTTTGCGCAGAAAACACTAAAAATTATCTGTGCATCCTTTATTGGTAGATTAGTAGTAGAATCTTTAACAAGAATTTGCATTTGCTTTACCTCTTTTGGTACTTGAGAAATGCAACCACTAACAAAAATCAATCCAAAAATAACTAAGACAAGAAATTTCATATAATTAGCAGGACTAAATCCCCGAGAAAACCCGGGGTAAGTCCAGAAGTAATGACGTTTAAAACAAAATCAACTCGGAGATACAAGGGAGGCAACTCTCGTATCTCGTAATTGCTGATTTCTATATACACGTTCTTTTGGACAGTATATAAATATTGACCTGTTTTAGACCCAACTAATACCCAAATCTCTCCCCCTTCTCTTTAGAAAAGAGAAGTGGTAAGGTATCCCAAGAGAAACTATTATACGAATATGGAAGGCGTAAAAAAACTGCGAATCGAAATGAGCAGTTTTTTAGCCTCCGCGGAAACCGAAACTGACGAAGTCAGTTTCCAATCCTGATGGCATAAGCCTTTAGTAAAAGGCTTAAACCAAGTATTCCTCAAGCTTGTAGTATTTTGTTATTAGCATTGAGACCCACTGATCAATTATGTCACCGAACTCGTGGCGTATTTGCATTTCAAAGCTGTTGAACTCATCTGCATTTTTTCCAATGTAAACTATAAAGAAATCATACATTCCCATCATGGAAAATACATCAATTATCTTCTTATTTCTCACTAGCTTTTCAACCAGAGCATCAAACCTTTCTTTTGAGACATTTTTGAATTTAAGGAAAATGTGAACAGACATCTCATCGCCGTAGGCTACTGGATCTGGCATTATTGTATACCTTGATATGATTCCCAATTTCTCTAATCTTTGCACCCTTTTCTTAGTAGAATCTATAGACAGGTCTACCTTCTTTGCAAGGGATGTAAGCTTTTCTCTCGAATTAGCTGATAGTGCATTGAATAATATTCTATCCTTTGCATCCATCGGTCCTAAATTTTGAGTGTTTTCGAGCTTTTTTGCTTTCATACTCTTAATTTGTCTTTGATATTTATAAGTTTATCTTAAAATCTAAGATAATTTTCTCCAAAAACTTAAGTATTTAAGAGTTATAATTATTAATCAGTGACAAATATGGAGTCTATCGAAGAGTGCAAAATTTGCAAGTCGTTTGTCAACATTATCAGACCCAGCCCTCTTTGCAGAGTGTGTTCAGAGAGAACTTGTCACAACTGTCAAAGGGTTTGCGATAGATGCCTAAAAACAGTTTGCATGGGGCATATAGAATCAAAACACGTCTGGTTCAACGGAGCAAAAACAATTTTCAAGCTTTGTGAGGTTTGCAAAAGCATATGGGGTTAGAACAAATAATTAGGTTCAAAGAACTGAAGTATGCAAGCCTAGGTTTATTTGTTCTTTCTTTAATTACAATTCCAATCAACACAACTCTTTCTACACTATTTATGTTCGCTGTTGTTGGCTTGTGGAGCAGGGTGCCTGCATTTCTTTCTTCATTTACAAAAGATTCTGAAATAATTGATTTTCTTAGTTTTGTGATAGCCTTAAACTTAGGGGGATTTTACGGTGGTCTTTTTGGGGCATCTCTAATGTTGTTTTCTAGGATTTTTGCACCACTGGAATATCCTGGATACACTATAAAAGATGCCGTGTCTCTTTTTGTGTCCGGTAATGCTGCACCCTTCCTATTTTTTATAACAGGTGGGAATATGTTCTTTTCAATGTATGGGTTTACTGCAATAAGGTATATAGTTTACCTTGTTCTGACTGCATTTTTTGAACCACAGTGGATGATGTTAGAACTTGGATATTGTTTTGTTGGAATATTCACTGCCTACATAAGCAATACTCTAACAGTTACTGTATTTGGAGATTTTGCGACAAATATACTAAAAACAGGTATTGAGTTCAATATTAGTATTTTTGGGTTCATTGGAGTGATTTTGTTTTTCGTGTTTTTCACAAAAATAATTGAGTTAATAAAATTTAGAAAAGAAGATAAAACATTATGGGAAATTTATAACAAATCATTTAAAGCTAAGACGAACTAGAACAGCAAGAGCAATAAATTCTATAATATTTGTACTCAGTTGAAAAAGAGTTATACCATATTGGTTAGCTAAAATAAGGGAGCCGAACCAATAAAGGTTAGACAGATTTTCAAATAAAAGAGCAAATGAAAAAACAAACAAGCTAATAGTAAAACTAGATCTTATAGTTTTTAGATTTTTACCATAAATTATAGCTAAAATAATAGCTAGGGCAACGTTTGCTAAATTAAACCCAGTTACTATCAAATCCTCAATTGGTGGTATTACCATAGTATTCTAATTTTGAGCTCCTATAGTGTTGATTTCATATCTTTACATTTTTATCCTTTTACCTTAGTTGTCCCTTATAGCATAGGGACTATTTTGCTTGGTTTGACTCAGCATCCAATCTCTCAAACATTTTTTTCCTTGCTTCTTTTTTTTCCTGGTCTTTTTTTATCTTTTCTTTTATTTCGCCGAAAGCATCCTTATTCTTTTCCAAAAGTGCTGAGGGGAAGAACATTGTCCCATATTTCTTTTCCTCTGAAACTATAATTCTGTTTTCTGTAAGAACTTTGATATGATGTTGAATTGTTTTGTAGTCCATATTCAGTTCTTTGCTAATTTGGTTCATGTTGGATGGCCTGGCTAAAATAAGTTCAACTAACTGTATCCTTGTTGGACCGCCTCGCATACCTGCGAAAATATACCAAAGAATTCTTCTAAAATTAGCGTCTATATCCATCGGCATGGTAATAATTGTTGTGGTATAAATAAAAAGAAATTACAAGTCAGCAGGCCACTCACTTGTTTTAATAAGCCTTTTTGCTTCTTCTGAACTCATTTCATCTTCTGGCTTTATTTTCTTTGGTTCAATTGGCACTATTCCGGCTTCCTGTTTAAAATAACTTTCAAATCTTGTCCTAAATTCAGGAAGGTTTTTGGCTGGTATAACCATTTCATGTCTTCCACTCATTGTTGGCTCCTCAACTAAGAGTGCATAGAGTTCTGGTTTTCTTCCACTCAAAATTTCCTCTAGAATGGCTCCACCAAGCTTTCTTCTACTGCCAGTATAAGCACCCACAAAATCAGATAATGGAGTATGATGCAAATATACAAGCGCTAAATCGTCTGTTGCTTCTCCATCCCTTATTCTTTTTGCTGCTTCTATATAAGCCTCTGTAATTGCAAGAAGCTTTGTATTGTCTGTTGCAAGACTATTCAATTCAACTCTTGATAAATTTCCTTCATAGTCAACAATTGTCCTATCTAAAAGATGAAGCTTTCTCACAACTCTTTCAAGGGGGTGGATGCGTCTATCTTCATCTATTCTTTTCCTAGACTCTAAATAATTTCTAAATGCTTTAGACATTTGCTGTTGAACTGGAGATACAAGTCTATTATTATCTCCTAAATATGGTTGTAATCTACTTTGTCCATACCTTGGCCTTATTGCTGTTCCTGTCATACCCGTTTATTATTTCCTTTGCTTTATAAAGGTATCACTATGTAAAGTTATATAGGAAAAGTTTACTTTTAGATAAAATAATTAGTTAAAGATATCAAAGAAGGTAGTTATTTCTTGACAATTTCCTTAAAACCAGTATATGGAACAAGAGCTTTTGGTATTTTGATAGACCCGTCTGTTCTTTGATGATTTTCTAAAAGCAAAACCATTGCACGTGAGGTTGCTATAGCTGTGTTGTTCAAAGTGTGCACAAAACCAGAAGGTGCTTGGCCTTCTTTTTCCCTAAAACGAATATTGAGCCTTCTTGCTTGGTAATCTGTGCAGTTTGAGTTTGATGCAAGTTCTCTATATACACCATCTGCCATCAAACCTTCGACATCATATTTTTTTGAGGCAATTATTCCTATGTCGCCTGTGCAAATGTTTACAACCCTGAAAGGGATTTCCAAAGCTGAGAAAATTTCCTCTGTGTTTTTTTGGAGCTCTTCGTGTATTTTCCAAGACTCATTTGGGTGGCAAAAAACAAACTGTTCGACCTTGTTGAATTGGTGCATCCTGAACAAGCCTTTTGTATATTTTCCGTGGGCTCCAACTTCTTTTCTAAAACAAGGTGAGACACCGACAAACTTCAAAGGAAGATCATCCAAATTCACAACATCATCCATAAACATCGAGGCTATAGGATGTTCGGCTGTTGCAATCATGTATAAGTCCTCATTTTCAATTTTGTACATCACATTTTCAAAATCTTTGAGGTCAGTGACGCCTTCATATGCTTTTCTTGTAAGCATCAAAGGTGGTTCGATCAAAGTAAAACCTTTTTTCAAAAGATGATCTATGCCAAATCTTTGGAGAGCTAAATCGAGTATAGCAAGCTGATTTTTCAAATAGAAAAAACCGTGGCCAGAGACCTTGTTTGCTTTTTCCTGTTCAATTAAACCTAAATTTACAAGAAGATCAAAATGGTTTTTTGGTTCAAAGTTGAATTTTGGTTTTTCGCCGATTTTTTTTACTTCAACATTTTCTGAATCATCTTTTCCATATGGCACAGATTCATGTAGAAGATTTGGTATTGACATTAGAATCAGTTTAATTTCATCTTTTAACTCATCAACTTTTTTTGTGTATTCATCTATATCTTTTCCAACTTTTTGCATATCTTTGACAAGGGTGTCTACATTTTGTTTTTTCTTTTTTAGTTCTGCAATTTTCAAACCAACATCATTTCTTTTGTGGCGGAGCTCTTCCATTGTTTTGAGGATTTTTCTGTATTCTTCGTCTTTTGCTATAACTTCGTCTAAATATTTCAGAATCTCTGGATTTTTCCTTCTCTTAAGGTTTTCGCGGACCTCTTTTGGATTTTCCCTAATGAGCCTTATGTCCAACATATCTATTATTTTGATCAGAAGTATATATGAATAGTAGTTTCTTTTTGGTACGGTGGCTTTTTCTTTCCTAAAGAAAAAATAAGTAAATATGAAAATCATCTATGATCCAATTTGTTTAGAATATTCAAAATCAGGACATCCTGAATCACCTTCTAGAGTTGAAAGAATATACGAATCTCTGAAAAACAATCACCAATTCCTCAAACCGGAAAAGGTAACAGAGGGCGATATAGAAAAAGTCCATACAAAAGAACACTGGAAAAATGTTAGAGAAGGGAAATATTTTGACTGGGATACACCTGTTATTGATATAAAATATCCTCTTGTGTCTGCTGGTTCTGCGATAAAGGCTGCACAGGTGCTTGGTTTTTCTTTGTCTAGGCCTCCAGGACACCATGCAAAAAAACAGGCTGTCGGCGGATTTTGCTATTTCAACAATTTGGCTATTGCAGTTGCAAAAATTCTCCCTAAATATGAGAAGATTGCTATAATTGATTTCGACAATCATTGTGGCGATGGGACTTCTGATATCTTTTATTCAAATCCTAATGTTTTATACATTTCTCTCCATCAGTATCCTTCATACCCCGGAACAGGATGGGTAGATGAAATAGGTGAAGGGAGGGGGGAAGGATTTAATATCAACTTTCCGTTGCCGCTTAACACTGGGGATGACATATACTTTGATTCATTTAATAAAATTCTTCAGATATTGGATCAGTTCAAACCCAATCTTGTGGCCCTTTCTGCTGGTTTTGATGCCCATTGGTCGGATCCAATTACCCAGATGAATATTTCAACAAATACATACTATGAAATTGGAAGGTTAGTGGCCAACAAGTTTCCCAGAATATTTGGTGTGTTGGAAGGTGGTTATAATTTAGATTGGCTTCCAAAATGTGCGGTTTCTTTTTTTGATGGATTAGAAAAAAGGTCCAATCCGACCTTTGAAGAGATCAGAAAGTCTGAAATTTCTGTTTGGACCCAGTATCAAGAGAGGCTCAGAAAGATAAAAGGAGTTCTTTCAGATCACTGGGTATTGTAAGCTTGTATCCACTTGGTACAAATTTATGGCCCCCATTTTCATGCAGATAATAATGTCTCTTTACAAGCTTCACAAAATTGGCTCTTTTTAAAGTTTGGTAGTAATTTTTTGCAGAAACCTGAGAAACATTAAGCCTTTCTGCAATATCTCCTATAGTAAAATGCCCCACACCATCCTCTATCTCATACAATATTCTAATTATTTTACTATAGAATTTGAGTCTTGTATGTATTTTGTTTTTCAGTGGCAGTCTTTTAATATCTAAAATTAAATAAAGTGTAAGAAGGTCATCTAGGTTTACGACATTAAGATTGTGAATCAGTTTCCATACATTTTTTCCCCTATCAAAATTCTGGCTTGGTTTCCTGAACTTGGCATCTATTCCAATTTTATTTAAAATGCTTTTAGTTTGTTTTAATACGGCTGGAGGATCTAAATTGTCCTTACTTATATTTTTGTGTTTGGATTTGCTCGCAGATTTGTCTCCTGCCGACATGGTTATATACAGGCCACCGAGTCCAAAACTCCCTTCATCGTCTATCAACTGTGAAATAAATGGGCCTACAAACTCTTTATTTTTACATAAATCCAAAAGAATTTTTGGTAGTCCGAAATCGTGTCTCAGTTTATTTCCACATATAAATCCCAAAGAATCTACATATATTTTTCCTAATATGCCCGTGAAAAAAGTTTCGTACCCACCGGCTATGGGCCTCCTAGAATAGCTTACTTGTCCGAATGTATCGCATACACACCTTATAACTTTTTCATGTAAATCTATATTTGAATTTGTATATCCCAGCCTGACGTGATTTTCGTAATCTCTATGTATGTATCCATCTCCTATGGGGAAGGTCAGACAGATAATAGCTTCTTTGCTCTCAATATCAAATGGGAAACGTCTTTCCAGATAGTCCGCTTTTTTAATATATGGGATTATCTCACCTCCAATATTTGAGCTTATCGAATAAATATTATTCTCCAAGAATTCTACTGTATATTTGCTCACTTCTTTCCTTTGAAGATAGTTGCAGATTTTTAATAAATACTCGAGTCTTATTTTTCTTTTCCATTTTAGTATTTTATATGGTAGAGCTCTGGGTATCCCCATATTTTTACAATCGGATGCAACGTCTTTTGAGTTTCTCAAAAAGTCTTTTATAAGGTCTTTAAGAAATTCATAGTTTTCCGTCACCTTTGCTATCCTTCTTTTATCATCATATTCAAAACCGGCAAATTTTATGTAAGCGTCCTTAGGAAGTTTTTTTAAACCGATCATAATTATATTTATCTTTTTAAATTTATATAGTTTACTATGGATATGGTACACGAAGAAAAACTTAAATCTTTCGACTTTTTTTGTTTTAGAGGGCGGATATTCAGATGACTTAGGAACCTTAGTGAAAAATTTTATTGAGGGATTTGAGGATTAAAATTCAGAGAACCTCACAGGCTTCCCTTCTCCTTCCATAACTTCATAATAAAATCTTCCCTCTTTTTCTAATCTCAAAACAGCTGTGGCTACTCTACAGATGTTCTTATCATTTCTGTTATCGGACTTCTCTCACCACCTTTGAAAAGCGGCTCTAGTTGGTGACAAACTTCTAAGGGTCTACTTGCTATAGCAAGCGGTTGTACTGTTTCTGGAAGAAGATATCTTTCAGGAGTTGTTGGAAGACTATCAAGAGTTTCTGTAACAATTGGATGAAACCCAACACCTTCCCCAACATCTATTGGAAATATTGGTATGAGGTCTTCTTGATGTCTTTCTGGGGAGGAATCATAAGGTTCTGGTTGAAATGAATTTGCATCTGGAAATTCAAAATCTAGCACCCCAAAATCTATGTCAGCTAATCCAAGCTCATTTGTCATCTCATCTTCTAAATCCCTTCATCAGAAAAGCCACGTTGATAAATCAGTGGTTTGCCGCTAATTCCATTGGTGTATATACTATTTGCTATCCCTATTGCAGTTGCTAATGCTTGCGCTCTTTGTTTTGTTGGATTTCCCTGATATCCTCGCTCTTGATGAATCACATCTAAGTAAAAGAGTGGTCTTCCACGAAAGATTACTATATGCGGTTTTGTTTCCATATAAACCAATTTAACAAATATAATGTTAAGAAATAAATATTTTTGGTTACTATGATAGATGACCAAGGCGACTTGCTAGAATTCTACGGAACAGAGTGCCATTTTTGTATTCAAATGGCTCCTGATATTGAAAAACTGGAAAAAGAAGAGAAAATAAAGATTGTAAAAATCGAAGTTTGGCACAACATGGAAAATGCAAAACTTCTGCAAAAATATGACCAGGGAAAATGTGGTGGAGTGCCTTTTTTCTACAACAAAAAAACAGGAAAATTTATTTGTGGATTTGCTTCATATGATCAATTGAAGAAATGGGCTCTCGGTAAGTAGTATTCTCTTTCTAATGATATTTTAATAGAAACAGCAATAATACTATAAATAGGGGGCAAAATGGGGAAATACAATAGAAAACCAAAAACAGAGTGGAACACATTTACCACCTTTATTGTAAAAAGTCTACAAATTCTAGATGAAAATGGAAAGGTGCATGGAGAAATGCCAAACCTTTCTCCAGATGATTTGAAAAAAATATACAAATACATGGTTCTTGGGAGGCTTGCTGATGAGAAAATGCTTTCTCTACAGAGGCAAGGAAGGCTTGGGACATTTGCTTCGATAAAAGGACAGGAAGCTCAAGTGGCCTCAGCATATGCTTTGGAAAAAGATGATTGGATGTTCCAATCTTTTAGGGAAAATGCAGCTGCTCTTTTGAGAGGTGTGCCTTTAGAAAATATTATCCTTTACTATGGATGGGATGAAAGAGGTGACAGTTTTCCAGATGGCGTGAATGTTTTTCCTGCTTCTGTTCCTGTATCCACACAGTGTTTGCATGCTGCTGGTTTTGCGTGGTCACAAAAAATCCAGAAAAAAAATACAGTTTCAATGGTTTATTTTGGCGATGGTGCAACTTCAGAAGGAGATTTTCATGAAGCGATGAATTTTGCAGGAGTTTTCAAACTTCCTGTTGTTTTTGTTTGCCAAAACAATCAATTTGCAATTTCTGTTCCAAGGGAAAAGCAGACAGGATCTTCTAGCTTAGCTCAGAAAGCAATTGCATATGGTTTTGATGGAATACAAGTTGATGGAAACGATGTTTTTGCTGTATACAAAGCAACAAAAACTGCTGTTGAAAAAGCAGGAACAGGCGGAGGGCCGACTTTGATTGAATGCTATACATACAGAATGAGCGACCACACAACAGCAGACGATGCTGGAAAGTATAGGGATGCGCAGGAAGTGGAAGAATGGAAAAAAAGAGATCCAATAGACAGGTTGAAAAACTATATGATCTCAAAAGGATTTTGGTCTGCGAAGGATGAGGAAAAACTTTTGGTAGAGTTGCAAAAACAAATTGAGGACGCTGTGAAAAAAGTTGAATCAATAAAACCACCAGAGCTCGAGGATATTTTCAAATACACATACAAACAGATGCCTTGGTTTTTGAAGGAACAAATGAATTCACTGAAAGATGGGGAGAAATAGTGAGGAAAAATAAAATTTGAATTGAAGGGAAGGATCAAAGGAATTGAAAACTGATTGATATGGACAAAATTGGTTTGTGGTTAAAAAGATTTAAAGAAAACTGGCAAAACCATAATATAGATGGTGTTTTGAGCCTGTTTGATAAAAATGTTATATATTACGAAACCCCTTTCGTAAAACTGGATAATTTCGAAAAATTGAGTAAACAGTGGAAAGAAATAAATAATCAGAAAAATGTTGTTCTAGATTTAGAAATCTTCTCCTCGTCTAAAAACAAGCATTCTGTTATTTGGAGGTTGCAATATCAAAATAGAGAAAATGTTTTAAAATTTTTTTCTGGAACATATTTAATTGAATTAAATAACGATGGATTATGCACATATTTTCATCATAGCTGTGAACAGCTTAAGGAGAATCTAATCAAGACTTGATATGGCCAATAGACGATAAATTAACTATAACACTTATAAACTTAACTTTACATATATAAACTTATATGGACATATGTAAACTTAACTTTACTACACTAGAGCAAGAGGTTTTTTCCCTATTATGCCTAAAATCTGGGGAGAAAATGAGCCAAAGGGATATAGCAAAGGCGTTGAGAGTATCACCGACAGCTGTTGCTAATTCCTTAGAAAAACTGAGGGCTGAAAATTTGGTCAGAATAGAGAAAACAAAAACAATAAATTTCATTTGCTTGAACGGTACAGATAAAAGAACAACTGAACTGAAAAGAGTAGAAAACCTCAAAAATATATATGTGTCTGGGCTTTCAGATTATTTAGAAAACCAGCTTCCGGGAGGCACAATAATTTTGTTTGGAAGCTACTCAAGGGGCGAAGACACAACAACGTCTGATATAGACGTAGCTGTGATAGAAAGAAAAGAGAAAATACTTGAACTCGAGAAATATGAAAAAATCTTAAACAGGAAAATAAATGTGAACTTTTACACTTCATGGAAAGACATAAACAAAAACTTGAAAAATAATATATTGAACGGGATTCTATTCCATGGTGGGGTTGAATTATGAGGAGGTTAAAATCGTTTGAAGAATTCCTGAGGGAAGGAATCGCAAGGAAAATTACTCCGGATATACAGAGATCAAAAAGCCTTGCTCTAGAGGCTGAAAGAAAAGAGTCCTCATTAAAAGAAAGTGTGGAAAAAATAGGGATAAAGGATGAAAATGCAAATGACTATGCTGAGCATTGCTACGATATAATGATGTTTCTCATAAGAGCGAGGATGTATTCAGATGGCTATTCAAGTAATGGACAAGGAGCGCATGAAGCAGAAGTCTCTTACATGAGGAAAATTGATTTTACAGAGATAGATGTTAGTTTTGTCGACAACCTTCGATATTTCAGAAATGGTATTCTCTACTATGGAAAGAGAGTTGATGCGGAATATGCAAACAAGGTTTTGGCTTTTTTGAACAAAATTTATCCTAAATTAAGAAGTTTGGTAAAATAGATTATGGGAAAACTAGACGATAAAGTCGCAATAATAACAGGAGCTTCGAGGGGAATAGGCAGAGCTATAGCTTTGGAATTTGCAAGAGAAGGGGCAGATGTAGTTGTGAATTATAACAAATCAGAAAAAGAAGCAAAGGAAGTTGCTAGACAGATTGAAAAGCTTGGACAAGAAGCTCTTTTGGTAAAAGCAGATGTTTCAAAAGAAGAAGATGTGAAAAAACTTGTTGAGCAGACAATTAAACATTTCAAAAGAGTTGATATTTTGGTGAACAATGCAGGAGTTGCTGAGGGAAAAGAATTTTTGAAACTTGAATTTGAGGATACTTATTTGAAAAGAATTGGACAGCCAGAAGAAATTGCAAAGGCTGTTTTGTTTTTGTCATCATCAGACTCTGATTTTATAACAGGTCATAATCTTTTGGTCGATGGGGGTTGGAATTTAAAATGAAACTAAACATGGTAGACGCAATTAACCTTGCGTTGAAACAAGAAATGAAGAAAGATTCCAAAGTTGTAGTGTTAGGTGAAGATATTGGTGTAGATGGTGGGGTGTTCAGAGTGACTGAGGGCCTTCTTGATCTTTACCCAGACAGAGTTTTTGATACGCCTTTGGCTGAATCTGGGATTGTTGGGACATCTATTGGTTTAGCTTTAGGCGGAATGAAGCCTGTGTGCGAGATACAGTTTGATGGGTTTACATATCCTGCTTTGGATCAACTGATTTCACATGCTTCAAGAATCAGGACAAGGACAAGAGGGAAGTTTGGATGCCAGATGGTTCTAAGGTTTCCTTGTTCTGGTGGGATAAAGGCCTTAGAACATCATTCAGAATCACCTGAAACTTATTTCATACATACTCCTGGATTAAAAGTCGTGATGCCCTCGACTCCTTATGACGCAAAGGGCTTGCTGATCTCTGCGATAAGAGATCAAGATCCTGTCATTTTCATGGAGCCTAAAAGAGTATACAGAGCAATAAAAGAAGAGGTTCCTGAAAAAGAATATACAATTCCTTTGGGGCAGGCTGAGATAAAAAAAGAAGGGAAAGATGTCACACTAATTTCTTGGGGTGCGATGGTTAGAGAATGCCAATCTGCAGCAGCAGAAACAGAAGAATCTTGTGAAGTTATTGATTTGAGGACTTTAAAACCATTTGACATAGACACTATTTTGAAGTCTGTGAAAAAAACAGGCCGGGCTGTGATTGTACACGAAGCGCCTAGGACATGTGGTTTGGGCGCAGAGCTTTCTGCACAGCTTGTTGAAAAAGCCTTGCTTGATTTGAAAGCACCTGTGCAAAGAGTTACTGGTTTGGATACTGTTATTCCTTTAGCCAAGTTAGAAAATTATTATTTGCCAAACAAACAAAAAATACAAAAAGCTGTGAAAGATGTGATGAAATTTTAGATATGATTTTTGAGTTCAAATTTCCAGATGTTGGTGAAGGTATCACTGAAGGCGAATTGGTAAAGTGGAAAGTGAAAGAAGGCGACAAAGTAAAGGAAGATCAAGTATTAGCTGATATAGAAACAGACAAAGCCGTTGTTGAAATCCCCTCCCCAAAATCAGGGACTATTTCTAAACTACATCATAAAGAAGGAGATACGATAAAAGTTGGCGAGGTTTTGGTGAGTATTTCTGTAGAAGGCGAAACAGAAGAATCTAAACCGCAAATCAGATTTGAGGAAAGGAAATCAGTTGGCGTTGTTGGTGAGTTGGAGGAAGCACCAGAAGAAGAACAGCCAATAAAAGTTGTTCCTTCTACAAAAGAAGTTGAAGAGCATGTTTTGACTCTGCCAGCTGTAAGAAGAATTGCAAAGGAATTGAGTATCGATATCTCAAAAGTCAAAGGAACAGGAAGAGATGGAAGGATAACAGAAGAAGATGTTAGAAGCGCAGCTGAAAAACAGACAGAATTTGTAAAAAGAACTGAACTGAAGCTGACAAAAAAATATGATTTTTATGGCTATATAGATCATGTGCCTTTGAAGGGTATAAGAAAGAGTATAGCAAAGCACATGGTTGATTCTGTGAGAACTTCTCCTCATGTGACACATATGGATATGATCGATGTCACAAAACTGTGGGAGATAAGGGGAAAGAAAAAAGAAGAAGGACAGAAACAAGGCATACATGTGACCTTCATGACTTTTATTGTAAAGGCTGTTGTTGCTGGTTTGAAAGAACATCCTTACATGAATTCCACATTAGATGAAGAGCATGAGGAAATAGTTTTGAAAAAATACTACAACATTGGGGTGGCTGTTGATACAGAGGAAGGACTGATTGTGCCTGTTGTTAAAATTGCAGATCAGAAAAATATTTTCCAACTGGCAAAGGAGATAGAAGATCTTGCCCAAAAAACAAGGGAAAGGAAGGTTGATTTGGGGGATTTGAAAGGAGGAACATTTACAATCACAAATGTCGGTTCAATTGGCGGCCTTTTCGCAACACCAATAATCAATCAGCCAGAGGTTGGAATTTTGGCTCTTGGAAAAATACATGAAAGGCCTGTTGTAAAAGATGGACAAATTGTTATTAGAAAAATGTTGCCTGTGTCACTTGCTTTTGATCATAGGGTTTTGGATGGTGCATACGCAGCAAGGTTCACAAATGTTGTGAAAAAATATTTGGAAGAACCTGAACTGTTAACAGATTGAAATAAAGTTTATTTGATATTTTTGCGTGGTTCCAAATCACAGAGAGTTTTCCATTCACGGCATTCTTCCCCTGGACACATTATATAACCACAAACAAGACACTCTTTCTCATTTCTCTTTTCATTATAATGGAATTTTTTGTTACCGCACTCGCGGCATCTGCTTTTATTTAATTTATTGTTCACTGTTTTAATTTTCATGTTTGATAGTTATTGCTAAGTATTATAAATCTAGACTTACTATCCTTCCTATGGACATTCCTACACTAACGGCAGAGCAAATGAAACAAGTAGATAGTTTAGCTGTAAAATTCTTTGGTTTGGATGTGCTTCAGCTGATGGAAAACACTGGAAGGGGTGTTGCTGAGATAGCAAGGATTATTCTTGGAAAACTTAGAGGAAGAGAAATAACTATACTTTGTGGCAAAGGAAATAATGGTGGAGATGGGCTTGTTGCTGCTCGATGGCTAATAAATTGGGGAGCAAAAGTGAAAATTATTTTGGCTTGCCACCCAGATGAACTAAGCGAACACAACAGGGCGCAGTTGGGTGTTTTGAGGTCGATGTTTGCTGATGTTATTCATCTTATACACTCTTACCAATATGAGGATGCAATAAAACGAGCTGACTTAGTTATAGATGGTTTGCTTGGATACAATATACAGGGAGATCCGCGAGATTTGTGTGCAAAGCTTATTGAGTTTACAAACCAAAACGCAAAAAAGGTCTTGGCAATTGATATTCCTTCTGGACTAGACCCAGATACAGGACAGCCTTTTAATCCTTGCATAAAGGCAGATTCAACAATTACTTTTTGTTTGCCAAAGAAGGGTTTGTTGGAAAAATCAGCAAGGGATTTTGTTGGAAAAATTTATTTGGCTGACATAGGAATACCAACAGAAGTTTTTGAAAAAATGGGTTTGAAAATACCAAAGATTTTTGAAAAGGAAAGTTTGATCAGGATCTAAGATCCATTCTCGGGCTCAACTAAATCAACGAAACAGTGACCCAAACACCTTCTTGTTCCAGCTCTTATCCAATCAGTGCTTCTATATTTGCTTTGCTCAAGCTTTCTTGCATCTTCCCTTAAATGATCTAAACTTGATTCAGCTGCTTCCATGTGGAAAACATTTTGAAAAGAAGATCTTATCAAGTCTATATAGTCAGTTGGCTGAACTCCAAAATCAGATAAACCAGGCATAGAAGATATTTCTTCTCTCTCATCTCTAATTTTATTCAAATTAAAGTCTTTGGCTTCTCCTAAATGATTGCCTTTAAGATCGTAAACCTCACCATCTATACAAATAACTCTACCTTCTCCGTTTTGTGATAAAACTCTGAGCTTTATTGTTTGATCGATATTGGTAATAGAAGGTTTTTTTAAATGAACAATACCATCATACTGAACAACATCTTTCTTACTGTATTGAGCATGACCACCTATCACCTTTCCTCCAATTCTTATACTGAATAACCTTCCTAATTCAGCATCAATTCCTCTTTCCTTTAAACCTAAAACTAGTGGATTAGTTAAAGCTGTATAAATATCAACAACATTTCCAGGCAAATCTGATTTATGAAAAAGAAGTGTGTAGCCTAGTGTATCTTTATCAACATAAATAACAGATCCACCTGTATGTCTTCTTGTAGCTAGGCTGTGAAACTTATCGCGTAGGTCCCACAAACTTTCTCCATGAGCTAAAATTAATCCAGGTCTAGAAAATGTGAATATTCTTAACATCGGAGATCCTGATTCAACTCTGTTTAAACAAGCCTCATTGTAAGCAAGGTTCCTCGGAGCATCGTATCTGTTCAAATCAACTGAAACTAAAAGTGGCATAAAATAATTAGTAGGAAGTTTTTTATTGTTATTTTTTGAAGAAAAAGCTGTTTGTATCTTCTACTGATTTCAAAAAGTCGCAAGATTCTAAAAGTCGCCTAGACTCTGATTCTGTAAACCCAAATTCTTTTGAGATTGTGTCTGTTGTCAAAACATATCTTCCTTCCATGTCATCTGAAAGTAGGCGCAAAACATCCTTTAAGCTGTCTGGCTGCTGGTCTGAAAGCCATTTAGAATATATTTTTGTCAGACCCTTAGAATCTGTGTATACTAAACCCGATGAAGGAAGGGCCAAAATCACAGAAAGTTTTGGGTTATTGTATTTGCTCAACCAACTTATTGATTCTTTTGATAGCTCATCTCCAACTAAAACAAGTATATTATATAAATCTAAATTCTGAACCTTACTTAAAACAAATTCCAAATCAGATTTTTCTTTTCCATAAACAGATCTAACCAACAAGCGGAGCTTTGGTGTTTTGCTGAAGAAGGATTTTTTGTTAATTGTTGCTTCCAAACCCTCATCTGTGACAAAAACCTTTGTTCTTGTTTTTTTGATGAATTCGTCTGGTGTGAAGTCAGGGACACTTTTTTGGATTTTTTCTTTTAGGGCTTCAACATACGATGTTGTTAACTGATCTATTTTGTCCTTAAAATCGTCTGCTTCTTCTTTTTCAACAGGCGTTTCTTGGGCTACAACTTCTTTTCTAAAAAAGACTTTTTCCTTTCCATTTTTTTCATTTCCAACAATATCTTTGTAGTGGTCTTTACAGAATCTAGATTTTTCTATTACCCAACATCTGTTGCAGATAAGGCTTTCACAATTAGAAGATAGACAGTGACCTTTCCACTGTGTGCGGCTAGCAACTTTTCTTCCACACCTTGAACAGAAATCTGTTTTTTGAAGGGATAGTATTTCCTCTATCCTTGCCGTTGCTTCTTTTTCTTTTTTGGCTAGATTTTCTTTTAGTTGTTTCTTGGCAATTTCTATTTCACTCAAAATTTCTTTTTCATCTGTCATACTATTTCCCGAACTCGGATTTAATCAAAGCTTTTCTTTCCTCGAAGTTTTCCCTGAAACTTCGCAAAACTTTTCTTATATTTTGGACATCTTTTGGTAGGTTTTGAACATTAGAGTTTGTCACCTTGTTGTATAGTTGGTCTATTAATTCTTTGACTGAATTAATATCGTTGAGTAGGAGGACATCTTTGAGAAGAATTTTTTCCAAGGTTTTTTTCTCTTTTGGAAATTTACCAAAATTTGATCTTTCAACATCATTTGACGCGAGATTTATGTCCTCTCTAAGTGTTTTAAGATCAGAAAGCTCGTCTGCCTTTTCCTTGTAAGCAAGCTCTGCTATATCTGATAGGCTTGTTTTTGATTTTTTTAATTTGTCAAGGAAAAAGAACCTGATTTTTTCATCTGTGTGGACTGCGCGCTTTTCAGAATATTCATAGTCCTTTATCTGTTTTTTCAATTCATCTATTTCTTTTCCGAATCTTTTTTCAACTTCTGACCACATAATCAATTATTTTTGTAAATCAAATATGACAAGGAAAATATCTTTAATTCAGGAAAATCAGATGCAGATACCATGTAAATTGGCTTCTTTTTGCTTATTTCTTTTGGTTTCATGTAAACACTCCTGGAATTATACATTTTCACACCATTTATTTTAATTAGAATCTCTTTACATTTTATTCCCTTCTTATCAAGTGAATACAGATCCTCTGCAAGATAATTTTCTCTAATTATAATTCTTATTTTCTTTGGATCAACTTTTTCTTCAGATAATAAGGATTTAATCTCTGAGGGGAATTCAAATTTTGTTCTCATATTATTTTTCCTCGTCTGCGCCACGCTTTTTGTTAACTAGTTTTTGCTTATCTAAAATATTTTTTAGCTCCAAAGCATCTAAAGCCTCATCTGTGTCTTCTGCAGACTCTTTTTTACTTAGCTCCAAATCAAGTTCCCTTTTCAGTCTATCTTTTTCTAAATCCGTTTTTGCCTTCTCAAAATCATCCTCTTCCTCAATGTCTTTAAGGTCTTTTTCCCTTTCTGCTTCCTTTAGCTCTTCTTCATGTTGGACGTCCCTTATTCTTCCGCCTCTTTTAATTGCTGACTTTTCTTTCAATTCTTCTTCATATTCTGGAGGGAATTCCCACAAAACAGTAAGACCTGTCAACTCAATTCCCCATGTTTCTAAAACTCTTTTCATTTCAAATTCAAAAGCAGATGCTATATTATCTGTGAGCCCCCTATTTCCATACAACTCATCAATATTTTTGCTAGCTACTTCAGGCTGCAAAACTTTTGTGGAAATTTGGCTTTGTAAATCAATAAAAAGATCCTCTAATGTTATCAGGCTCCTCGATTTCATATAATTTCTGACAAATTTTTCTGGATTAAAAATTGTCAGTTCAATGTCGAGTTGGCAACCCACCTTTTCGCCACCTTTGGTAAGAAGACTTGTTATTTTTTTAGAAAAAATTTTATTAGATATATCGATAAGAACTATGTCTCTCAAATCTCCACCAAACATTGAAGTAAGGGTATGCTTTCCAGAACCAAACTCATTTGTTATTTTACTGTCTTTTTCGACCAAGCAAATCTCCCCATCGCCAACTGATATTTCTTTTTTGAACATTCCAGGAAGCTGTTTTTTTAAAAATCTCTGTGCAACTACTTCCTCTGGCTTTCCCCAAGAATATGTCATATTGTAGGTAACCTGCAGTTCCTCTATCCTCCATCGAATATACAATATTCGATTATGGGTTTAAAGATGTTTGTATAACAATGTTATATCTCTGTTTTTCTAACAACCGAATCTTTAATAGTAACCTGCTTATCCTTAACCACATCCTGTCCTATCTTTGATCGCTGGACAATTGAATCAATTATGTTTATCACTTCATTTACCTCAATTTTTTCAACCCTGATCGCTGATGATGCTATAGTTAGCGTATATTGAACAGAGTTTGCTATTGCATTCAAAACACTTTCAAGTCCATCTTGTTTATCAGAATAAATTTTGAAAAGCACGTTGATAAACTCCTCTTCCTTTTTAATCGCTACCGTAAGTAGGTAGCTGGTTCCGCTCCTTTTCCCAGAAAAAAAATAGAGCTTTTCTCCATCATGGTCATGCGATCCTATTAAAGTCATAGAAGAGCACTCATCAAGAACATAGTCTGAAACATCCTCCATCGATACTTTTCTCAAACAGTAACCACCCTCAGCCGAATAGTATGTATGTGTCAATTTGATGTAATCCTCTTCCAACATAGGACTTGAATCAAAATCTACATGTTTTGTTTTCTCCCTTGCTTTTTCTATTAAGCTTTCACTATTCTGTTTTTTTTGCTCCAACAAACTTATTTCCAAAACAATGGGATCAACCTTCGCTTTATACTCTATTCCATAATCATCTGTGTATTCAATTGAAACATTTTTTAATGAAATTTTTCCAACTGTTTTCGGCACCAAACTATAGACAATTCCTTCTTCATCACCTGGTTTTATAGAACCTAAACCTTCCTGTCCTTCTTTCCTATACTTTATTTCTTCTGGAAAATCAACAAAATATTTTATGTTTCTTAGGTTAGATGATGATAGATTTTTTATTAGCAAAACAAAATCTGAGTTTTTGTTTAGTCTAAGCTGGGGATTAACAGATGCCTTTATGACAACTCTTGGCTTAACCCTTACGCCAAAATAAGGTAGGTTTTTTTCAATTGGTTTTCCAGAAGGATCTTCCCAAACAACCTTTCTATATCTTGGTTTTAGAATTCCGACCTGACCAGAAGTTTTGTAAACAATTACCTTTGTCTCTTTTGGTTTTAGCAATTTTATTTCCTCAGTTTGATTTCCAATAAGTTTTATGTTCTTCAAATAGTTGTACGAATTATTTTCAACAGAAACTGTGAGCTCAACTTCTTCGCCTTCTTCTATCTCTGACTTACTCGATTTCACATCAATTATTGGATGGGGAATTTTCTTCTTTATTGACTCTATTTGTTCTTCTAATTCATTATCACTTTCTAGATCATTTGCTTTTTTATAATATTTTATTGCAGAGTAATAGTCTTTTTGTTTCTCAGCAAGTTTTCCAGCTATCACGTATTCCCATTGTGCAGCATAAACACTACTTGATTTCAAAAAGTAGTCTGCTGACCTAACAGCAAAATTAAGTGCGTCCGCAAGTTTGTTATCTTTTTCAGCTAAATTAGAGGCCATTTTACAAATCCATGCAGCGTCAAACAGCCTATTTTCCTTCAAACAATATTCAAGACCATCCAGAAGCATGTCTACGCCCTTTCTATACTCTCCAAATTGCTCTGCTAATTTTGCAGCTGTCTGACAATGGAAGGAAACAGCTATACCATCGCCTGATTTTTTTGATTGGTTTATTTTCTTTAAAATCTCAGAAAGCTTTTTCTCATATCTTTCCTTTGTCAGTTTTTCCTCACCAAATAAAGAAAACAACCCATTGCTCATATAGTAAATTAGAATAGAATAAATAAAAAGAGAAGCTATTCGGTGCTTTTAAGGCTTTCATCAAACCAATCTGCTATTGCTTTTACGGATTTTGAGAAGTGTTGTTTATTTGTGTATCTGTGGTCCGCGCCTTTTATAATATCAAGTTTTGCGCTCTTTAAATGTTTAGCAAGCTTTAGGCTCTGACTCACAGGAACCTCTTCATCCTTGTTACCATGCACAATAAAAACAGGAATTTTTATATACTCGTAAAAATTGTATGAGTACTTGAAGGAGTCTTCATAGAATTTATATGGGATCATATATAGCTTGTCTCCTGTTGTATAGTCCATAAACCCCTGCTCCCTCCACTTTTTGATACCATCCTCTCCAAGCTCTGTTTCCCTTTTTTCAACATATGAAGAAACAGGAGATTTAAGTGCCAGAAGGATTATTTTATTTTCTTTAGAAACATATCCAAGGCTGACAATGCCACCAAAGCTAGAACCATAGAGACAGACCTTGTCAAACATTTCATAAACATAATTAATTGCTGATTTTAGGTCTTCTATAGCGTCTGATATTGTTGTTTGCTCTATGCTTCCCTCAGACTCTCCTCTACCAGAAAAATCAAACCTAAAAGTCGATATTCCCTTTTTGTTGAGCTCATCTGAAAGAGCCTTTGTTGAAGCCCCATCTTTATTTGAACCAAAACCATGAGCCATCACAACAACTGTCCTGGAAAATTCAGGAACTGAAAGAACTCCACAAAGTTTCTGTCCTCTAGGGTTTTCAAAATAGACTTTTTCTGTCTTCATTTATGTTTTATGTAAAAATTTCTATAAAAAGCTTAGATCCTTAAGTTTAGTCTGTTTTCAGGCTTGAAATCTGCAGGAAAACTAGTGAACAAAAGAACCGATTACACCAACACCCTCAGTTTATTCACAGTCAAAGCTTGGAGAACAGCGCTTCCAACATCTGATTTTTTGTTGATGCTGATTTTGCCTTTCTTTCCAACTGTTGAAGACAAAATAAAATCATCACCAGAATATAGATCAACCATTTTTCCAGTGTATCTTTGGTCAACAAAAATCACAAAATGTGCGCCGCTTTCTTCCATTCCATACTCGACTTCTTTTTTGAAGGTCTCGTCTTTTGGCTCTACAGTGATGCTTATTCCGAGCTTTTTTTCTAATGCTTCTATGTTTGAGCCTTTCTTTCCAATCAAAGCAGGAATAGCTTCATTCCTCACTTTCACCAAAACCCTGTCATCTGAAAGTATTGATATTTTTGCATCCCTGTCAAACCTAGAAACCTCCCTATATACAGCGTTTTTTGCAAGCTCTTTTACTCCAGATTCTTTTGAATCTTCTTTCACAGGCATAACAACATTTTCTTCTCCATAGGAATAGATTTCAAACTCTAGGGTTTTTGTCTCAAAGTCTCTGACTTCTACAACTGGTCTTGCTAAATCAGCTTCTACCATTCCAGAAGGCACTTTAACAGACATTGAAAGCTCTAAAACTTTTTTTATCTGTCCGTCTTTTATGTAGATTACAATGTCGATGACATGTGGAATTGTCCCAAGCTCAATCCTTCCAATAAACCTCTGTATAGCGTTTATAGGATCTGTTGCATGCATTACACCAACCATACCAACACCAGCTAATCTCATATCAGCGAAAACGCGGAAGTCCTGTGTTTTTCTTATTTCGTCGAAAATTGTGTAATCCGGTCTTACTAAAAGTAGGATCTCAGATGTTTTTTCCCAGCTGCCTTCCAAAGGCGCATACTGAGTGACTTCTTTCCCAACTTGCAAGTCCCTTGGCTGTTCAAAGGTTTTTACAATCTTGTTTTTTGCTGAAATAAAATCAGAAATACTTGCTGCAAATGTTGATTTACCAGATCCTGGAGGGCCTGCTATCAAAACACCTGCTGCGTTTTCAATGATTCTTTTTTCAATATCCTTGTGCAGTTTATAGCTTTCTAGATTTACTTTTGTAGTTGGCCTGACAGCTGTCACTTCAACAGCATCTGAAAATGGTGGTTTGGTGATAGCTATCCTGTAGTTTCTCAACTGAATAACCATTGCACCGTACAAACCCATCTCAATGTTGCTGTCTTTGTCGCTTCTTGCTTTAAGAACAACTTGATTTATTATATCATTTATTTCTTCTTCAGAAACAGGTTCTTCCCTTATTTTTACAAGGCTTATTTGTCCTGGCTTTCCTTTTTTAGCCAAGGGCGATATACCTTCTTTTAGATGGACAGATTGTGTATCTTCTGTAAAGAAATTTTCTAAAATCAGTTCGCTGACCCTCAAAGGCTGTGGTATATATTTTATTTGTACACCTTCTACTTCTCCTGTCAACGCTTGAACATAATCTGATGTATACAAAACAGCACCATGTGTTTTTGCTGCATCTCTTATGAGAGCATCGATTCTACCTTTTTTTGCAAGATTTATTTCTTCTTGAGTCGGTCTTCGACCAGTGAATTCTATCTTGATACCTTTGTCTTTTCCAATTTCTCTTATTTTTTTTATTTCTTCCAGACCTTCAAATCCTATATCCTTTCCTCTAGAAGCTTGAGCTTGCAATTCATCAAGAGCCATTTCTGGTATTATGATGTCTACATCTTTCAGTTCTCCAGATTCTATCAAAGCTGAAAGCTTTCCTTGAATAAGGATAGATGTGTCTGGTACTATTTTTTGATTTTCTTTTTTATTTTCTTTTGTCATATTTTTATTTTGTTAAGCAATTAATAAACAATCAGTTTTTAATTTGCTTTTATTTTTTTACTCCTTTTATATTTGTTTTATTTTTCATTTATTTACGTTTATTTTAAATTAACTCAGAAAGTGATTTAATCTACTTATTGAATACTAATTCAAAACTAGCCGCAATAATATCAATGGATTTCAGGCTTTATAAAGATTTGCCTCCTCAAGAAAGGGGCTTGTGTATGTTGGTTTTGGATGAAATAGATATACCAATAAATTGGTATTTAGTTAGATAAAATGTTCACTGAGTACCAAATAAATGGTATTTTCTCAAAACAATTTATAGAAATTAGCTAGATTTATCTTTCAATCTATTCATCTTCCATATAAACAAAATGGTTATTGTGCCCAAATACACTATCTATAATCTTTGCACCATGTTCAGCTGCCCTTTCTCGCTGTTCAACTGGTCGCAAAATTGCACGGCCAACTTTTTCAAGGAGCCCTGCCTTTAGAACAAGATCATTGTACTGCTCTGATGTCAAAAGTATATGGCCTGAACCATGGTCTCCAAGTGTCGCAGATGGTATCATGACAGTGCGGACACCAATTTCTATTGGTTGAGACTCATTCACCCATCTTGAACCAACAGCAACATTATAAGGGCTTTCAACACTTTGCCTTAGAGTCATAGCAGCTTCAGACATGCACTCGTCATTTGCAATTTGTTCTAGTGCTCGAGTAGTTGGATCCTTTGGCTGTTGTGGTAAAATAGACCAGTTTCTAACAGATTTAAGAGCAGGTGTTGAAATGTGGACAGTAAATGAATCTATTTCATCTCTGTATCGACTCCTCTTAGCTAGACGTAAAACAGACCTAAAGTGAGGAGCTTTCAATCCGTAGTATGGTCTTCCACGCTCGTTGGCATCGACAGAGTCAAACTCAATGCAAGCTTCAGCAATTCGCTGAGTTGTTTTATAATCGTGAAGCTTTGACGGCAAACCTGTGATAGGATCAAACTCACTAACATGAGCATCGACCCAACATGATTTATTCCTTTTTATCTCAGCTATAATATCTGGACAATCTTTTCCTAACCTGAAAACTTTCCCACCTTCTGTATGCACATCATCATCTTCTTTTACATATTCTATTTTTTCCGGGTTGACTATGACAAGGCCTTTTTTCAAATCAATATACGTGCTTGTGCGTTCTCCTTTTCCAGAAGAAGTTCTGCATTGATCCCTGTATTCTGGACAGACAAAAGAACCATCATCTTTTTTGCCAAAATATGCGTGTTGGAGTTGAGCCAATGTAGGCACATTTCTGAGCCTCAAAACATCCAAGGATGAAACTTGTCCAAAATGAGTAAGTTCTCCAAGATAAAAAGTTTCGAGTGGCGGATTTCTCCTTCCTTCAACAAAAGTAAGCTGAACCATATCAGGCTATTTGAACAGTAAGTTTTTTATGCTTATTTTTCAGCCTTCCTAAACTCTTTCACCAACTCTTCCAAAGAAGCTGTTTTTTCCTCTCCACAAACCATGTCCCTTAACTTGAATTTTTTCTCTTTCAACTCCTTTTCTCCGACAAAAATAACCCAAGGAATAGATGCAGAGCTTGCATATTTCAATTGCCCAGAAAGATTTTTGCCAGAAACATCAAAGTCTGAAGGTATGCCTTCTCTTCTAAATCTTTGGCAAATTTTCAAGGCATCTATTCTCACAGCATCGTTTACTGCAACAACAAAAAGTTTGATTGGCGGTTCGACTCTCACCATACTGTTTTGGATCATTGTATCAACAATCCTCTCAAAACCAAGGCCAATACCAACAGCAGGCGTCTTCCTTCCACCAAAGGCTTCAATCATGTTGTCGTACCTTCCACCACCAGCTAAAGAAAGTTTGCCTCCTGAAACAGCAACCTCAAAAACAGAACCCGTGTAGTACTCCAGTCCTCTAATTAAACTCAAATCAATCTGCACGTTTTTGTCATAACCAAACGCTTTGATGCATTCTATGACAACTCTGAGCTCCTGTATTGCGGTTTTTCCGAGGTCAGTACCAACCAATTTTTCTATTTTGTCCAAAACTTTGACATCTCCTTTTGTTTTTATGAAATTCAAAATCTTCTGGATTTTCTTTTCATCTTTTAGTTTTCCTACCAACTCCTTTTTTACCCCGTCCTCGCCTATTTTGTCCAGTTTATCAACTGACCTGAAAACATCAACAACATTTTCTATTTTTAAAGACTGCACAAAGGCCTCGATTAGTTTTCTATTATTCAATCTGATCACAAAGTCTTCAAAGCCGAGACTGTCGAACACATCGCAAGTCGCAGCAATAATTTCTGCATCTGCTTCTGGTTTTGTTGAGCCAAATATATCCAAATCAAATTGTTGGAATTCTCTGTAGCGACCGGCCTGTGGATTATCATATCTCCAAACCTTTCCTGTCTGATATCTTTTGAACGGCAGAGGAAGATCTAGTTTAGAAGCAATAACCCTCGCAGTTGGTACAGTTAAATCAAATCTCAAACCAAGCTCTCTGTCTCCTTGGTCCTTGAAATAATAAATTTCTTTTTTGATTTCTTCCCCACCACCACCTTTTGCTGCGAGCAATTCAAAGCTTTCCAAAGCAGGCGTATCCATTGGAAGGAAGCCCCATTTCTCAGCTGTCTTCCTAATCACATCTAAAACAAACTGTCGTTTAACCATTTCTCCTGGCCAAAAATCCCTCATGCCTTTCACAGCTTGAAACCGACTTTGTCGGTTTCCGGCTTCTTCTTGAAATTTGCTCATATTATCCACCATCACTAAAACTGTGACCCTCAAGCTTTGGGCGCGGTGCCCGTGGATCGACAAGTATGCCTTTGTATAAACTGTTGACAATATCTATATTGTCTTTCCTTGCTATTATAACTGCATTACTTCTCATGATAGTATCGCTAATAATCAGTCCTGTTTCTTCCAATGTTTTTCCCGACTCGACAACATCTATTCCTCTTCCAGCCATACCAGAGGCAACCCAACTTTCTGTTTCTCCTGACAAAACCATTAGTTCCCACGGATCTCCGTATGGGCTTGTATCTTCTAAATATTTTCTGGCAATGTTTGGATAAACTGTGACAACTCGCGGAGACAAATATCCATCACTTGGTTCAAACAGAACAACTCTACTTTTACAAAACGGCATAAGATCCCTTATAATAACCAGATCTGGATTACCATACTCTTTCAAAAAGTCTAGACCAGTTAAACCAAACAAGCATCCTTGTTCAACAGCCCTAGGCACATTCCTTGCTTTGGTTATCATATATTCATACTTTCCCATAACTTGTCTTCTATTTCTATTTTCTATATCTGGTGCAGAGCCAAATCCATCAATAAATATCGTTCTGGCTTCTCTTCCAATTCTTCCATCTGGATAAGCAATGAAGATACTCACCTTTCATAAAAATCCCTCCTCGTTCGATTACGCCTTCCGCTAAACAGACCAGAATCGAGACTTGAACTCGAACTAAAGGATTCACAGTCCTTTGTGCTACCAATTACACCATTCTGGACAATGAAACAATTTATACTCAAATCAAAAATTAGCTCTAAAGAATCCCCTGTTTGAAGATCAAGATTTTTTCTCAAAAAAGAAGGTATAGAAATTCTTCCCTTAGAATCAACTTTAACAAAAACAGATTTTGAAAAACTATACTTCTGAGTATCCAAAACTTCCTTGCTTCTCTTTGTGAAGACACTCACCTATTTGCATAGTTCATTGCTTTGTGCAATTTTTCACCTAAACATACTTAGAAAGAGAATATAAATAGCTTTGGTGGGATGGTATCACAAACACCAATTCCTAATCAATTTCTCATATATTTGGGTCGCTTCTTTTAGTTTGTCAATCTCAATGTATTCATCTGGGCAGTGGATTTTGTGGTTTCCCGGACCAAAAACAATGCACTCAACACCTGCTTTTGTTTTGTACAGTTCAGCTTCTGTGTATCCTGCAGCAAAAGTTATTTCAGATTTTCTTATTTTTTGTATTTCTTCAACAATTAGCGATTTTTCAGAGACAAGCAGAGGATGCCTTCCAACAACCTGTTCAATCTTTCCGTCCAGATGAAGTTTTTTCAATATATTTTCTAGCTGGGTTTTAGCCAATTCTGGAGTTTCCCCCGGAATCAGCCTTCTGTCAACCTCTATAACACAAGAATCCGGAACTATGTTGATTTTGACTCCGCCTTCTATCTTTCCTATATTTATTGTTCCAGAACCTAAAAGTTTATGTTTTGTTTTTTCTAGCTCTTTTATCAAAATTTTTACTTCTTCTATAAAAGCAGTTGCTTTGTAAATCGCATTGTCGCCTTCTTCTGGTCTTGAGCCATGAGCCGATTTCCCAGAAAACCAAACCTTAAAATCAACAACACCTTTTTGAGCAATTTCTATTTTCAAATCAGTTGGTTCTGCAACTATCCCATATTCAACATCTTTGAACAAATCCTTCCTTTTTTCTATCAAATGTTCAGAGCCCATTTGGCCAACTTCTTCGTCTGCAACAAATGTAAGCAGGAGCTTTCGCTTGAATTTTTCTTTGGCTAATTTTGAAACAGCTGAAAGTATTGCTGCTACACCACCCTTCATATCCGAAGAACCAAGGCCAAAAATCTTGTTAGCTTCTATTTTTCCTTTGAAAGGATCCTTTGTCCAACCAGCCACCTCTGGTACAGTGTCTATATGACCATTCAAAAGCAAGCCCTCACCTTTTCCAAGAGAAGCAACAACACTCGATCTATTTTTTTGAAACTCTTCAACCTCAGCATACATTTTCAAATCTTCTAAAAAATCCTTAATGTATAGCGCTATTTCCTTTTCGCTGTGTGTTGGGTTTTGGGAATTTATTTCAACAAGTTCTTGAGTTAGCTCGATCTCGTTCATAATTTCATTTATATTGGATTGATAGAATAAATTGGTTTTTGTTTCCAAAGGTTTTTGATATCTTTAAATATTTTCATACCATAAAGTAAAGGGGGAGATTTATTTTTGAGGCTTATGATACGTGAAGGTCTTACATATGACGATGTTTTGCTTGTTCCAAAAAAAACTTCTCTAACATCAAGAGATGAGGCTGATACATCCACACGACTTTCTAGGAATATAAAATTGAACATTCCTATTGTAAGCTCAAACATGGACACTGTGACCGAATCTGCGATGGCTATTTCAATGGCTCTAGAAGGTGGGATAGGAATAATCCATAGGTTTTTGAGCATAGAAGATCAAGCTATACAAGTTCTAAAAGTGAAAAGGTCGCAAAACATAATTATCGAGCATCCATATACTTTGCTCCCAGATACAACTCTTGGTCAAGCAAAACAATTCATGGAAATGCACGGAGTGAAAGGGATTTTGATTGTTGATCCAACAGGAACACTGTCTGGTATTTTAACAAACAGGGATATTAGATTTGAAACAGATGATTCCAAAAAAGTCTCTGACTTGATGACAAAAAAACAAGATTTGATAACAGCTCCATATGGCATTTCTTCTGAAGAGGCCAAGAAAATACTTGCACAAAACAAAATAGAAAAACTTCCTTTGGTTGATCCAGATTTTCATTTGCAGGGACTGATAACTGTAAAAGACATTATCAAAAGGGAACAATATCCTAAAGCGGCCAAAGATAGGCGAGGAAGGCTGCTTGTTGGGGCTGCAATTGGCGTGAAAGACTATCTTGAAAGAACAGAAGCTCTCTTGAAAGCAGGTTGCGATGCAATTGTTGTGGATATAGCACATGGACATTCTGAACAGGAAATACAAACAATAAAAACACTGAAGGAAAATTTCAGGACAGTTGAAATAATTGCAGGAAATGTTGCAACAGCACAAGGCACAAAAGATTTAATAGAAGCAGGCGCAGATGCAATTAAGGTAGGTGTGGGTCCGGGGGCTGTCTGTTCCACACGCATTGTTTCAGGTGCAGGTGTGCCTCAATTAACAGCTGTCCTAGATGCTGTTTCTGTTGCAAAAGAATATGATATACCAGTGAACGCAGATGGAGGAATACAAAAATCAGGTGATATATCAAAGGCCTTAGCTGCTGGCGCAGAATCAGTGATGATTGGAAGTTTGTTTGCAGGGACAGATGAGAGTCCAGGTGTTTCAATAAATAAAAACGGAAGGAAATACAAATTCTATAGAGGAATGGCATCTTTCCACGCATCTGTAAATAGACAGACAAAGGAAACAGAAATCAAAAACCACAAGCCTGTTGATAGGATAGTTGCAGAAGGTGTTGAGTCGCTTGTTCCTTACACAGGAAACATCAAAGAATTGCTAACCCAATTAATGGGTGGTTTGAAGAGTGGAATGAGCTACTGCGGAGCTAGAACAATAAAAGAATTGCACCAAAACGCCGAGTTTATTCGCATTACATCAGCTGGTTTGAAAGAAAGCTATCCACACGATGTACAAGTTGTGGAGAAGTTTTAGGCGGTTTTGGGTACAGTGGCCTTTTGCAGAAGCCGGAAGGCTCTAAAAGGCTAGCTATTGTGAAGAAATTTTAAATGACTACGTCTACCCCTTCTCCCAAATAATTTATAGTTTTAATTTTTGGTTTTGGATCTGGAAGGTTTGCAAACAAGTCAGTTTGAACTGGTTTTTGAGGTGAACTTGGTTTAGGTGGTTGTGCTGATTCAAATAAAGCCTTTGCTTTTGGTGTCTCGATTGTCGGTTGTAAATTTCTTTTTGGCTCCGATTTATCAGTTCCCTCTCTAGATGCTCTTATTTTTTCCATTTTTACTTCTTGCCTCTGGGCTTCTGTATAAATTCCCTGAGCTCTGTTAGCATCAATATTATAGCTCATAGCTCTTACAATTCTTGCGCCCCTCTCTACTTCTTCGTCTGTTGGTTTTTTTCCTCGAGCTTCTAATTCTCCTCTAGCAATTCTTCTAAAAACATTTTCCTCAATCAATTGGTCTGATGGATTTGGATCAATTCGTTCTCCTCTAGAAGCAGCCATTGCCTGTGGTGAAATATTTACTGTGTCTGGTTCAGCTGGTTTTGAGTAAGATTGAGCTTGACCTTGAACCCTGACTAATCCACTTCTAACAAGAAATTCATTTTGTTCGATTCTTGACATTTTTTCCCACTGAGTTCTGGAAACACCCTTTCCAGATAAAATATCATACTTGAAAACTCTTCCACTTGTTCCAGGTTTATCCCAATGTCTTTGTGTATCTAACACTTTATGAAATGCATCTACAGCATCTCCAGTTTCAACACTAACCCTATCTCTAACTCCATGTTTAATAATAATTGGATAGTCTCTTTGTGGCTCCCATTTTCTACCATTGTATCTGGAAACACCATCAGGAAAACCACCCACACTATACGAATCCATATTTCTCCTAAATATAATAAAACTCTAAAAACGAAAAGAGATTAAACAAGTCTGACCTTCAACCTTCTCCCATCATTTACATATCCAGTTCCAGTGTTTTGACCCATTGTGAAGGCTTCTAGATATTGTGGGTTTCCATCTTCACATACTTGTCTGCCTACAGTTTCCATTTGTTTCCAATTTTTTCCTGGTAGTCTTTTTCCGTGTTCGATGTCGCCCATTACTCTTCTATAGCTCATATTTTCCTCCTTATTTAGTTGTTACTATTAAGTAGTAGGTTCTACTACTATATAAAGGTTTGCACGGATCAAAAGTTTATAGAAATAGGTTGATGTATATCGATATAACAGTGTTATACTTTAACTGCACTAAACTTGTTCCTAGAATATGTCACAGCTGCATATATCCTCTGGAAAGCTGACAAGTTCACAAGTATTGCCAAAATAACAACAATGTAGGTCAAGTACAAATGATCGGAAACAGCCAACAACAAACCAACTCCTAAAATGATCCACCTCTCATATCTTTCCAAAAGGCCTTTTACATCTGTCCTTAAAACCTCTTTTTCCCTTGAAGCTGCTTTAACATAATAAGCTGCCAAGAAACCAAACATGTAAACTGCTATCCATCCTCTTACTGGAAAAAAGAAATCAGGCAAAGATCCAAAGAGCAGCGAAAACAAAATAACACCCTCTATGTAAACATTTGAAACAGCATCTAGATAGGTACCAAGCCTTGACCTTTTAGTTGGGTTTAATTTGTTAACAGAGCCGTCTATCAATTCGAAAACACAAATCAAGAAAAATGCAACAAACGCGTAGATAAAAACTTCTTTGATAATGAAATAAGAAGCAATAGCAGTAAATATTATTGACAAAATAACCCACTTTGTCGGCGAACCAAATTTGCTGAAAAAATTTCCAACTTTTTGCGAGATTGTTTCTAGGATCATATACAATAATATATTTTGGTTTAATATGCTTTGAATTGGATCAATTGGCTAACTATATCCATCATGATCTTTAAACCATATTTTCAAAAGTCAAGCAATTTTCAACTCACAACAAACCTTCCAAACTCCAGGAGCATATGGAAGAACATTCCTTTTTTTCATGATTTTAAAGCCCTGTTTTTCGATTTCTTTTTCTATATCTCCCTTCTCCTTCCCTTCAATTGCATACAAATAAACTGTTCCATTTTTCTCCAAATGGTTTTTGGCAAGATCCAAATATTTGTAAGCTGTTTCAGGTAAAGGCATCAGAATCTTGTCATATTTTTTTTGCTTTATTTTTGAAAACCACAAATAATCTTCTACAATTTCCTTTCCAGTTTTTTCGTCGCTACTAAACGTTTCTATTATACCAAAACTTATGTATTGTTTTAGCTTTTCAAAATCAACAATACCCTTTCCCAAGTTTACGCAATCGATCCCATTAACCTCTTTTCCAACACTGTCTGCTATGTGGAAATAGATTTCAACCCCTTCCCATTCCAATTTTTTTATAAGTTTTATTAGGTCATCTGAAGACTGTTTTGAGTTTGTGAAATGTGCTGTATCTATTGCTATTTTGTGCAACATTAATTCCTTTACAACATCTTCTATCTCTTCTGCCTTTGAATAAACTTTTGGGAACACATTTTCCAAAAAAACCTTCCCCACAAATTCCGGGTATTTTTTGATGAGCTTTTTTAGGTTGGATTTGAATTCTTCAGTTGAAACCCACTCTGAAGCTTTTGTTGTCATTATTGGTTGCATTATCAAACCTAAACAATTATCAAAGCCTCTTATCAAATCCAAAAGCGCCTTTGTTGCATTTTCAACTGTTTCAAAATCTTTTTCAGAACCAAGGACTATTTCTTTCCCTTTATAACAAACAGGTTGGTGAACCATCACCTTAATGCCTTTTTTCTGCAAAAATTTTATTGACTTTCTTATTTCCTCTGGATTGTTTTCCAAATCACCATAGCTAAGATGAAATTCAACTATAGATGGGTTGACACACAACCTATTTTTCACAGCTTCCAATCTCCATCCAGATTTTATCCCAATGTTTTCCATTCCTAAAGAAGGAAGGATTTCTCTAGCATCTCCACAATAATTTTTAACCTTGTCCCAAACCTTGTTTAGTCTAATATTTTCCTCTGCATACTCGCAGGCATTTGGGTTTATTTCAACCATATCCACAGAGCAGCCTGTTTTTTTCGCCAAAATTATCCCAAATGGACCGACTCCTGAAAAAAGAACCAGAACTTTATCCCCTGGTTTTGTTTGCTCTACGATTCTCAGCCTCTCAGTTGATTCTCTTACAGAAAAATAAGCCTTCTTTATATCCAATTTGAATCCACATCCAGATTCAACATGTACTGTCTCAAAACTATCTCCAAGTATCTTCTTATATTTTCTAAGTCTGTATGTACCCTTCCTTTCTCCAACCTTTTTGCAAACGGTTTTTATGTTTTTGTGGAGGTTTAGAAGCTCCCGTGCAATCAATTTTTCTCTTTTTTCTAAACCCTCTGGGATCTCCAAAATAGCAACAGAACCAACAACATCAAAACTTGTTTTTAGTAGCCCAAATTCCTTTTTTGTTAGCTTTGATTTTAGCGCCTCTTTTAAGTCCATAAACTTTTGTCCCAAAATAGGGAACCTGCTAAACAATTGTTTCCGGTTCCTCTAACCCTCCACTTTGTAAACTTTTTGCTCAAGCTTTTTCCTAAAAAGCTTGGGTCAATCAAAAATGGAGGCTATTTTTTCCTTCACTGCTGTTCGGAAAAAATTACGCCTTCCACGACTAACCATTCATAGTATTATGAGTATATACCCAAATAAAGAGTTATATTACTAAAACCTCCCAAAACCGAAAGTTTTATAAAACTATAACTAAAAAATAGTAAAAATTCTTAGGCCTTTATAAACAACTCGCAAAAAAACACAAAGCTTTATATATAACTTCAGCAATTATATTTATTGCAAAAGTTACAATGATTTTTAACTTGAAAGGAGTAAATTCTTATGAAGTTCGAAGGAAAACAATCTTGTCCCGAGTGCGGAAGCACAAAAATACAATACGATTCCCTAAGAGGGGAAAATTCTTGCCTTGTTTGTGGTTTAGTTTTGCAAGAAAACACAATTGATTCTACTCAAGAATGGAGAGCTTTTGACGAAGCTCAAAGATCAAAAAGGGTTAGAACAGGCGCTCCACTAACACCTACAAAACACGATCATGGTATAACAACTGAAATAGGTAAAGGAAGGGGTGAATTGTTTAAGGTTCTTCCAAGAAAAAGAGCTCAGTACTACAGGCTTGCAAAATGGCACAAAAGGCTGATCAAATCCAAAGACAGAAATTTGTCTTTTGCATTTTCAGAGCTTCAAAGGCTTGTTTCGCAATTAGGTCTTTCTCCAGCTATACATGAAAAAGTAGCTAAACAGTATGAAAGAGCTGCTAATGAAAGCTTGGTGAGAGGAAGGTCAACAGAATCTATAATTTCTGCTCTATTGTATACAACTTGCAGAGAACACGGTGCACCAAGAACACTTGATGAAATCTCAAAAGCTTCTGGTATCTCTAGGAGAGATATTGGAAAAACATATAGATACATTTCAAGGAAACTTACAATAAGAATATTGCCTGCAAAACCACAAGACTATGTCCCTAGATTTGGCTCTTTGCTTACACTTACAGAAAAGGTGCAAGTTCGCGCTGTCAAAATCTTGGACGAGGCAACAAATTTTGATGTTACTTCTGGTAAAGGTCCTATTGGAGTTGCATCTGCTGCCCTCTATATAGCCGCAGTTCTCGAAGGCGAGAAAAAGACTCAGAGAGAGGTTGCAGATGCAATCGGTGTGACTGAAGTCACAATCCGAAATAGGTACAAAGAAATCGTCGAGAAACTTGGAATCAAAGACGAAGTCGAAGAAAAAGTCAAAGAAGAGGAAGAGCAATTGCTGAACGCTTAAATTTCTTCCTTTCAAAGTTTTTGATCAGATGAAGCGCTGGAGAAAAATATGATATACGGTTTACCTGAAAAATTAATTCTTGAAGCAGAAAAACAAAAACCAGTTCCAGCAGGAGTTTAACATGTCAGACAAAACTTCGCGATTGGGTATTAGAACAACTTGGTTAACGGCAACTGCGCTTTCTGCTGCTTTAGGCGTAGTTGGGTTTTTGGTTTATAGATCAAGAGAAATTCCAGTTGATCCTCTACTTACTGCTAATTTTAATTCAGATCCTAGAAAAGAAGCTGTCTACAGAGAGCCAACAGGAGAAGGGACATACACACTTCGTATAGTAGATGGACAATATGTTAGCGGCCCAATAAATGGAAAATATTTCAGAACACAAGAAGGCACAGAATTAGCAAGAGGCCTTCCGGGAAGTGCAAGGATAGAAGCAATAGACGCTAACACTGACGGCAACTTGGATTTAGCAATTACAAATGGAAATCAATATGATATTTTATTGGGAAATGGTGAAGGCGATTTTAGCCTAGCACCATCAACAATCACAAAAAGGAGATAAATATGAAAAACTTCACTTTAGGCCGATATGTAGAAGGTGATTTGATTTTTTCATTTTTATTGGTAGAAGAGGGTGGACAAAAAACTGTTTACAAAACAATGAAAGATGAAGAAACAGGAAGATCATATGTCCTTCCACAAGATCCTGTTCCTGGAAAGGATACAGCAGAAAGTGACTTTTTAGAAACAAGAGATGAAATGGATATTTTCCTAACAAAGGCAATGCATTCAATTGACAACGACCATTTCAGATATGGAGATCTGGATACAAAAAATCCAACCGTTGGAAAACACATAAGGCTTCTGAGAAATCTTTTGCCAACCGGTATCTATGTCATTGTAGAAAACCCAACAGAATCAATTTAAATTCTATTTCCTTTTTTCTTATGGTATTTTTGTATAGATTTGTTCCAAAATCGAGAAGAGAGGAAACTGAATATGCACCAAAAACATCTCTAATAGATGTTTTTGAACAGCTAAAAGTCAGATATTTAGAATTAAATGAAAGGTTCAATTTAGGAGCTGGCTTCCATAGTCCTGATACTTTCAAGAATTCAACAACATGGCTAGGATATGTTGAACAGACGATATTTGACATAGCTACAATGCTGAAAATTTCATTGCCAATGCTTAATACACAAGATCCAATCGCAAGAGAAGGTATTCAAAGTCATGTTATTGATCCATACTTAGGACCTAGGGTTAAAACACTTATGGAGGATCTTGATATGGTTGAAGTTTTCCTCGATGAAACAAAGTCAGGGCCTCAACCACTTCCCGGACTAAGACGTGTGACTCGATCATCGTCTTTAATGGCTAATATTCAATCATATAGATTTGGTTTGATGAAAGAGTCTGAGATGAGAAAACAAGTGATTGAAGAAGCAAGAAAAAAAGGAATACCCGAAGATGCTCTAAAGCAACTAACAGAAAGCGAGTTTTCAAATGGAATAATTTTTCTCTAAATACATTTAAAAAAAACTTTAAAATCTGCATTTGTTTTTATCCCGTCTGGGAAAAGGTTTGATCTAGACGCTTCGAATCCAGATTTTTTTAAGTTTTCAATAATTTTTTCAAACTTAGGAGACTCTTTTCCAACTAATCCACACACTCTGTGCACATCAAAATAAAATGGATGTTCTATTTCTTCAATAAAGACTTTTTTGAATCCTCTTTTTTTCTGCTCATTGTTTACTTTTTTCACAAATTTGTTGACCTGAATTTTTCCCAACCAAATAGGTCCTATTATCTGGTTTTTAGATTGGCAATTGGTGCAATTGGTTCGCGGCGAATCCTGAGATTTGATTTTGTTTCCAAACTGTTTGTCCAAAACACCAAAAAATTCCCTGTTCAAACACCTTTGACAGTAAGAAACAAAACCTGTTTGCTCCAAAATTTTGTCTGCTTTTTGCTTTCCTCTCCCCACTTTTCCAAAAACCCTGAAAAAATGATTTGAAAATGGCAGAAGTGGCTCAAATGCTAAATCATATTTTGCAAAAGACTGCTGTATTGCTGTTATCAAAGCACGTATTCCAAGCTCTTTGTAAAAATCTGTTCTGCAAACGCGCACACCATATCTTCGAAGGCAAGCTTCCTTGAAAGAGCCAGCAAGAGCGCCTGTATCTGTTGCTGTTGCAGCGAACAAGCCATCTGGTTTTATTGCAACAGCAGAAGGCTCAAAAAATTTCGCAGGCGAACCAAATGGATCTATATCAACAAAATCAAAATTGTGCCAATTTTCCAAAAGCAGGATTTTTGCATCTTTGTGGAAAACCTTGTATTTTTTCTGGTTGATTTTGTTTAGTTTGAAGTTTGATTTCATTAATTTCACAGCTTCAGATGTTATATCATTTAGAACAACCTCGCCTTTTGTCTCTTTTACTATCCGCAAACCGCGCACACCAGAACCAGCTAAAGGATCGCATGCTAAGAATTTTTTTGGAAAATAAGAATTGAGAACAGATACAGTGATATTTCTGTGTTCTTCCATTTCCGGATTGTAAAAAACGGGAAGTTGTTTATTTACTTCGCCTTCGTACACTTGGAATTTAACCTTCCCTTCTTTAGCAATTCTCATAGATAGAGTTGTTGAAATTGGTTAATATAGAACTAGTTATTCCTTTACAGCAACTTTTGTGCCAACAGCTTCGCCTGGAAGGCCTCTAGAAAACCTTGCGCGAAGGACACCTTTTCCACCATGAGCTGCTGCAATCACACCGTGGATATGCTTTCCACCTTTGCTCTTCCACACAACCTTTTTGCCTACCATTTTGATTGCTTTTTCTTTAGAATCGACCCCTTCTACCTCTAGCAAAAAGTGGTTCATTTTGTGTGGGTGCCTTGCATTCCTAAAAGACAATATATGAGCGTCCATATTCAACAAGTTAGTCTACTTATATTTAAAAGCTTTCTCTATAGTAGACATATGACATGGGTGTACAGTGTCGACAATTTTCCTCCAGGAAGAGGGTATAGGATAGTGGAAACATGGGAGCTCCCAAACAGCAGGCCCGTTGATTCTGAATCAGGCGAAAACTTAACTGTAGTTATAAAAGATGACAGGGCGCTGCAAGTTTTTTTCCATCAGGATATATACGAATTTTTAAAAGTTAAGGCAGATGGCAGGAAACTTCGATACTACTCAAGTACAGAACCTTGTGAAGGAAATCATGTAGTCAGCGAAAGACCATCATTCGATCCATGGATTAGGTACAGTAGGGAGATATCTGAATTGCCATTAAGAGTGAGGAAAAAAATGGTTGCAAGCTGGAACTATCATGACAGAAGACGTGCCGAAGATGCGTATTTTAAGATACCCAAAGGACATCCAAAAACTAGAGGTAAGTTGTGGGCAGAAATATGCGATCGTGTATGAACTACATATTCAATGCCAAAATCAAACCAAATTCACCCGCCTTTGAGATCTCAAAATTTGGCGAAACAATCATCATTTGCACAGAAAACCAACCTGAAAACAACAAGGCAAATACAGAGATTGTAAAAGAGCTTTCCAGAATTTTTGGCAAAAACGTGAGAATTCTGCGGGGACTAAAATCAAAACAAAAAACGATTCTTATAGAAGATCTGGCAGAAAAAGATTTTGAATCTACGGTCTCAAAACCCTAATATCGTCTGTAGTTAAATCAAATACCCTCGAGGCTCTTTTTCCAAGCTCCCCTGAATCTATAGCTATGGAAGCAACTTCTTTCAATCCTCCCGGGCAATCTTCTATTTTTGTGATATTTTCCTCACCTGAAATGTTCAAAGAAGTTGTGATAAAAATAACATTCAACCTTCGAAGCAAATCACAGAATTTGTTTTTCACAATCCTCACACCAATTGTTTTATCCGGGGTTTCCAAAACTTTTGGAACAGATTTGTATTTTAAAATAGCTGTATAGGGCCCAGGTAACAGGCTTTTCAAAAATTCCCTGTTCACTTGGCTAACAGTGCAATTTTGGTCTATCCATTCCAAAGAAGGTACAAAAACAGAAACAGGTTTTGTCCTATCTCTTTTTTTAGCTTGGTAAAGCTTTTCCACAGAATCAACACTTTCAACATTGCAACCAATCCCATAAACAGTGTCTGTTGGGTGAATAATTACCTCGCCTTTTTTGACAGCTTCCTCTACCTCATTAGCTATCTGCTGGTTTTCCAAATCTTTAAGTTTAATAACCTTCATATTCGCCCAAAAACAATATTATACTAATTATGAACTTCGAGGCGCGCACTAATAAATTGAGGCAACTACTTGAAAAAAACAAAATTCCAGCAGCTTTGATAACAGATATAGACGACATCATCTACTACACAGGATACAAGCCAAGCTCAAATGCTTTTCTAATTGTAGACAACAAATCTGCAAAATTCCTTCTTTCACCCTTAGACAATGAAGCAAAAAGCCTCCCACTCGATGTGTACTTTCTTTCAAAAAAACAAGACCTGAAAAAATTCTTCTCAAAAAAGACATTTGGGTACGATGAGCATAGCCTTCTAGCTAGGACTTACCTAAATTTGACAAAAATGAAAGCCAGATTCAAACCAGCTTCTGATATAATAAAAGAGCCAAGGAACATTAAAGATTCTGAGGAGATAGAAGCAATTAAAACAGCAATAAAAATTACAAAACAGGCTCACAAATTGGATATTTGGGGAAAAACAGAGTATTGGGTCGCTAAACAAGTTGATTCAAATTTCAAAAAATCAGGGGCTGACATAGCCTTTGATACAATTGTTTCTGCAGGGGAAAACGGACCGCAAATCCATCACATACCGAGCCAAAAAATTATCAAACCAAACGAGCTTGTTATCATAGATTCAGGAGCAAAATATAATTATTATTGCGCTGACATCACAAGGATGTTTTACTCAAAAATCAACCAAAAGCAGAAAAAAGTTTTGGAAGATGTTGAAAATATACAGAAACAAATAATCGATTTCATCAAACCTGGATTGAAATTTGAGGATGTACAAAAGTTCTACTGCAAATTAATGAAAAAAAACAAATACCAAGTAAAACATTTGTTTGGCCACGGTGTTGGTATTTCTGTTCACGAATCAATCAGGGGAGAAATAAAAGAGAATATGACTCTGACGGTAGAGCCTGGAGTTTATTTGAAAGATATTGGGTGTAGAATAGAGGATATTGTTTTGGTTAAGAGTAATGGAGTTAAAGTTTTGTAGAATACTTTACTGGACTAAAAACCTCAAGCAAATATGGAGAAATATACTAAAGAGCGACCCCGAAAAATAATTTTCTCAAAGACAGAACAAAAGAAAATATTTGAAAAAGCAAAGGATTTTATATTGAAAGATTTATTGCCAAACAAGAAAATCAGCAAGGTTTTGATGATGGGTTCATTGGTTAAAGGAACATTTGGCAAATATGAAAAACCGTTTAAAAATCGGATTTATTCTGATATAGATGTCTTACTCATGGTGGAAGATGATTTTTCAATACCTAAAAAATGGAGATTCCATTTTTCTTGCAAACTGTATGATGTTTTTGATATAGACAAATTTGACAAAAAAATATCAGTTCAGTACATTGTTTGCAGAAAAAGCAGCTACCAAAACAAAAAGAACCAAAAAGAAGCTGAAAAGTGGGGAGTTCCTCTTCTACTAAGAAAAAGCAATCACAGATACACTGTTTTGTATCAAGCTTAAGTGTGAAATTAGAATATGAGCTACTATATTATCATCAGAGGTCCTTTAGGTGTTGGCAAATCAACAATAGCCAAAAAATTGGCAAAGGCTTTATGTGCAGAATATGTCTCAGTAGACTTAGTTCTTGAAAAATCTGGTTTAGATAAAGTTGGACCAAATGCAGAATGTATTCCAGCTGAAAATTTTATTAAAGCAACTAAATTTGTCATGCCTAAAGTAAAGGAAAAATTAAAGAAGGGAAAAATAGTAATATTCGATGCCTGCTTCTATCACAAAAGCCAGATACAAGATCTTCTCAAGGAGTTAAAGGACTATAAGCCATACATATTTACTTTGAAGGCGCCGTTGATGGTCTGTATAGAAAGGGACAGTAAAAGAAAGAAAAAACTTGGCAAAGACGCAGCAGAAGCAGTTTACAAACTTGTTTCGAAATTTGATCGTGGTACTTTAGTTGATACAAATAAGAAAATCATAGATCAAACAATTAAAGAAATACTCTCATATTTACCTAGAAAGAGAATTAAACCAAGTATGGTGTGAATCAAAAACAAAAGATTCAACCATTTAAGCTTTAACCGGAACTTTTTGCTCAAGGTCGTCTGCTAATGGAGCTGCAATGTGTTTTATCACAACAACGTCGCCTATTGCTTGCACCATTGGGAATGGTATGATCAATCCTCTTTTGTCACCCAACATGCTGCCCAAATAGGAACCCTTAACAGCTCTGACAACAAGAGATCTCAATTTGAATCTCTTCAAGTCACATTCAACATCCTCAACCTTTCCGCAATACATTCCTTTATCTGTAAATACATCTTTTGCGAATGTATCAGAAATGCTAGAAATTTGTACCATATGAGAACCCCCATTTAACCAAAGCATCTGCTTTGTATTTATTATATATACCCACAAACTTAAAAAGGCTTCTATCGTCAAAAACCTCTTATAATCCTCAAACTAAATATTGCGATGGTGAAGGGTTAAAGGTCGTGAACGCCAGTTCACGAGATGTGCGTTCATCTCGTGTGCAGACGCACACGAAACCGGAACAAATATTATAACAGGTTCCCTATGCTGAGGTGGCCGAGTGGTTAAGCTAGCCTTTTCTTTCAAAAAGAAAAGTCTACCGTACTCGTCAGATACCGAAACTGGCAAAACCAGTTTCCAGCTGCTAAGAAACGGTATACAGATATTGAATATAGAAAAAGGCTAGGACTATGGCGCAGGTTTGCTAAACCTGTGGGCTCTGCCCGCGTGAGTTCGACTCTCATCCTCAGCGTCTAACCTTTTATCCTAAAAGGTTAATCAAAACAGGAGGCTAAATTTTTCTTTCGCTGATGCTCCGAAAAATTTTACGCCTTCCAAAGAATGTATACAAAAAGAAACTAATATAAAAATATGACAAAAGAAGAAGTCAAATCAGAAGAACACAAGACTGAAGAACAAGATTCAGATACACCAAAAACCGAAGATCAAAAACCCAAAGATAAACCAAGCTGGAAAAAAATAGGAATAGGTCTAGGTGTTGTAGTGATAGGTAATCTATACAGTTATTTGACTGCTTACTCAAAGGGAATTTTCTTCGATGCTAACACAGCAATTGGATTATTGGCGATTATAATTGGATTGTATATAATTCTAAAATAAATCAATTGTTTGCGCCAGTGGTATAGTAGGCTCTTTTTAAGAAAGAGTTTGTATTTTGGTAGAATTTGAGCTTCCCAAGCTTACGACGCGGGTTCAATTCCCGCCTGGCGCATAAACTTAAA